>DATFCQ010000112.1:0-4802 GCA_035252905.1 Allostellaceae bacterium | reverse complement strand
AATGCGCGCCGCATTGCGGCGCGCATTCCGCCCTACGAGGGCCGGGTAGGGCGGAAAACCCCGGCGCAAGCCGGGGGTATTCCGCCGGCTGCGTGGCTCTCACTTGACCGTGATCGGCTTGATCTCCTTAAGCCGCGGCAGGACCTCGCGGGCGAACAGGCGGATGCCCTTTTCCGACTCGGCATGGGTCATGAAGCCCGAGCGGCCGACGATAGAGAGGTGCCCGAAGCCGCCGACTGTGTCGTAGAACTCCAGGATCTGACGGGTGACGCTGTCCGGGTTTCCGGCGAACAGGATGCCCATCGCCTTGGCCTGTTCGGCGTCGATCGCCATCAACCGGCGCGCGTTCTCGCTCGCCGAGGCGACACCCTTCTCGGCGCCGGCGAGGTTGGGTCCGGCGGCGCGCGGTCTTGTGCGGTAGTTGGCGGGCGCCCGCTCGGGCGGCACCGTGCCCGGCAAGAGGCGCGAATGTTGCGGCGCCGATTTGAGGCTGGTGTTCAGAAACCACAAGAGCTTGCTGCCGACCCTGAGCCCTTCCTCCTCGGTGTCGCCGACATAGACAAAGGCGGCATAGGCGAAATTGTCGGTCGTCACCGGCGGCAGACCGGCTTCCCGCCGCGCCCGGCGATGGGCCTCATAGGCGCGCTTTGTCCCCTCGGGTCCGCGCAGGACCAGGACATGCACCATGCCGCGGCGGCCGACCTCGGCCGCGGTCTCGGGATCTCCGGTCGCCGACCACAGCCGCGGATGCGGCGACTGGTAGGGCGGCGGCCAGATATTGACGTGGCGATGCGTGAAGTGCTTGCCTTCCCAGCTGAACGGCCCGTCGCGGTGGGACAGCGCCTTTTTGATCAGGTCGATCGCTTCCCAGTAGCGCTCGGTATTGCCGGCCGGGTTGGCGTTGGCCGAGGCCATCTCGGTGCCGCCCGATTTGACAAAGCCGATTTCGAGCCGGCCGCGCGAAATGACGTCGGCGGTGGCGTATTCCTCGGCGGCGCGGACCGGGTCCGGGCGCAACGAGACGAGCGTGCCGAGGGAGAGGATGCGCGCCTTCCGGGTCTGCCGCGCGAGGATGCCGACCAGCATCGGGTTGGCGCAGAGCAGCGAGTTGATGCCGGCATGGTGCTCGATCGCGAGCACGTTCATGCCCTCCTCGTCGCACAGCAGAAACTCGTCGACGACCTCTTCGAAGAGGTCGGCGGCGACGGCAGGATCGCAATATTTATTGGGCAGGCTGCCGCGCACCGAGGGGGCGGCGTCGAGCACCGCCTTCGGCACAAACGGGTAGGGGATTTCGCACTGCCACCAGACGTCCATCGCTGCTCCTTCGGGGTCGCCCTTTAGCTTTCGCCGGGCCGCCGGGTTTCGGCGGTCCTCTCCCAATGATAGCGGACCGGGAACGCTCCTTCCTCGCGGGCGCGCAGAAAGTCCTTATGGGTGACGCAGCGGCGGCCCCGCGCGTCGGTAAAGGTAGCACAGCGGAACGGCGGCAGCGGGCCCAGCCGCGCCCATTCCTCGTAAGTGCGGAATTCGCCGTCCGCCGGCGTCTCGACGGCCGCGTCGCGCTCTTTCGGCATCCGTCTCTCCTTCGCTTTATCCGTCCCTGTGCGCCGCAGGACGGCCGCGGGCAGGGGCCCGGGCCGCTCTTGTTGTAGTGGGGCGCGTGCGTGCAGACTTCGTGCGCGGATCGGCGGCCGTCAAGCGGCGGCGTCGATAAAGCTCCGGATCAGCCGGCCGGTCTCCGCCGCCTTTTCCATATGCGGCAAATGGCCCGCCTCCTCGAGAATATGGACGGGAAGGCGGGAGGCGAGCGCCTCGGCGTGGGCGACCGGGACGATGCGGTCCTCGCGGCCCCAGATCACCTGCACCGGCAGCGGCAGTCCGGCGATCCGCCCGGCAAGATCGAGCTGCTGCCGGCCGCCGCCGAACCACGACGCGGCGATCGCCGCGAGCGCCGCGTCGACGCCGTCGAGCCGTTTGTAGCGCAACACGTCCTCGACCATGTTGCGGCTGACGAGCGCCGGATCGTGAACGAGGAGCCCCAGGATTTCGGTCGCCTCGCGGCGGCGCGCCATTTTGGCAAAGCCGTCGATAAAGGCGCCGTTGATCTCGGCTCCGAGTCCGGCCGAGGCGATCAGAGTGAGGCTCGCCGTCCGCTCCGGCCGTTCAAGCGCAAGCGAGGCGGCGAGCGCACCGCCCAAGGAATGGCCGACGAGATGGGCGCGGGCGACGTCGAGCGCAGCGAGCGCCGCCTCGACCGGTTCGGCAAGGCTCTGCGCATCGCCCGACCCGACCGCCTTGGTCGAGCCGCCATGCCCCGGCAGATCGAGGGCGATCGTGCGGCGCCCTTCGGCGAGGGCGGGCTGGACAAACATCCAGGTGTCGAGATCGGCGCCGAAGCCGTGCAGCAAGACGATCGGGACCCCGGGGCCGGCGCCGAGTTCGAGAATGCGCAGCCGGGTGCCGCCGGCCTCGATCTCGCGCGGCGCCGGCGCCGCGCTGTCCGCTTCCTCTTCGGCAGCGGCGGCGACCGGGGCGAAACCGGCGACAAAGGCGTCGATCTCGGAATCCGGAACCTCGGTCGCGGCGGCGACGGCGAGCAAAGCCCCGACCGGCAGGGTTGCCCCGGCAGGCGCCACGATGCGCCGCAACGTGCCGGCCTCCGGCATTTCGACGACGTTGGTGATCTTCGGCGTCTCGATTTCGAGCAATTCGTCGCCGGCGGCGAACGCCTCGCCTTGCCGTTTGAGCCAGCCGACGACCTTGCCCTCGGTCATCGTCAGGCCCCATTTCGGCATCGTGATCGCGGTGATCGGGGAGGTCATAGGGCTGCCTCCATGCGGAAAGAGCCCCTCACCCCAGCCCTCTCCCCGTCTTGCGGGGAGAGGGTGCCGAGCGCAGCGAGGCGGGTGAGGGGCTCACCGCCCGTAGCCGTACACCTCGCGGATCGCCGCGGCGATCCGCTCCGGGCTCGGGATATAGAGCTTTTCGAGCGACGGGGCGAACGGCACCGGCGTGTGCGGCGCCGTCACCCGTTTGACCGGCGCCTTCAAGGCGTCAAAGGCCCGGTCGGCGACCAATGCGGCGACGTCGCCGGCAAAGCCGCAGCGCGGCGTCGCCTCGTCGACGATGACGAGCCGGCCGGTGCGCTCGACGCTTTCGAGGATCGTGTCCTCGTCCAAGGGCGAGGTCGTGCGCGGGTCGATGATCTCGCATTCGATCCCGTCGGCGGCGAGGCTCTCGGCCGCCTCGTTCGTATAGTGCACCATGCGCGACAGGGCGACCACGGTGACGTCGTCGCCGTCGCGCAGGATGTTGGCCTCGCCGAACGGGATCGCATAGGGCTCGTCGGGCACCTCGGTCCTCAGATCGTACATCAGCTTGTGCTCGCAGAAGACGACCGGGTCGTCGTCCCGGATCGCCTGGATCAACAGCCCTTTGGCGTCGTAGGCATTGGACGGCACCACGCATTTGAGCCCCGGCACCGAGGTGAAGATGTGATAGAGGCTCTGCGAATGCTGGGCGGCGGCGCTGCGCCCGGCGCCGATCATCGTGCGAATGACCAGCGGGGTCTTCGCCTTGCCGCCGAACATGTAGCGGAACTTGGCGGCCTGGTTCAAAATCTGGTCGAAGCAGACGCCGAGAAAATCGCAGAACATCAGTTCCGCGACCGGCCGCAATCCGGTCACCGCGGCGCCCGCAGCCGCCCCCATGATCGCCGACTCGCTGATCGGCGTGTCGATGACGCGGCCTTCGCCGAATTCGCCAAAGAGCCCCTTGGTGACGCCGAGGACGCCGCCATAGGCGTCGCGTTGGCCCTGCGATCCGCCGCCGCCGGCGACATCCTCGCCGATCACGACGACGCGCGGATCGCGGCTCATCTCCTGGCGGAGCGCCTCGTTGATCGCCTGGCGGATCGATTTCTGCGGCATCTCGGCTCCTCCCTCAGAGCCTGTTTGAACGCGAACGATGGCGGAATGCGCTACGCTTTTCCGCCCTACAACATTCCCGATCAGCGTAGGGCGGAATAGCGTAGCGTATTCCGCCGATTTTGCAGTGCGACGAAGACTCAAACAGACTTTTAGTACGAAACATACACATCGCTGAACAGCGCCGCCGCTGGCGGCGGCGCGGCGGCGCGGGCGGTTTCGACGGCGCGGTCGATCAACTGCGCGACCTCGTTCTCGACCGCATCGAGTTCGGCGGGGTCGAGGAGGCCGGCCTCGCCGACCCGGCGGCGGAAATGTTTCAGGCAGTCGCGCTCTTCGCGCAGATGACGGACCTCGTCCTTGCCGCGATAAAGCTGCGCGTCGCCGGAATGGTGGCCGTAGAAGCGGCAGGTGTCGACCTCGATCGCCGAGGGGCCGCCGCCCGCACGGGCGCGCTCGACGGCCTCGCGCGCCGCTTCATAGACAGCGAAGAAATCGTCGCCGCTGACCTTGACCGCGGGCAGGCCGAAACCGCGCGCGCGGCCGGCGATGTCGCGGCTGCCGACCGCGTAGTCGTGCGCGGTACCCTCGCCGTACTGGTTGTTCTCGAACACGAAGATCACCGGCAATTGCAGCACGACCGCCATGTTGAGCGCCTCGAAGGTGGTGCCCTGGTTGGAGCCGCCGTCGCCGGTGAACGACACTGCGACGGTGCCGCGGCCCAGGGTCTTGGCGCTCAACGCCGCGCCGACGACGAGCGGCGGCCCGCCGCCGACGATGCCGTTGGCGCCGAGCATCCCCTCACCCAGATCGGCGATGTGCATTGAGCCGCCCTTGCCGCCGCACAGCCCGTCAGCCTTGCCGAACAGTTCG
>DATFCQ010000111.1:0-2082 GCA_035252905.1 Allostellaceae bacterium | reverse complement strand
GTTTGTGCGCCGCGCCTTTACATGGCTGCTCGGGCGTCATCGGATGGCCTAATCGCCCGTGCTCATCGGTTGTGAGGACATGCCGGCGCGGGAGACATGGCAGCCGAGCAAGCGCCCTCCCCTTGCGCTCCCATATCACGCATTCGCGGTAGGAACGCCCATTACTGAGCGCCCCCCGCACAGATCCGAGCGAGCCCAATTCGGGCACTCGGCTCCTACCTCGGGTGTCTGACAGCAAAGCGTACGCTGGGCCACGGATGCAAGATACGGGGTTTGGGAAGGAACTCATCGGCCAGTTTCGCCATCTGCGCCCATCCTATTCCCGCTCTTTGGCTACGCCGACGTATCTGCCGGTGCCAGAGCACGAGGACGTGGTATCGGAACGCCGCTAATGCCGGGCTGTTGGTCGGCACAGCGTGATAGGCGAAGTAGCCGGCGACCACTTGCGCGAGCCATTTCCCGGTTTCTGGGATTGGCCTGTGCCTGCGTTGTCGCAACGCCTCCTTGATCTCCCGGAGCTTCGCGCGCATGCGGTCCCGGCGGGACTTCCTCCGGATCTGGAAGTCGCCCTGTCGAGATTTGCCGCAGATGAAGACAAAGCCCAGGAACTTGAAGGTCTCCGGTTTGCCAAGCCCACGCCGCGCGTGGTTCTGCGCCGCGAAGCGGCCGAACGCGATCAGGCGGGTCTTGTCCGGATGGAGCGTCAATGAGAACTTCCGCAGTCTTTCACGCATCGCGTCCCAGAAGCGCCGGGCGTCACTTTCATGCTGGAAGCCCACGATGATATCGTCGGCATACCTGATCACGATCATATCGCCCGTGGCCTCATGCCGTCGCCAGCGCTCGGCCCAGAGGTCGAAAGCGTAGTGGAGATAGACGTTCGCGAGCATGGGTGAAATCACCGAGCCCTGACCCGTCCCTTTCTCCTCGATCGTCACCACCCCGTCTTCGAGAACGCCGGCTCGCAACCATTTCTGGACGAGCCGAATAATGCGCTTATCACCGATCCGGTGTTCCAGGAAGCGGACAACCCATTCTTGGGAAACCTCCGTGAAGAACGACCGGATATCGGCGTCCAGTATGAAGTTCACTTTCCTGCTACGGCAAGCCCGCGCATCGAGACCTCGATCCAGGTGGCAAGCGGCAACCGGCACCGCAATGCGAGTTCGAGATAGGCGGCATCGTAGGCGGTGAGCCTGAACTGGTCGGAGAGCTGCAAGGTTGCCGCCCACGCCGCACGGTTTGTCTCGCCGTCGATCGTGATCAGCAGCGCGTCGAGATCGACAAGGGAAGAATTCCGATAGGCGCGGTCGATGCGCCGGCGCCGCAGTGCGGCCTGGAAGCCGTTCAGCACCTCAAGCCGCCAATGGACGGGAACAATCGCGCCCTCCTCCGTCACCCGATGAAGAACGGCCGTCCTCTCCTCCGTTCTCTCGTCCTCGAAGTACCACGCCAGGGTCATCGAGCTGTCGAGGACGAGGCTCACGGACGTCCTTCGTTGATCAGGTCCTTGATCTTGAGGCCGCCGAGCGTCACGCCTTTGCTGCGGGCGATGATGTTGGCCGCCGCCTGCCGTGCCTTCTCGCGGCGCGCCTCGTCCGGGAACAGCCGGTCGAGTTCCTGTCGGTCGCGCTCAAACTCTTCCGGCGTGATGCCGTCATAGACCTCATGACGTTTGAGAAAGCCGTCGATCTCGTAGCTTGTCGCAAAGCCAAGCAACCGGCGCAGGTCCGGCCGGGTCAGGCGCCCGGCGCGGTACTCCGCGGCGGCGAACGCCTCCAGTGCGCGGCGTTCGAGATCGGTGCCCTCGGCCTGGAGGAGCTCGGCAAATTCGTCGGGGATACTGAGAGTGATTTCCATGCGCGCGAGGCTACCCCAACGGGTAGTCCGCGGTCGAAATTTTGAATAGGATAAAGGGCATTGGACTAAACCTTGATCACTTGCGGATTCCGACGAAGTCGCCCAGGCAATCCGCGATGATGTCGCCCAGGGTTCCGAGATGATCTCGCCCGGCAGCGGAGCCTCGCTGGCGGGCATATTTTTGGCACTGGCGGAGGGCTGGTCAAGCGTCCGGGCCGCGGG
>DATFCQ010000110.1:0-35704 GCA_035252905.1 Allostellaceae bacterium | reverse complement strand
CGCAGGCCGCGCCTTCGAATTGTGGCTCTATGCCGACAGGACGCCGCGCCCGCTCGGGATCCTGCCGGAAGCGGGGCGCACGGTGATCCCGCTGGCGCCGCGCGACGCCGCGCGTCTCGCCGGCAGCGGCGCGCTCTGGGCCACGCGCGAGCCGCGCGAGGGAGCACCCGATCTGCGGCCGAGCGGACCGCCCGCCTTTCGCGGCCGATTCCCTCGGGTCGTCAACTAAGTTGCAAGGTTCTCGCGCTTACCGTTGATCATAGGTGAAAGAGGAGTCGACCGCCAGAATTCCTCAGTGCATACTGCTCTGCGGTTGAGCAGGGGAGCGGACCGGCCGGTGCCGGTTTTTGTCGATTTGCCATCGGTCATCGTCGTGATGGGCGTCTCGGGCGCCGGCAAAACCACGGTCGGAAAACGCCTGGCGGACCGTCTCGGATGGGAATTTATCGAGGGAGACCGGCTTCATCCGCCGGAGAACGTGGCCAAGATGAAAAGCGGGCAACCGCTCGACGACGCCGATCGCGCCCCCTGGCTTGCCGCCGTGGCGCAGGCGATCGACGATTGCCGCAGCCGCGGCGGGCATGCCGTCGTCGCCTGCTCGGCGCTGAAACAGCGCTATCGGCAGGTCATCATCGGCGATCGGCCCGACGTGCGGCTCGTCTACCTCGCAGGATCGCGCGCGCGGATCGCCGAACGGCTTAAGGCGCGGCGCGGACATTTCATGCCGGCCAGCCTGCTCGACAGCCAGTTTGCGGCCCTCGAGCCGCCCGCTGCCGACGAGCGGCCGATCATCGTGCCGGTCGAAGCGCCGGTCGCGACGATCGTCGAAGACATCCTTGCGGCTCTGCCGGCGAGCCCGGGACAACGGGGGAGACAACAATGACGCCAAAAGGCTCGCCAGCGGGCTCAATCGACGAGATCTGCGTCAATACGATCCGCACGCTCGCCATCGATGCGGTGCAGGCGGCCAATTCGGGCCATCCCGGCACGCCGATGGCGATGGCGCCGGTGGTCTATACCTTGTGGCAGGAATTTCTGCGCTTCGATCCGCAGGATCCGATCTGGCCGAACCGAGACCGTTTTGTCCTCTCGGCCGGGCACGCCTCGGCCCTGCTCTATGCGATGCTGCATCTGACCGGGGTCAAGGCGGTCGACGAGCAGTACGAGCGGCTCGGCACGCCGAGCGTCGCGCTCGACGATCTGAAGCGCTTTCGCCAGCTCGACAGCAAATGCCCGGGGCACCCGGAATACCACTGGACCTCGGGGGTCGAGACGACGACCGGGCCGCTCGGGCAGGGGGTGGCGACCAGCGTCGGCATGGCCATCGCCGCGGATTGGCTCGCCAAATACTTCAACCGGCCGGATTTTCCGCTGTTCGACTATCGCGTCTACGCGCTGTGCGGCGACGGCTGCATGATGGAGGGGGTGTCGAGCGAAGCCGCTTCGCTCGCCGGCCATCTGCGCCTCGGCAATCTGTGCTGGATCTATGACAGCAACCACATCACGATCGAGGGCAATACCGCGCTGGCGTTCAGCGAAGACGTCGCCGCGCGCTTTCTCGCCTATGGCTGGCACGTCCTGCGCGTCGGCGACGCCAACGACCGCGAGCGCATCGCCGAGGCCCTCCGCCGCGCCCGGCAGGCCGCGGACCGGCCGACCCTCGTCATCGTCGAGAGCCATATCGGCTACGGCGCGCCGCACAAGGAGGACACTTCGGGCGCGCACGGCGAACCCCTGGGCGAGGAAGAGGTCCGGCTGACCAAACGCGGTTACGGCTGGCCGGAAGACGCCAAATTCCTGGTGCCGGACGGCGTCTACGCGCATTTCGCCGAAGGCATCGGCGCCCGCAGCCGGAAATTGCGCGAGGAGTGGCTGGCGCTGTTCGAGCGCTATCGCCGCGTCCACCCCGAACTGGCCGACCAGTGCGAGCGCATGCAGCGGCGCGACCTGCCGGAAGGCTGGGACCGCGACATCCCGACCTTCCCGCCCGATCCGAAGGGGATCGCCAGCCGCGATTCCTCGGGGCAGGTGCTGAATGCGATCGCGCCCCGCCTCCCCTGGCTGCTGGGCGGGGCGGCCGACCTCGCGCCGTCGACCAAGACCCGGATGACCTTTTCCGGCGCCGGCGATTTTTCCGCCGAGGAGCATGGCGGCCGCAACCTGCATTTCGGCATCCGCGAGCATGCGATGGGGTCGATCTGCAACGGTCTCGCCCTGTCGAAATTGCGCCCGTTCGGCTCCGGCTTTCTGATCTTTTCCGATTACATGAAGCCGCCGATCCGCTTGAGCGCGATCATGGAACTGCCGGTCGTCTATGTGTTCACGCATGACTCGATCGGGGTCGGCGAGGACGGGCCGACCCACCAGCCGGTCGAGCAGCTGATTTCCCTGCGCGCCATCCCCGGGCTCGTCGTCTTGCGCCCATGCGACGCCAACGAAGTCGCCGAAGCCTGGCGGCTCGTGCTTTCGGCCAAGCACCAGCCGGCCTGCCTGATCCTGAGCCGACAGAACCTGCCGACCCTCGACCGCACGCGCTACGCCGCGGCGAGCGGCCTCGCCCGCGGCGCCTATGTGCTGGCCGATGCGCGGGAGGGCGCGCCCGAGATCATCCTGATGGCGACCGGCAGCGAGGTCGCGCTCTGCCTCGAAGTCTATGAGCGCCTCGCCGCCGAAGGGGTGGCGGCGCGGGTCGTCAGCATGCCCTCCTGGGAATTGTTCGAGCAGCAGGACGCCGCCTATCGCGCCGCGGTATTGCCGCCCGCGGTGACCCGCCGCATCGCGGTCGAGCAGGCCTCGACCCTCGGATGGGAGCGCTATACCGGCTTGCGCGGCACGATCATCGGCATGAAGACCTTCGGCGCCTCGGCGCCGCTCAAGGAACTCCTCAAAAAGTTCGGTTTCACCGGCGAACACCTCTACGCGGCTGCCCGCGAGCAGCTCGCGCGCAAGGAGTAGAGCCATGGCAAATCCATTGCGCACCCTCCAAGAATACGGCCAATCGGTGTGGCTCGACTTTGTCAGCCGCGAGCTGCTGCAGAGCGGCCAATTGACCCGGCTCATTGCCGAGGACGGATTGCGCGGCGTCACCTCGAACCCGTCGATCTTCGAGAAGGCGATCGGCCACGGCGACGACTACGACGACTTGATCGCCGCCGCCGAGCGGGACGGCGATCTCGACCCCGGCGCCCTGTTCGAGGAACTGGCGATCCGCGACATCCAGGACGGCGCCGACGCCTTGCGCCCGGTCTACCACCAGACGCAGGGCCGGGACGGGTTCATCAGCCTCGAAGTCTCGCCCTATCTGGCGATGGACACGCACGGCACGATCGAGGAGGCGCGCCGGCTGTGGCGCGAGGTCGGGCGCGACAATCTATTGGTTAAGGTCCCCGGCACCAAGCCGGGGATCCCGGCGATCCAGACCCTGATCGGCGAGGGGATCAACGTCAACGTCACCCTGTTGTTCTCGCAGCAGGCCTATGCCGAGGTCGCGGAGGCCTATATCGCCGGGCTCGAAGCCCTCGTCAAAAAGGGCGGCGATCCGCATCGGGTGGCGAGCGTGGCGAGCTTTTTCGTCAGCCGCATCGATTCGCTTGTCGACGAGGCGCTTGACGCAAAGATTGCGGCCGCCGCCGACGAGGCCGCAAAGCGCCGCCTCGAAGGTTTGAAGGGCAAGGTCGCGGTCGCCAACGCCAAGCTCGCTTATCAGCTCTCCAAGGAGATTTACGGAAGCGAGCGCTGGCGGCGGCTGGCGCAGCAGGGGGCGCAGACGCAGCGCCTCCTGTGGGCCAGCACCGGCACCAAGAACAAGGCCTACAGCGACGTGCTCTACGTCGAGGAACTGATCGGCCAGGACACGGTCAATACGATGCCGCCGGCGACGATGGACGCGTTTCGCGACCACGGCAAGCCGCGGGCGAGCCTCGAAGAGGACATCCCCGGCGCGCGGGCGGTCATGGCGGCATTGCCTGCTGCCGGCATTTCGCTCGATGCGGTGACCTCAAAGCTCGTCGAGGACGGCGTGCGGCTGTTTGCCGACGCCGCCGACCAGCTCTATGCCGCAGTGCAGAAAAAGCGCCGCACCGTGCTCGGCGCCAAGCTCAATGCGATGAGCTGCAAACTTCCGGCCGAACTCGACACGGAGGTCAAGGCGACCCTCGAAGACTGGCGGCGCGAGGGCAAGGTGCGGCGGCTGTGGGCGGGCGACGCCTCATTGTGGACCGAGGCGGACGAGGCGAAATGGATCGGCTGGCTCGGCGTCGTCGCCGAGCAGCAGAGAGGGGTCGCCGCGCTTGAGGACTTTGCCGAAGACGTCAAAAAGGCGGGCTTCAGCGACCTCCTGTTGCTCGGCATGGGGGGGTCGAGCCTCGGCCCCGAGGTGCTCGGCGAGACCTTCGGGAGCAAGCCGGGCTTTCCCAAGCTCACGGTTCTCGATTCGACCGATCCGGCGCAGATCCGCCGGGTCGCCGCCTCGGTCGACCCGCGGCGCACGCTCTACCTCGTGTCGAGCAAATCGGGCAGCACGCTCGAACCCAACATCTTCCAGCAGTATTTCTGGGAGGTCGCCAAACAGGCCGTCGGCGAGAGCGAGACGCCGAAGCGCTTCGTCGCCATCACCGACCCCAATTCCTCGCTCGAAAAGACCGCGAGAAGGGCCGGGTTCCGACACATCTTCCACGGTCTGCCGAGCATTGGCGGGCGCTATTCGGTGCTGTCGAATTTCGGCATGGTGCCGGCGGCCGGCATCGGCGTCGACCTGCGCGCCTTTCTCGAAAGCACTGCCGAGATGGTGCGTTCCTGCGCACCCTCGTCGCCGCCCTCGGAAAACCCGGGGGTCATCCTCGGCGCGATCATGGGCGTCTGCCAGCGCCACGGGCGCGACAAGGTGACGATCCTTGCCTCGCCCCGGCTCGCCGATTTCGGCGCCTGGCTCGAACAGCTCCTCGCCGAATCGACCGGCAAGATCGGCAAGGGGATCGTGCCGGTCGACGCCGAGCCGCTGGGGCCGCCCGCGGTCTATGGCAAGGACCGCCTGTTCGCCTATCTGCGGCTCGCCTCCGAGACCGATGCCGAACAGGAGCGGGCGGTTGCCGCGCTCGAAGCGGCCGGGGAGCCGGTGGTGCGGATCGTCGTGTCCGACCCGATGCAGCTCGGCCAGGAGTTCTTCCGCTGGGAGATGGCGACCGCGGTAGCCGGCTCGATCATCGGCATCAACCCGTTCGACCAGCCGGACGTCGAGGCGAGCAAGGTCAAGACCCGCGACCTGACCACTGCTTACGAGAAAACCGGAAAACTGCCGCAGGAAGAGCCCTTCTACGAGGGCGAGGGGGTCAAGCTCTTTGCCGACCCGCGCAACGAGGCGGCCTTGAAGCCGCATGCACAGAGCCTCGAGGCGGTGTTGCGGGCGCATCTGGGGCAGGTCGGCGCCGGGGATTACGTCGCATTGCTCGCCTATATCGAGCGCAACCCCGCCCATACCGCGACCCTGCAGCAGATCCGCAAGGCCATCCGCGACCGCACCCGGGCGGCGACCTGCCTCGGTTTCGGACCGCGTTTTCTGCACTCGACCGGGCAGGCCTACAAGGGCGGCCCGAACAGCGGGGTGGTGTTGCAGATTACCTGCGACGACCCCGCGGATCTGCCGGTTCCCGGACAATCCTACACCTTCGGCGTCGTCAAGGCGGCGCAGGCGCGGGGCGATTTCGAGGTTCTCGCCGAGCGCGGCCGGCGCGCCCTGCGGGTGCATCTCTCGGGCCCGCTCGAAGAGGGGCTCGCGGCGCTCGGCCGCGCCGTCAACGCGGCGCTCGGATAGGCAAATGCCCTCTTTGCCTCCCGGCAGCGGCAGGTATCGGCTGATGACAGGGTATGGCGGCCCCTCACCCTCCCGCGGCTTCGCCGCGGGTCCCTCCCTCTCCCCGCAAAGCGGGGAGAGGGCCGGGGTGAGGGGCGATCCATCCCCCGCGCAAGCCGATCCTGCTTATCCCTGCCAGCGGGGGCGGAGGGGGAACGACAGATAACGGAGGATTTGACCATGCAACTTGGAATGATCGGTCTCGGCCGGATGGGCGCCAACATGGTGCGGCGGCTCCTGAAGAACGGCCACGACTGCGTCGTTTTCGACATGTCGCCGAAAGCGGTAAGCGAATTGACCGCGGAGCGTGCCGTCGGCGCCAGCTCTCTGGTCGATCTCGTCAAGAAGCTGGAAAAGCCGCGGGCCGTGTGGCTGATGGTGCCGGCGGCGGCCGTCGATAAGACCATTGCCGACCTTCTGCCGGCGCTCGAACCCGGCGACATTCTGATCGACGGCGGCAACTCCTATTACATCGACGACATCCGGCGCGCCAAGGAGCTGGCGCCGCGGCGGATCCATTACGTCGATGTCGGGACCAGCGGCGGCGTCTGGGGTCTCGAGCGAGGCTATTGCCTGATGATCGGCGGCGACAAGGCGGCGGTCGAGCGTCTCGATCCGATCTTTGCGACGCTCGCCCCCGGCCGAGGCGACATACCGCGCACCCCGGGGCGCGAGAAGGCCGGCGGCACCGCCGAACAGGGTTATCTCCATTGCGGGCCGAACGGCGCCGGTCACTTCGTCAAGATGGTGCACAACGGGATCGAATACGGCATCATGGCGGCCTATGCCGAGGGCCTGGGCATTCTGCGCGCCGCCAATGTCGGGCAGCAGTCGCATGCGGTCGATGCCGAGACCGCGCCGTTGCGCAATCCCGAACACTACCAGTATGACCTCAACCTGGCCGACATCACGGAGCTGTGGCGGCGCGGCAGCGTGATCGCCTCGTGGCTGTTGGACCTGACGGCCGATGCCCTGATCAAAGATCCGGCGCTGGCAGGCTTCGCCGGCCGCGTCTCGGATTCGGGCGAGGGACGCTGGACCGTGACGGCGGCCATCGACGAGGGGGTGCCGGCGCATGTCCTTACCGCCGCTCTCTATGAACGCTTCAGTTCGCGCGGCGAGGCGGAGTTTGCCAACAAGCTGCTTTCGGCCATGCGGTACGAATTCGGCGGACATCAGGAAACCTCTGCTTAGAAAGGCTGAGCGATGGAGGACAAAGCTCCCGGCGCGAGCCGGCAAGGCCGGCCGGCGCCGCCCTGCACCCTGGTCATCTTCGGCGCCGGCGGCGATCTGACCCGGCGCCTGTTGATGCCGGCGCTCTACAACCTCGCGAAAGCAAAGCTGCTGCCGCAGCAGTTCGCGCTGATCGCCGTCGACCGTACGGAAAAGCCCGTCGCCGCCTTCCGCGACACGCTCACCGAGGGGGTCAAGAGCTTTGTCTCGGATGCGGCCTCGGGCGGCACCGCCGAACCGTTCGACGCCGCAGCCTGGGACTTTGTCGCCAGTCGCATCAGCCATTTCGCCGGCGATCTGACCGACCCCGACACCTATCGCCGGCTCGCCGGGACCGTCAAAAAGGTCGACGCCGAAAGCCGCACCGGCGGCAATGTGGTCTTCTACCTCGCCGTTGCCGCCCAGCTGTTCGGCACAATTGTCGAACAGCTCGGCGCCGCCGGTCTGACCGAGGAGCAAAACGGCTATTGCCGCCGCGTCATCGTCGAAAAACCGTTCGGCACCGATCTTTCTTCGGCGCGCGCATTGAACGCCCGCATCCTCAAAGTCTTAAACGAGCGCCAGATCTACCGCATGGATCATTTCCTCGGCAAGGAAACGGTGCAGAACATCATGGTCTTGCGCTTTGCCAACGGCATCTTCGAGCCGTTGTGGGGCCGCGACCATATCGACCATGTGCAGATCACGACGGCGGAGACGGTCGGCGTCGAGCATCGCGCCAGTTTTTACGAGGTTACCGGCGCCCTGCGCGACATGGTGCCCAATCACGTGTTCCAGCTCTTGTCATTGACCGCGATGGAACCGCCGAACTCCTTTGCCGCCGATGCGGTGCGCACCGAGAAGGCCAAGGTGCTCGAAGCGGTGCATCCGCTCGATTACGAGGATGTGCGGCGCAACGTCGTGCGCGGGCAATACCGGGCCGGCACAGTGCGCGGCAAGGCGGTCGCCGCCTATCGCGAGGAGGAGGGCGTCGCACCCGACAGCATGACCGAAACCTATGTCGCATTGCGGCTCGGCATCGACAATTGGCGCTGGGCCGGGGTGCCTTTCTATCTGCGCACCGGCAAGGCGATGACGCGGCGCACGACCGAGATCGTGATCCATTTCAAGCAGGTCCCGTTCGCGCTGTTCCGCGACACTCCGATCGACACGCTGACCCCCAATGTCCTCACCCTCCATATTCAACCCGACGAGGGCATTTCGCTGCAGTTCGGCGCCAAGATCCCGGGTCCGGAAATCGAGCTGGGCGGCGTGCGCATGGATTTCCGCTACCGCGACTATTTCAAGGTCGCGCCCGCCACCGGCTACGAGACCCTGCTTTATGATTGCATGATCGGCGATGCAATGCTGTTTCAGCGGGCCGACAGCGTCGAGGCCGGCTGGGAGGTGGTGCAGCCGATCCTCGATTTGTGGCGTGACGACAAGAGCGTGCCGCTTGAATTCTACGGCGCCGGCAGCGCCGGCCCGGAGGCCGCCGACGCGCTGTTGTGGCGCAGCGGCCGGCAGTGGCAGCCGCTCGGCGGGTGACCATGCCGCGCCCGCTGATCGTCAGCCCGTCGATCCTGTCGGCCGATTTTGCCCGCCTCGGCGAGGACGTGCGAGCCGTCGAGGCGGCCGGCGCCGACTGGATCCATGTCGACGTGATGGACGGGCGCTTTGTGCCGAACCTGACGATCGGCCCGCTGGTCGTCGCGGCGGTGCGCCGGATGACCACGCGGCCGGTCGACGTGCATCTAATGATGGTTGAGCCCGAGCGCTACCTCGACGATTTCGCCGCCGCCGGAGCCGATCACATATTGGTGCATTGCGAGCCCAATGCGACGATCCATCTGCACCGCACCCTGTCGCAGATCCGCGATCTCGGCAAAGTGGCCGGCGTCGTATTGAACCCGGCCACCCCGCTCGCGCAGATCGAATATGTGCTGCCCTTATGCGGGGTGGTGCTGATCATGACCGTCGATCCCGGTTTTGGCGGGCAGCGCTTCCTGCCCGAGATGCTGCCGAAGATCCGCGCGTTGCGGCGGTTGTGCGAGGAGCGCGGGATCGATCCGGTCATCGAGGTCGACGGCGGGCTCTCCGGCGAGAATGCCTGGCAGGTCCGCGACGCCGGGGCGAACGCCATCGTCGCCGGCTCGGCGATCTTCCACGCCCCCGATTACGCAGCCGCGATCGCCGCGATCCGCGAGTCGCGGCCGCCCTCGAATGCCCTCTCCGCCTCCTGAGCTTGTCGAAGGGCAGGGCGGAGAGGGAGTAACAGGCAATGCGTAGGTAATCCAAGGAGCCGCCAATGCCTCTGAGCCCAGCCCGCATCGAGGTCGGCGCCGATCTCGAAGCCATCGCCCGCCGTGCAGCGCAGTGGATTGTCGATACCGCGCGCGCCAGCGAAGGCCGCTTTGCAATCTCCCTGTCGGGCGGGTCGACGCCGCGCCGGCTCTATCAGCTCCTGGCCGAGGCGCCGCTGCGCGAGGCCCTGCCGTGGCCGCGCATCCACTGGTTCTGGGGCGACGAGCGCTGCGTCCCGTGGGACCATAAGGACAGCAATTACGGCATGGCCCGCGCGGCGATGCTGGCGCATGTCCCGGCGCCGTCGCAGAATATTCACGGCATCGCGGCAACGGGCGATCCCGCGGCGGACGCGCACGCTTATGAACGGGTGCTCAAATCCTATTACGGGGCCGATCGCCTCGACCCCGGGCGGCCGCTGTTCGACGTGCAGTTGCTGGGTCTCGGGCCGGACGGCCATACCGCCTCCCTGATCCCCGGAACCAGCGTTCTCGACGAGCGCGAGCGCTGGGTCGCCGAGATCACGCACGGGCGCCCGGAGGCGCGCATCACCTTGACCTATCCCGCCCTCGAAAGCAGCCGCCACACCGCCTTTCTGGTCGCCGGCGCGGACAAGCGCGAGGCCCTGTCGCGGGTCTTGCGGGGCGATCGGACCTTGCCGGCGGGGCGCCTCGAACCGCAGGGCGATCTTGTTTGGTTTGTCGACGAACAGGCACGGCCGGCGCCATGAGCGAGGATCGCGACCATCTGAAGCGGCTGGCGGCCTACCGCGCCGTCGAGGAGGTCGAGGACGGCATGGTGCTCGGCCTCGGCACCGGCTCGACCGCCGCCCATGTGCTTGACGCGTTGGGCAAGCGGGTGGCCGCGGGGCTCAAAATCTGCGGGATACCGACCTCGGAGCGGACCGCGGTGCAGGCGCGCCGGCTCGGCATCCCGATCACGAGCTTTGCCGAGCACGACAAGATCGATCTGGCGATCGACGGCGCCGATGAGGTCGAGCGCGGCACATTGAACCTGATCAAAGGACTCGGCGGCGCCTTATTGCGCGAGAAGATCGTCGCCGCGGCGAGCGCGCGCTTTATCGTCGTCGTCGACGGCGACAAGCTCGTCGACCGTCTCGGCGCGCACACCCCGGTTCCGGTCGAGGTCACCCAGTTCGGCTGGCAGGCGACCGCCCGCGCGCTCGGCCGGCTCGGCTGCATCCCCGAACTGCGCCCTGCCGTCGCCGACCAGCCCTATGTCACCGACGGCGGCAATTTCATTCTCGACTGCCGGTTCCGGGCATTGCCGGACCCGGGAACGATCGAACGCGAGATTGCGATGACGGTCGGCACGGTCGAGAACGGGCTGTTCATCGGCCGCAGTTCGACCGTCATCGTCGCCTCGGCCGCGGGGGTCGAGGTCTTGACCCCGCAGAGGAAACCCGCATGAAAAAGATCTCGCTCGTCATCTCGGATGTCGACGGCACGCTCGTCACCACGGACAAGGCGCTGTTGCCCGGCACGGTCAGAGCGGTGCGGCGCCTGCACGAGCACGGCATCGGCTTCTCGATCTGCAGCAGCCGGCCGCCCTTCGGGATGCGCATGATGATTGACCCGCTGCAATTAAAGCTGCCCTTCGGCGGCTACAATTCCGGCGCGATCGTGACGACCGACTTCACCGTCCTCGAACAGAAGGTGATCCCGCCCGAGACGGCAAAACAGGCAGTCGAGGTCTTCCACGCCCACGGCGTCGATTGCTGGGTCTTTGTCGGCAACGAGTGGGTGATCACCAATCGCCAGGGCGACCACGTCGACCACGAGATCCACACGATCCATACCCCGCCGACCGTGGTGTCCGACTTCCGGGACGAGCATTTCCGCGCGGTCGGCAAGATCGTCGGCGCCAGCAACGATCACGACCGGGTGGCGCGGGTCGAGCACATCATGCGCGAGGCGCTCGACGGGCGGGCCAATGCGATGCGCTCGCAGCCCTATTACTGCGACGTGATCGCGCCCGGCATCAACAAGGGCCGCATCGTCGAGGTCTTGTCCGAGCGTCTCGGAGTGCCGCGCGAGGAGATCGCCGTCCTCGGCGACATGGAAAACGATCTCGAAATGTTTGCCAAGGCGGGCTTCTCGATCGCGATGGGCAACGCCAGCCCGGAAGTCAAGCGCGCCGCCGACGTCGTCACCCTGTCGAACGAGGAAGAGGGCTGGGAGCAGGCGATCGAGCGCCATATCCTCGCCGGCTGAACACAAAGGAGGCCGCCCGCAGGGGCGGCCTCCCATTGCGTCGAGATCGGATCAGCTTACCGGCCGTAGTAGGAACGATAGCGGTAGCGCATCGGCGGCAGCGTGGCGCCTTCGTAAGTCCGGAAGCTCTGGATGCATTCCGCGCGCAGCCGCGGCAGGGTGATCGGCCCGCATTCCTTGCGCTCGCGGAACGAGGCGAAGCCCGGATTGCTGGCGACCATCCGGTCGTAACGCCGGCTCTCGATTCTGTTCTGCTGCGCCGACCAACCGCCGATATCGCCTCGATCCACCTGCGGCCCGTTGGTGAGGACCCGGGTCGATTGCGCATGAGCCGTCGGTATGGTCCCGATTGCCATCAGGCCGGCGGCCGCCAGGGCCACCCCCATCACTTTCCTGCTGAACATGACCGTCGCCTCCTTGCGTAGTGGTCACTCCGCGGAAACAAGCAGGGCGGCGCGACAGTTCCCGATCGCGTGCGCAACGCATCCGGCATTCGCCCGCTCCGTGCGTCGCTGCGCGCGCCATACCTTGCGCGTCATAGGGGCGGATCGCCGAGGCCGCGGCGGCGGCAGGCGGCCAACAGCGTGTTGTACAGCACATAGGCAATCGTCATCGGCCCGACCCCGCCGGGAACCGGCGTGATCGCCCCGGCAACGGCGCGTGCGCGGGCAAAATCGACGTCGCCGACGATGCGGCTTCCACCCCCCGGCGCGGGTGCCGGGTTGATGCCGACGTCGATGACGGTGGCGCCGGGCTTGATCCAGTCCGGGGTGACGAGGTGGGCGCGGCCGGCCGCGGCGACCAGGATGTCGGCGCGCCGGCAGATCGCCGCCGCGTCGCGGCTCTGCGAGTGCACCAGGGTGACGGTGCAGCCGGCGGCAAGGAGCAATGCCGCCATCGGCTTGCCGACGATGTTCGAGCGACCGATCACGACCGCCTCGGCGCCCGCCAGATCCGCGTGTACATCGCGCAGGAGCCGCAGGCAAGCCTGCGGCGTGCATGGGACGAGCCCCGGCAGACCGCTCCACAGCCGGCCGATATTGAGCGGATGAAAGCCGTCGACGTCCTTGGCCGGATCGATCGCGGCGATGACCCGAGAGGCGTCGATCCCCGGCGGCAGCGGCAATTGCACGAGAATGGCGTCGATGCGGTCGTCGGCGGCGAGGTCTCCCACCTCCGCCACCAGCGCCGCCTCCGCGGTATCGGCGGGCAGGCGGCGCTCGCAACAGGCAAATCCGGCCTCGCCGGCGGCGCGGCCCTTGCTGCGGATATAGGAAAGGCTCGCCGGGTCGTCGCCGACGAGGAGCGTGGCGAGCCCGGGGACGATTCCGCTCTCGCGCGCCAGCCGCGCCGCCGTGTCGGCGGTGCGCCGGCGCATCGAGGCCGCGGCCGCCCTGCCGTCGATGATCCTTGCCTCGCTCACGCGAAATCCTCCTTTGCTGCCCGGGGTTGACGTTCTCTATCAAGCCAACCGCGTATTGGCGAGCCGATACTCGGAGGATGTTTGAGGCCCCGTCACCGCCGCAACATTGGCAAATACGCTACGAGGCTGGGCAAGAATTCTCACAGCAGCCGCGTCAGCGAGGCAAAGGCGAAGCCGAGCGCGGCGCCGGCGGCGGGACCGATAATCCAGCTGCGCAGAATCCCGAGAACGACCCGCGTCTCGATCGTCTCCCGCCCGCGGGCGAACCCGGTGCCGGCCATCGCGCCGATCAGCGCCTGGTTCATCGAGGTGAAATAGCCGAAGAAAACGGCGGTCAGCACGACCAGCGCCTGAACGAGCTGGGCTGCGGTCGCCATCGCCATGTCCATCTTGACGACGTCGAATGCAACCCGTTCGAGGAGCGGCCGTCCCCAGGTGAGCACGCCCACGGCGAGGCCGATGCCGCCGATGAGCCCGGCAAGAAACGGGCCGGAGAACCCGGTCGCGAGGAACACTGCGGTCGCATTCGATACGTCGTTCGCGCCCATCGTCAGCGACGCCGCGCCGCCGACGATAACGAGCGCGCCGCCGATCGCGCCCGCCCTGCCGCTGCGGACGAAACCCGGAACCGCATCGAACAGTCTGGTGAAGACAAAGCCGAGCGCAAAGGCGACGAGCGGCGCCGCGACCCACAGCACGGCAAGCCCGATCACCGTGTTCCAGCGGATCGCAAGGCCGAGAGCGGCGCCGACCCCGATGATGCAGAAGACGAGGATCTGGATCGTCGAGGTCGGGATGCGCCATTGCGTGAACAGCGTCGTCAATAGAAAGGCGGCGGCGATGGCGGCAATGGCGGGCGCCGTGCCGAGTCGGTGCGCGGCGAGAATGTTGTGGCCGATATTGGCGAGCACCTGGTGGCTGAGAAAGGCGGCGCCGAGCAGGGTCAGGGGCGCCATCACCCACAGCGCCGCGCGCAGCCCGATGCTCCCGGTGGCATAGGGCATGCCCATGCAGGCGCCCGTATAATGAGCGCCCATGCTCCAGGCAAAGGCCAGCGCCACCAGAACGAGAATGACCTCGGCAATGCTCATCTCGACGCTTCCTTCGCCGCCGATTGGCCCGGCCAAGTTAAGCCCCGTCCAATTTGAAAAGCATCATTTTCCCGAAGGAACGCCAAGGATGCGCCCCATCGGGACCTGCCGCCCGGCCGAGAAAACCGTACCGCTCAAACCGGGCGGGGTTTAACGTCCGGCCGGTCCGGGACCGGCGGGAAAGGACAAGACATGCGCGCCTTGCCAGCAGTCATGGCTCTCTTTGCCCTCGCGCTGCCGACAACCTACGGTCTCCACGCCGACCCGCTGCCGACCCGGATCGGGCACTGCAGCCTCACCGCGATCAGCCGGATCGGAGAGCGTCTCGAAGACGCCTCGACCGGGCGGCCGGTCCCCGGTTCCGGCAGCTCCGTCCAGTTCGCCAATGGCGGCTATCAGGTCTCCTACGAGGAGGTCCCGCAGATCCGGCGCGCGCGTCGGGGCGACCGGGTGCGGATCTGCCTCGTCTCGGTGCCGCGGAACTGCCCGCCCGGCGACACGCGCGGCCGCATTTACAAGACTTTCGATCTGCGCACCCGGGAGGCCTGGACATTGCCCGATTCCGAGCACTTCTGCGGCGGCGCGTAATACCAGATCCCGACGATAAGAATCTGTTCGCCGTATCACCCCCACCCCGGCCCTCCCCCATCAAGGGGGAGGGAGTGATCCGTAAAAGTTCTGATCAGAGAGGTCTGTTAAGAGCGCGGCGTATTCCGCCAATTTTGCCGTCAAGCGACCGCTCAAACCGGCGTTCAGCGGTCGCTGTGGCGGCTCCTGCGGTGGTCGCCGTGGGCGCGCCCCTCGGCCGTCTCGCGGCCGACCAGTTTGTTGAAGTTGCTGCGCTCGCCGCCCGGCCGTTCGTCCTCGTACAAGAGGGCGAGATTGGCCTCGTCGAACTTCTCGAAGAATTCGTCCCATGAGATCTCTTCGAGGGTGTCGTGCTTGGCGTGCGGCGCATCGGGGAATTCGAGGCGGATGATGCCGGCGCCGCCCTTGCCGTGGGTCGAGCGCACTGCCGCCGGACGCCCGCCGCGGGCCTCCGCCCATTTGCGGATCTCGTCGTGGTCGGTCGTGACCTTTGCGTTGGCCATGTCGGTGTTCTCCAAGAGGGTCCCTGTGGCGGGAAACGGCCTGCGGCGGCGGCGAGTTCAGCGCCGCCCTTCGGCGCGCCGGGCATGCAGCAGCACCACGGCGAAGAGGACAAGGGCGAGGATCGTCTTGGGCCTCATTGCGGGCGCATTCTCTGAAGCGAGCGTCTATAGGTTATGATTTGGCGCCGCAGCGGAGGCCCGGAAACATGGCGACCCCCTCTTATCTGTGTCCGGCCTGCGGGCGCGCCGTCGCCGCCGACCGGCCGCTGTGGCGCTGCATCTGCGGCAGCCCTTTGAACCTGGCGCCGGGCGAGGGGCTCGGGCGCAGCGAGATCGCCGCGGGCGAGGCCTCGCTGTGGCGCTACGCCGCAGCGCTGGCCGTGAAACAGCCGCCGCGGGTCAGTCTGGGCGAGGGCTGGACGCCGCTCGTGCGGCGCCGATGGCGGGGGGTTCCGGTCTCGTTCAAGCTCGAATCGCAGATGCCGACCGGGTCGTTCAAGGACCGCGGCACCGCGGTCATGCTGAACCATCTGCTAGAAGTCGGGGTCGGGGCGGTCCACGAGGATTCCTCGGGCAATGCCGGCGCCTCGCTGGCAACCTATGCGGCGGCGGCCGGGCTCTCCTGCCGCATCTACGTGCCGGCGGCGGCGCCGCGCGGCAAGCTGGTGCAGATTGCCGCCAGCGGCGCCGAATTGCGCAGGGTCCCGGGCCCGCGCCAGAACGCGAGCGCGGCGGCGCTCGCCGCCATCGAGGAAAGCTTCTACGCCAGTCACAACTGGCAGCCGTTCTTTATCGAGGGGACAAAAACCCTTGCCTATGAGTTGTGGGAGCAGTGCGGGTTCCGCGCGCCCGACACTGTGCTCGTGCCGACCGGCTACGGCAGCAACATCCTGGGGCTCGACCGCGGCTTTGACGAACTCGAACGGCGCGGCGAGATCGCCGCGCGGCCGCGGCTCTTCGCGGTCCAGGCGAAGAATTGCGCGGCTTTTGCCGCGGCCTGGGCGGCGGGCGCCGACCATATCGTGCCGTTTGCCGCCGGCCCGACCATCGCCGACGGCATCGCCACGCCGATGCCGGTGCGCGCCGCCGAGGTCCTGCATGCGTTGCGCCGGTCCGGGGGCGGCGTCGTCGCGGTTGCCGAAGAGGAAATCGTCCCGGCGCTCTCCGCCCTGGGCCGTCTCGGCCTGTTTGTCGAGCCGACCGCGGCCACCGCCGCCGCGGCATTGTCGCGGCTCCTTGCCGACGGCACGATCCGCCCGGACCAATCCACCATCGTCGTACTGACCGGCTCCGGCCTCAAGGCAGCGGACCGCCTCGCCGATCTGCTCGGCATCGGCGATGGTCGCTAATTGAGAGGGGACGATCGATGCGGGGATTGTCGGCGGCGCGGCGAGCGGCCGGCGGCGTCGCGCTTGCTGCGATGGCCTGCAGCCAATCGGGAGTTCCGGCGGCGCGCGCCCGGAGCGCCGCGGACACCGCCGCGACGCGCACGCCGATCAAGCACGTTCTCTATATCATCGGCGAAAACCGCAGCTTCGACCATGTGTTCGGAACCTTCACGCCGAGCCGGGGACAGGCTGTGCGGAACCTGCTCTCCGAAGGCATCGTCGACGTCGACGGCAGACCGGGTGCGAATTTCGCGCGGGCCCAACAATGGCAGGCGAGCGGCGCCGGCGCCTATTCGATCCACCCGAAAAGGACCTCGCCCTATCCGAGCCTGCCGCCGCCCAACACCGACAGCGCTCCCACCAGGCCGTATTTTTCCTCTCTCGCCAAGGCCGAGGCGGTCGAGCCGGCGCTGCCGGCGGAGGCTTATGATCTGTTGACGACCGGCGGCACCGGCCTGCCGAAGCACGTCACCGACACCCGCTTTCCCGAGCTGCAGAGCGGCCCCTTCGCCATCACCAATTGGATCTCGTACAACGATTACGCGGGCAACCCGGCGCACCGCTTCTTTCAGATGTGGCAGCAGATGGACTGCGCACGCGCCGCGGCAACGCCGGCCAATCCGAGCGGTTGCCGGATGGACCTCTTCCCCTGGGTCGAGGTTTCCGTCGGCGCCGGCAGCAACGGCAAGCCGCCGCCCTCCGGTTTCGACCCCAATAACAAAGCCGATTACGAAGTCACCAAAGAGGGGGCGATTGCGATGGGCTTTTATAATAACGATCGCGGCGATGTGAGCTATCTCGGCCGGCTCGCCCGCGAATATGCGCTCAACGACAACTACCACCAGGCGGTTGCCGGCGGCACCGGCGCCAATCACATCATCCTCGGCTACGGCACGCTGATCTATTACGCCAATCCCGACGGCTCTCCGGGGACCCCGCCGCCCAACCAGATCGAAAACCCCAACCCGATGCCGGGGTTCAACAACTGGTACACTCAGGACGGGTACAGGGGCGGCTCCTATGTCAACTGCTCCGACCCTGCGCAGCCCGGCGTCGCGTCAATTCTGAACTACCTGAAATCGCTGCCCTACAAGCCGTTCCGCGGCGGCAACTGCGCGAGGGGCGCCTATTACCTCGTCAACAACTACAATCCGGGCTATCGCGGCGACGGCACGCCGGCGCCGCTCGGCGCCAACCAATACACAATCCCGCCGAGCCGGCAGGACAATCTCGGCCTGCTGCTGACGGCTCACCACATCTCCTGGCGCTATTACGGCGAGGGCTGGAACGGCGGCAGAGAGAAAGGCGAGGCCGGCACGTATTGCAATGTCTGCAACCCGTTCCTGTACTCGGTGCAGATCATGACCAATCCGGCCTTGCGGGCGAACCTGAAAGGGATCCGCGATCTTTATTCCGATATCGCGAACGGGACCCTGCCGGCCGTATCCATCGTCAAGCCGGACGGCGTTCTCGACGGCCATCCGGCCTCTTCGAAATTCAACCTGTTCGAGGAATTCTGTCGCAAGATCGTCGATAAGGTCCGGCGCAACCCGTCGCTGTGGAAGGCGACGGCGATCATGATCACGACCGATGAAGGCGGCGGCTATTACGATTCAGGCTATGTCCAGCCGATCGACTTCTTCGGCGACGGCACGCGCATCCCGCTGATCGTGGTGTCGCCCTATTCGGCCGGGGTCGGCGTCGTCCATTCCTACGGCGATCACGTCTCGTTCGACAAATTCGTCGAACGGAACTGGAACCTGCCGCCGATCGGCGACGACACTCGCGACACCCTGCCCAACCCGATCGCCAACGGCGCCAATCCTTACGCGCCGACCAACGCCCCGGCGCTCAGCGATCTGATGACGATGTTTGATTTCCCCATCCGAGCCGGCGGCGGTAAAGCGCGATGAGGCGCTCCCAATGCCGCTCCGCCGCGGGCTTGTCGTAGCACCAGCGCTCGGGGAAGGCAAAGCCGTGATGGACGCCGGGGTAGATCTCGATCTCGCCCGGGCTCCCGGCGCGGGCGAACAGGCCGCAGAGTTCCGCGACCATCGGCGGCGGCGCGAGATCGTCGTGCTCGGCGCAGGCGATGTAGAGTTCGCCCTTGACCTTGCCCAAGGACAGATGCGGGCTTTCCTCGGCGTCGCTGACGAGCCAGGTGCCGTAGAACGACGCTGCGGCGGCGACGCGCAGCGGATAGCGCGCGGCGGCGGCAAGCGCATAGGGTCCGCTCATGCAATAGCCGTGGACGCCGACCGGCCCTGGCCGGAATTCCGCGCGCCCGTCGATAAAGGCGAGCATCGCGGCGACGTCTTCCATGACCGGCGGGATCGTCATCCGGGTGCGGATGGCCCGCATCCGCCGGTGTTCCGCGCTCCCGTTCTCGACCACGCTGGGCGCGAAGATCGTGTCGCGCCCGGCGCGGTAATAAAGGTTGGGCAACAGCACGGCATAGCCGACCGTCCCCAGCCGGCGCGCCATGTCACGCAATTCCTCGCGGATGCCGTGCGCATCCATCAACAGCAAGACGGCCGGAAACGGACCGCCGCGTTCGGGCCGGCAGAAAAAGGTCTCCATCGCGCCGTCGCGCGTCGTGACGTCGCGTACCTCTTCGATCATCGCGGGGGCTCCCATGAAAATGCGGGGTCTCGACCCTCACCCACCGGCCCTTCGGGCCGGTCCCCCCTCTCCCGCATTGCGGGAGAGGGTGCCGACCCCGCGCAGCGGGGGGGGGGCGGGTGAGGGCGGATGCCGCCGGTGCTCCGCCATTTTCTGCCGTAACAGCGCGGCCTCGACCGCCAGGTCTCCCGGGCTAAAGGCCGGTCATCCGGCGGCGAGGCGGGCGAGAGCGCCGACATCGGCGAGCCCGTCGAGGGCGGCGATCGTCTCGCGCACTTCGCGGGTGCGCGCGGCGCCGCAGAGCGGCACGACCAGGGCCTCGAATTTGGCGGCGAGGCGCTCGCCCTGCCCGGCAATGTCGGCGGCCGGAGTGCCGGCGTCGTGGCGCGCCTCCACCCGCCGGCCGTCGGCGAGGGCGATTTCGACCTCGGCCAGGGTCTGCGGCCAGCCCGGCTGAAAGTCGATCGCGATGCGCTCGCGCAACCCGGCGAGCGCGGGGTCGCGCGCGGTCTTCTCGCTGTAGGCGAGAAGGCTCGCCGTGTCGACGCCGGAGAGCGCCATCGCCACGGTCTGCCGCAGGCTGAACTTGCTTTCGAGCCCGTCGGCCGGGGCCGGGATGTTGCACACCCGGTCGCAACTGCGATCGAGCCGCAACGTGACCTGGCGGATCGCCTCGGGGACAAGGCGATAGTCGCTGCGCAGCCGGCGCGCGGCTTCGATCGGGGCGTGCGTCAGATAACAGGCGGCATGATATTTGAACAGATTGGCATAGAGGTGAAAGCCGCTCGGGGGCTCGGCGCGGGCGGCTTCGGGGACGAAATCGGGGCCGTGCGTCAGGGCGAAGCCCTGCACGCATTCGACAATGTCGGGGCGGCTCGAAAACCCGCGGCGGGCGAGGAGCGCCGCCAAGAGCCCGTTCTGCGCCGCCTTGCCGGCATGAAACGGCTTGCACATCGTGCCGAATTGCGATTTGAGCCCGGCCGCCTGGGTGCCGGCGATCCCGAGGGCGGCGGCGGTCCTTTCGGCGTCGAGATCCAAGAGGCGCGCGCAGGCGGCGGCGGCGCCCAGGCATCCGACCGTGCCGGTCGCGTGGAAACCGAGATCATAATGCCCGGGCTGCAGGGCCGCGCCGATGCGGCAGGCGGTCTCGTAGCCGGCGACAAAGGCGGTGACGACGGCGCGGCCGGAGCTGCGCTCGCGCTCGGCGAGCGCCAACAGGCCGGGCAGGATCGCGACCGAGGGGTGGCCCGGCATCGCCATGTTGACGTCGTCGTAGTCGAGCGCATGCCCGGCGGCGCCGTTGACGAGCGCCGCCGCCAGCGCCGGCAGCCGCACCGGATGGCCGATGAGTCCGGCCTGCGGCGCGCCGCCCGCTTCCGTCATCTCGTCGCGCAGGATCCGCACCAGCGGATCGGCGGCGCCGGCGAGCGCCACGCCGAGATAATCGAGAACGCATTGTCGGGAGAGCGCGCGCACCGTCTCGGGCAGCCCGTCATAGTGCATGCCGGCGGCCCGCGCCGCCAGGTCGCGGGTCAGATCAGCCGCCGCCTTTGCTCTGTCCATGTCCTCTCCTCCTCGGCGCCGCCCTGCCTGTCCCGCGGGATTGCGCAGAGCTTTTACGCCATCCTAAGCTATTCGTGCGAAGCGACGGACGCTCGACGATTTCCGATCGCCAATCTATCGGGGCCGGGGACAGGAATCCATGGCGAGGCGGCGCCGGAAGAGGGGCAGGGGCGCGATAGGATTTGTCCTCGCCGGCGTCGCATGCTGGGCGGTGGTTCGCTGGATCGCCAGCCTGAAGCCGGCAGATCGAAGGACGATTGCGCTGTCGGCGGCGCTGGTCGCGGCCATAGCCGCCTGTGCCGCCTGGCAAAGCTGGCGACGGCGGCGGCGGGCGCGGCGCGAATACCGCCAAATGCTCCGCGATTTCCGCTGGCGCGAGGACATGTCGCCGCGGGAATTCGAGAAATGCTGCGCCGACTATCTGACCCTGCAGGGCTGGCGCGCCAGAACGACCGGGAGATCGGGAGACCAGGGCGCCGACGTATTGGCGGAGAAAAACGGCCTCCGCCTCGTCATCCAATGCAAGAAATACCGCCGGCCGATCGGCAACAGAGCCGTGCAGGAGGTCCATGCCGCGCGCGCCTATGTCGGGGCGCAGGCCGCCGCCGTCGTCAGCAATCAGGGCTACACCCGGGCGGCACAGGATCTGGCGACAAAAACCGGGGTGATGCTCCTGCACTTCACGGAGCTGCGAAACCTCGATGATCGGCTCGGAGAGGCGGCGAGGGACCCTTTCCGGTAAGAGGCGGACCGCCCCTCACCCCGGCCCTCTCCCCGCAAGCGGGGAGAGGGAGGGACCCGCGCAGCGGGAGGGTGAGGGGCTACGGCTCCCTCCATGGCCAATCACCGTCCCTGGTAACGCGGCTTGCGCTTCTCGTTGAAGGCGGCGATGCCTTCGCGCCGGTCCTGGGTCGGGACCATGCGGTTATAGGCTTCGATCTCGAACATCATCGCGCTCGCGAGATCCGTCTGCAGGCCGAAATGGATGGCGTGCTTGGCCTGACGCACCGCGATCGGCGCGTTCTCGGCAATCCGGCGGCCGGTTTCGAGCGCCTCCTCGGCCACCCGGCCTTCGGCGCACAGCCGGTTGACGAGACCCCACTCGTAAGCCTGCTGCGCAGTGAAGGGGCGTCCGGTCAGAATGACCTCCTTGGCCCGCCGCTCGCCGATCGCGCGCGGCAGGTTCTGCGTCCCGCCGGCCCCGGGCATGATGCCGAGGGTCACCTCGGTCAGGGCGAAGCGCGCCGTCTCTACGGCATAGAGAAAATCGCAGCACAGCGCCAATTCGAGGCCGCCGGCATAGGCGGCGCCGTTGACCGCGCCGATGACCGGCACCGGGCAGGCGATAAAGGCGCGGATCATGCGCTCGAACAGGGTGTGCTGCTCCTGCCAAGCCTCGTCGCTCATGCCGTTGCGTTCCTTGAGATCGCCCCCGGCACAGAAGGCCCGCCCGCCGGCTCCGGTCACGACGATGGCGCGCTGCCGCGCCGGGGCCGCACCCACCTCCTCAAAAAAGGCAAGCAGATCGCGTCCCATCTGCGTGTTCATTGCATTGGCGACGTGCGGACGGTTCAGGGTCAGCAGCAGGAGCCCCTCGCCGCGATCCTCGACCCGCACGGTTTCGTAGTCGCGATTCATCGGTGCCGCCTCCGGGTTTGCGCACGACAGACTTCGCACAGGAGGAGAGCGCCGATCAACCGCCTCCGGCGCTGGCGCCGCACCGCGCAACGCTTCCGGAGCGGCCGCAGCCTTCGCGGCGCCCCTTGAATAGTTCTAGACAAATCCGAGTTTCGATCCCACATTGCCACGGACGGTTTCTTCCGGCCGGCTGTACAGTCGGGCCGTGGCTTCAATGATCGAGGGTTGCGTGTTATCGCAATTGGTCGTCATTGTCGACGACTGTATCCCCAACGACGAAATTCTCGTAAAATTGGCGGCTTCGCTCGACGGAGCACGGGTCAGGACCTTTACGGATGTGCATGCGGCGCTTGCGTCTTGCGCCAAGAAATGCCCTGACCTCGTCATCGCCAAGGACAGCCTCTGCGGCCTCGACGGGGCCGAGTTCATCCATCGGTTGCGCGCCGAGCGCTCCTGCGCCGGGGTCCCGGTGCTTGTCATCGGCGGCCCCGAGGAGCGCGAATTGCGGGGGCGCGCGCTCGACGCCGAGGCCAGCGATTTTCTGCCGATCCCGCTCGATCCCCGGGAGTTTCGGGCCAGGGTCCGCAACCTGCTTCAGCTCCGGCAGCAGCAGCGCCTGATCGAGGCCAACAAAAAATTGTCGCGCGAGATCCGCAGCTTGCGCGAGGAGCGGCGGCGGCGCGATACGCTCGAACAACGCCTGCTGGGCGTGATCGACGCCGTTCCCGCGATGATCGCGGCAACCGATCGCAACGGTCGCTATATCGTCGCCAACGGCCGTTTCGCGGCTCTCTTCGGCGTGGCTCCGGACCGGCTGCTCGGCAAGCGGCCGGACGAGATCCGCGACGACGCGTTCTCGCGGCACCTGATGGAATGCGATGCGCGCCTCCTCGCCGGCGGCGCCCTGCCGGCCTCTTTCGAGGAGGAGATCGTCGACGGCGGGGGCCAACCGCGCCTGCTGCTGACCACCAAAACGGCGTTCCGCGACGGCGCCGGCGAGACGATGATGGTGGTCACGGCGGCGCTCGACGTCACCGAGCGCCGCAAGGCCGAGCGCGACCTGATCGCCGCCAAGGAACTGGCCGAGGTCGCCAATCACAGCAAGACCGAATTCCTCGCCAATATGAGCCATGAGCTGCGCACGCCGTTGAATGCCATCATCGGTTTTTCGCAACTGATGGCGGGGGAAATGCTCGGTCCGATGGCGACCCCGAAATATGTCGACTACGCCCGGGACATCGCCGCCAGCGGCGAGCACCTGCTGGGGATCATCAACGACATCCTCGACGTCTCGAAGCTCGAAGCCGGGAAGCTCGACCTGGTCGAGGAGCCGATCGACTTTGAACAGATATTCCGGGATCTGCTGCGGCTTGTCGAAGAGAAGGCGCGGGCGGGCGGCGTGAGCATCGAGACCCGGCTCCAGCCCGGCCTGCCGCGCCTGATTGCCGACAGCCGCAAGGTCAAGCAGATCCTGCTCAACCTCGTGACCAACGCGATCAAGTTCAGCCATCCGGGCGGGGCGGTCGAGATCGCGGTCCGCACCCGGGCCGGGGCCGTCGTGATCGTCATCGCCGATCACGGGATCGGCATGGACGCGCGAGAATTGCAGGTCGCGGTAAGCCGGTTCGGCCAGGTGGCGAGCGCGTGGAGCCGCAAGCACCCCGGAACCGGCCTGGGACTGCCGCTGGCGATCGGGTTGACCGAACTGCACGGCGGCAGTCTGGCCATTCGCAGCAGCAAGGGCCTCGGCACCGCGGTCACCTTGACCTTTCCGCGCGAGCGGTCGGAGCGTGCGCCCGATGCCGTTGCCGCCGACGCCGCCTCGTAGCCGGGGGACGCCGGCGGAATGCGTGCCGCTTCGCCCTACGCCAGAACCTCGCGCACGGCTCGCCAGCGCGCCAGTTTCTCGGCGAAGCCGAGGCGGGCGTGCGCCGGGCTGGTCGACGGCAGGGCGAGATAGGCAAGGCCTGCGCGCCGCTCGAAATATTTGTCGTAGAGACGCTTTGCCGTGCTGCCGTTGAAGGCCACGGCGGCGATCTGCGGATGCGCGTCGAGGAGCGCCGCGATTGCGTTCGGCTTCTCGCGGCGGATCGCGGCGTCGGCGCTCGCCTCGCGCTCGCCGGCGGCGACGACGTCCCACAGCGCGATCCGCCGGGCCATGACAAATTCCAGTTTCGCCCGGTAATCCGTGACCGGCTCGGCGTCGAACAGGGCGAAGAGGATCGGCCAGAACAGGTTGCGCGGATGAGCGTAATACTCTCTGCGGCGCAGCGATTCCTCGCCCGGCAGGGTGCCAAGCACGAGAATGCGGGCGCGCGCGTCGACGACCGGCGGAAAGCTCCGCTTCAGCGCGCCGGTCTCTCCCTCACTCGACAAAGCGCCCGAGGCGCACCGCCGTCTGTCCCTTGGCGAGGCGGCGCGACGGCATGATCAGGACGCACTCGTCATAGGGGGTGCGCACCTCCCGCCCGTTGTCGCGGCCGATCAGGGTCCCTTTCGGCGACAGGACTTCGAGACCGCGGAAGTCCTCGACAAACTCGAAACGGTCGCCGGTGATCGTAACGGCTTCGGTGACCTCGATGACCCGCTGCTGCGGGTGCGCCTCGTAATCGGGGCCGCCGAGCCCTTTCGCGTCCTCCTCGGAGAGGGTGCCGAGCGCCACGAGGAAGCGCAGCATCACATCGGTCGCGACCGCGGCCGAGCGGCTTGCCCAATGCTGGCCGCACTCGATCAGGAGGGCGGTCCTGTCCGAGCCCGGATCGTCAAAAGCGCCGTAATCGCGCATGCGCCGTCCGGCGGCGTGCCCGGCGTCGCACATGATCAGTGCGGGGATCCCGACCCGCTTGGCCAGAGCCAGCGACTTCGCGCGCGTCCCCGCCAGCATCAGCGGCGCCGTCGCGTATTGCATCGAGTGGAGGTCCAAGAGGAAGTCGGCGGCCTCGACAAAGGGGCGCAGAGCCCGGGCCCGCGCCAGTTCGATCGAGCGGCGCGGGCCGTCGAGGGTCGCCCTGTCCCACAGACGGTTGAAATCCTCGTCGATGAAGCGCGAAGCGCCGGGAAACCTGCGGTCGAAGGTATGGAATGCCGCGACATTGTCGAAGGCGAGGGTCAGCTTGCCCCGGAGCGGCCGCACCCCGGCGCGGAACAGCCGGTCGAGCGCGATGGCGCCGCAGATTTCGTTGCCGTGGGTCAGCGCGGTGACGAGGACATGCGGCCCCACGCGCCCGCTGTCGAAGGTGGTGACGTATTCGACGCCGGTATTGCCGGCGCGATAGGGCTCGATATCGGGCGGGGTCAGCTCGACCGGGTAGTTCGGCTCGGGCACGCGCAAGCCTCCTCGGATCCGTCAAGGCGTCATCTTGCACCCGATCCCGCCCGGCGTCACCCCGGCACGGGCCGCCCAAGGGAACTCAGGTGGGCGCTCAGGCGGCGATGCGGTCGAACAGGCGGCGCAGGAACCTCTCGAACGCGCCGATCTGGCCGAGTTCGATGAACTCGTCGGGCTTGTGCGCCTGGCGGATCGAGCCGGGACCGCAGACCACGGTCGGAATGCCGGCCTGTTGGAACAGCCCGGCCTCGGTGCCGAAGCTGACCTTGCCGGTCCCGTTCGCCCCGCTGAGCGCGGCGACGAGCCGGGTCACCTCGGCCTCGGCCGAGGTGTCGAGACCGGGAAAGGACGACAATTCCTCAAAGCTGATCCCGGTCTCCGGGCGCACCGCGCGCATTTCGGGCAGGAGCCGCTCCTCGGCAAAGGTAACAAGCTCGCGCAGCGGCGCTTCGGGATCGTCCCGCGGCAACAGGCGGAACTCGAAGTCGAAGCTGCAATCCTTGGGGATGATGTTGAGCGCGGTGCCGCCGCGGATGACCCCGGTGTGAATTGTCGTATAGGGCGGCAGGTAATCCGGCTCGAACGGTCCCTCCGCGCGCTTTCTGCGCGCCATGGCCTTCAGTTGGGCGACGAGTTCGGCGGCGGCCTCGACGGCGTTGACGCCCTGATCGGTGAGGGCCGAGTGGCCCTCGAACCCGCGGACATGGCAGCGGAAGCTGCGCTTGCCCTTGTGGCCGATGACCGGCCGCATCTCGGTCGGCTCGCCGACGATGCACAGGACCGGGCGGTCCGGGCGGTCGGCGATCGCGCGGATCAGCGGGCGCACGCCGCGGCAGCCGACCTCTTCGTCATAGGAGAAGGCGAGGTGGAGCGGGATCGCGAGCGCCCGCCCGGCGATCTCGGGCAGGAGGGCGAGGATCACGGCGAGGAAGCTCTTCATGTCCGCGGTGCCGCGGCCGTAGAGGCGGCCGTCCTTGGCGAGGACCGAGAACGGGTCGCTGTGCCAGTCCTGGCCGTCGACCGGCACGACATCGGTATGGCCGGACAGCATGACCCCGCCCACGCCCGGCGGGCCCAGGGTTGCGTAGAGGTTGGCCTTCTTTCCGGTTTCGTCGAACACCAGCTCGCTGGCGACGCCGCAGCGGCTCAGATGATCGCGGACAAAATCGATCAGCGCCAGGTTCGAGCCGCGGCTCGTCGTATCGAAGGCGACGAGCCGCTGCACCATTTCGACGCTCTCTATCGCGGGCTGCGGCAAATCGGCCTCCGCCGGTATCGTGAACCCCCGGGTTTTTACATTAGGCCGAAGCGGCGCCCTGCGCCAGAGACCGGCACAGGATTGCCGAGGCGCCGCCGCTGCGCCACAGTGCACCTCTCGGCAACGGGCGGATATGGCAATGAGCTTCGAGATCCCTGGGGTGCTGTGGCGCCGCGATCCGCAAAGGGCGGAGCTGCCGCTGGTTTTCGATTCGCCGCACAGCGGGTCGCACTATCCCGAGGATTTCCGCTTCTGCTGCCCATTCCCGGTCCTGCGGACCACCGAGGACGCCCACATCGACGAATTGTACGGGGCCGCGCCGGATCTCGGCGCGACCCTGATCGCGGCGCTGTTTCCGCGCAGCTACATCGACCCCAACCGGGCGCTTGACGATCTCGATCCCGGATTGTTCGACGGCGCCTGGCCGGCGCCGCTGTCTCCCTCGCACAAGACCCGCTCCGGCCTCGGCCTCGTGCGCCGGCTCGTGCGCCCGGGGATCCCGATCTACCAGCACAAGCTTGCGGCCGCCGACATCCTGGCCCGGATCGAGCGCTGCCATAGCCCCTATCACCGCACTCTCGGCGAGGCGTGCGACCGCCTCTATCGCCGTTTCGGCGCCGTGTGGCACGTCAATTGCCACTCGATGCCGTCGACGCGCAGCCTCGCAATGCGCGGCAAGGGGCGCGCCCTTCACGCTGATTTCGTGTTGGGCGACCGCGACGGTACGACCTGCGCCCGCGAATTCACCGACTTTGTCGCCGCGGTCCTGCGCGGGCGCGGCTATACCGTGCGCGTCAACGAGGTCTACAAGGGGGTCGAGATCGTGCGGCGCCAGGGCCGCCCGGCCGAGGGGCGGCACAGCCTGCAGATCGAGGTCGACCGCTCCCTCTATATGGATCAGAAGACGATCGAGAAGAGCGACGGCTTCGCCGCGCTCGCGGCCGACATCACCGCCCTGATCGCCCGTCTCGGCGATTTCGTGCGCGAGCGGCTCGCGCGCTGCGAGCCGCCTTTGGAGCAAAGGGAGGCTTATTGATGGCAAAAATTCCGCACATCCTGCAGCCGCACATCAACGGCGCCTTTCCGGCCCATGTGTGCCTTATCGGCTCGGTCCTGCCCAACGGGTTTGCGCAGATGACCCCGCGCGGCAGCACGATGGTTTTCGACGACGCGCATCTGGCCTTATGGGAACGCGGCAAGGGCTCGACCGACGACAACCTGGCCGACGGGACAAGGCTCACCGTCTTTTTCAGAAAGCCGCAATTGCGCGAGGAGGGGGTTCTGCCGAAGGGCGGCATCGCCCGCTTCTACGGGCACGCGGAGATCCACAAGTCGGGACCGGTCTATGAGGAGGTGTGGCGGCGCCTCATTCAGCCGGAAAAGGACCGCGACCCGCAGAAGAAGGGATTTGCCGTGCTGATCGCGGTCGAGCGCGCCGAGGATCTCGACGGCGCTCCGCTTGCGCTCGACTAGCGCACGGCGGCACGGAAAGCGGTTGCGATGAACCCCGAGACCGTATTGGTCTCGCGCATCCAGTTCGCATTGACGATCGGCTATCACATTCTGTGGCCGGCCTACAGCATCGGCGTCTCCGGCTACATCGTCTTGTTAAACGGGCTGTGGCTGGCGACCGGCCGGGCGGTCTATCGCGACCTGCTGCGCTTCTGGATCCACCTCTTCGCCCTCGGCTTTGCCATGGGGGTCGTCACCGGGGTCGTGATTTCCTACGAGATCGGCACCAATTGGGGCGGCTACGCCGACAAGGTCAGCAACGTCATCGGCCCGTTCTTCACCTATGAGGTGATGACCGCCTTCTTTCTCGAGGCGGGGTTCATCGGGATCATGCTGTTCGGCATGGACCGCGTCGGCAAGGGCCTGCACTTTGTCGCCTGTCTGTTTGTGGCGCTCGGAGCGCTGGTCAGCGCGTTCTGGATCCTCGCCGCCAACAGCTGGATGCAGACCCCGGCCGGGTTCACGCTCGCCGGCGGCAAGTTCCAGATCGCGGACTGGGGGAACGCGATCTTCAACCCCTCCTTTCCCTACCGCTTCGCGCATATGGTGACCGCCGCCTACATCGCCGGCGCCTTTGTCGTGATCGGCGTCACCGGCTTTTACCTGTGGCGCCGGCGGCACCGGGAATTCGCCCGGGCCGGGTTTTCGCTGGCGATGTGGATCGCCCTCGTCCTGACCCCGCTGCAGCTCTATTTGGGCGATCTGCACGGGCGCAACACATTGCAGTACCAGCCGATCAAGGTTGCGGCGATGGAGGGGGACTGGGACACGCGGCGCGGTCAGCCGTTGGTCATCTTTGCCTGGCCGGACCAGAGCGCCCAGAAGAACCTGTACGAACTCGCAATCCCGAACGCCGGCAGCCTGATCCTGACCCATAGCTGGAACGGCCTGGTCAAGGGATTGAAGGCCGTGCCGCGCGACGAGCAGCCGCCGGTGCCGTATGTGTTCTACGCCTTTCGCGTCATGGTCGGGATCGGCGCCCTGATGGTGCTGATCGCGCTCGCGGGTCTCGCGCTGCGGCTGTTCGGTCGGCTCTACGACACGCGCTGGTTTGCGGCGCTCTGCGCCTTTTCGAGCCCGCTGCCGTTTTTTGCGATCCTCGCCGGCTGGACCGTGACCGAGGTCGGGCGGCAGCCTTACATCGTCTACGGCTATCTGCGCACCGCCGACGCGGTCTCCCCGGTGGCGCCGCGCGCGGTCGAGACCTCGCTGGCGCTGTTTTTCATCGTCTATGCGGTGCTGCTATTGGCGTTCTTCTGGTACGCCGCCCACATCGTCTTTCGCGGCCCGACGGTCCACGAGCCGGCCGAGCGGCCGCATGCGGTGCGCCCCGGCAAGGATGCGGCGCCGGCCGGCCGAGCCGTCTTGGGGTCCCCAGGCGACATGTCGCCCGGGGCTGGGGGGTGAGGGCGATGGCCTCCGATCTGCCGTTCTGGTTCGGTATCGCGATGGCGTTCGGGGTCGCGATGTATGTGATCTCGGACGGCTTTGATCTCGGGGTCGGCATCCTGTTCCTGATGGCGCCGGCCGACAGCGACCGCGACATCATGATGAACTCGATCGCCCCGATCTGGGACGGCAACGAGACCTGGCTGGTGTTTGGCGGCACGGTGTTGATCGGCGCCTTTCCGGTCGCCTATGCGACCTTGTTGCCGGCTTTTTATCTGCCGCTGATCCTGATGCTGTTCGGCCTCATTTTCCGCGGCGTCGCCTTCGAGTTCCGCTTCCGCGCCGCGGGAAGAGGGCGGCGCGCCTGGGATTGGGCGTTCAGCGGCGGCTCGACTCTGGCCGCGTTCACCCAGGGTCTGGCGCTCGGCGCCTATATAGACGGCGTCGCGGTCGAGAACGACGTGTTTGTCGGCAGCACCTGGGGCTTTATGACCGGGTTTGCCGGAATCGTCGGTCTCGGCCTGATCGCCGGCTATGCATTATTGGGCGCGACTTGGCTGATCCTGAAGACGGCGGGCAGCCCGCAAGCCTTCGGCCGCCGGGCGGCGCGGCCGTGCCTCGTTCTCTCGCTCTTGTTTCTGCTGGCGATCAGCATCTGGACGCCGCTCGACCATTCCTATGTCGCCCGGCGCTGGTTCAGCGCCCCGAACATCTATTATCTGTGGATCCCGCCGGCGCTGACCGTGCTCGTCGCCTACGGGATCTGGCGGGCGCTCGACCGCGCGCGCGAGGCGCTCCCGTTTTTGTTGTCGATCGCGATGTTCCTCTTAGCCCTGCTGGGCCTCGGCATCAGCCTGTGGCCCTATGCCGTCCCCTATTCGGTGACCCTGTGGCAGGCCGCCTCCTCGCCTCCGACGCTTATTTTCCTCGGCTACGGCACGGTTATCATCGTCCCGATCATCCTTGCCTATCTCGGCTATGCCCATTGGGTTTTCCGCGGCAAGACCGCGGCGGGGACGGGATACGGGCATTGAGCGGCATTCCCGTCAGCTCGCAAACTGCTCCTTGTAGACGCGCTCCTCGAAGTTGAAGTCGGCGTCGAACAGGAGGGTCACCGCGACGTCGCGGTTCTCGTGGATTTCGACATTGGCGACGTCGCGCACTTCGGTGAAATCGGCGACGGCGCTGACCGGCCGCTTGTCGCGTTCGAGCGCGGCAATCGTGATCCTGGCCTCGTGGCGCAACAGGGCGCCGCGCCAGCGGCGCGGACGGAAGGCGCTGATCGGGGTCAGGGCCAGGATGCCGGCGCCGAGCGGGATGATCGGCCCATGCGCCGACAGATTGTAGGCGGTGCTGCCGACCGGGGTGGCGACGAGGACGCCGTCTGCCGTCAATTCCTCGATCCGCACGACGCCGTCGACGCTGACCCGAAGCTTTGCCGCCTGCCGGCTTTCGCGCAACAGGGAGACCTCGTTGAAGGCGAGGGCGCGGCGCGAGAGGCCGCGCTCGTCATGCGCGTTCATTTCGAGCGGGTGCAGGATCACCGGCTGCGCCGCGGCGATGCGTTCGATCAGACCTTCGGGACGGTAGGCGTTCATCAGAAAGCCGACGCTGCCGCGATGCATGCCGAAGATCGGCACCCGACAGGCGATGAAGCGGTGCAGGGTTTCGAGCATGAAGCCGTCGCCGCCCAACGGCACGATGATCTCGGCCTCTTCGGGCGGCGCCGCGCCGTAGCGCCGGCGCAGTCCGGCGAGCGCTTCGGCCGCCGGCCCGCTCGCGGCGGCGACAAAAGCGATCCGTGGCGAGGACGAGAGCGTCACCCGCCGGTCACGCTCATATGGCGGGCGAGGGCGGGCCGGTTGTGGCGGCGGTCGATGACGAAGTCGTGCCCCTTCGGCTTGCGGTCGATCGCCTCGCGGATCGCCGCCACGAGCGCCTCGTCCCCTTCGGACTGGCGCAGCGGCATGCGCAGATCGGCCGCGTCCTCCTGCCCCAGGCACATATAGAGCGTGCCGGTGCAGGTCAGCCGGACGCGGTTGCAGCTCTCGCAGAAATTGTGGGTGAGCGGGGTGATAAAGCCGAGCCGCCTTCCGGTCTCGCGCACCGTGACGTAGCGCGCCGGGCCGCCGGTGCGATAATCGCTGTCGTCGAGCGTCCAGCGCCGCTGCAATCGCGCGCGCACCAAGGATAGCGGCAGATACTGGTCGAGCCGGCTCTCGCCGCCGATATCGCCCATCGGCATGACCTCGATCAGGACGAGGTCGAAGCCTTCGTCGCCGCACCAGGCCACAAGATCGTCGAGTTCGTCGTCGTTGACGCCGCGCAAGGCGACGGCGTTGATCTTGACCGCGAGCCCCGCCGCCTTGGCCGCCCTGAGCCCGTCGAGCACCGTTTCGAGCCGGCCGCGCCGGGTGATCAGCGCGAATTTCGCCGGGTCGAGCGTGTCGAGCGAGACGTTGACGCGGCGCACCCCATAGCGGCGCAACTCTTCGGCATAGCGCGCGAGCTGGCTGCCGTTTGTGGTCAGGGTCAGTTCGTCGAGCGCACCCTCTTCGAGATGGCGTCCCAAAGCGCGGAACAGGCTCATGATGTTGCGGCGCACCAGCGGCTCGCCGCCGGTCAACCGCAATTTCCTGACGCCGAGTCGGACGAAGGCGCTGCACACCCGGTCAAGCTCCTCGAGGGTCAGCAATTCGGCCTTCGGCAGAAACGTCATCTCTTCCGCCATGCAGTAGACGCAGCGGAAGTCGCATCGGTCGGTCACCGATACGCGCAGATAGGTAATGCTCCGCCCAAACGGGTCGATCATGGTTTTTGCGTCCGGTTTCGCATCCGCCTAAACATAGGACCGCGCCGGCCGCTTGTCGCCCCCGATCTCGTCATCGCACCGCGGCGCTAGTCCCGCGGCGGCTCGGGCGGGAACCAGTCGCCGAGGACCTGCTCTACGGTGTAGCGCGCCCGGCGCAGGACGTCCGCCTCGACCTCGTCGATTTCCCCGTGCTCTTCGAGATCGACGATCGCCAGCTCGATGCCGTGCCTCATTTCTCCCTCGACGAGGCGGCCCAGTTCCGCCTTCAGACTCGGGTTCTTTTCAAGGCGCCTCCCCGCCTGAATTCTGGCAAGGCGGATCGTGCGCCGCCAGCCGTTGCGCGGTTCGACTGCCGGGGAATATTCCAGCTTCACAAGATGTTGGATGATCCGCATGATGTGACTGCTGAGAGCCGAACGCTGCGACCCGGCCAAATCCTCGATCTCCTCGGCGAGATGTTCCCAGTCGAGCGGCCGGTTCGACCCGCCCTGTGCGGCGGCGCGCAGCGCTTCGGCCTGCTGTTGCGCCCACAGCGCGAAATCCTCCTCGTAAAGCCGCTTCGGATCGGTCATGCCGCTCCTCCCTGCTGCTGCGGCTGCGGGGGAAACCAGTCGCCGAGCACTTGATCTTCTGCAAAGCGGAACAGATCCTGCCGCGCCTTCGATTTCCCGGCGACCAGCCAGGAACCGGCAAGTTCGCCATAATCTTCTAGGTCCACAATGACCTCGCGGAGGGTGCGCGACGTCTGCTGGGCAATGATCTGTGGGATCTCTGACGCAAGGCTTGGGCTATCTTGCAACAAATCTTGAACTGCTCCGCGCGCATCGCGGATTGATGCCTTCCACCCCGGGTGTGGGTCATTTGCCAGCGAGCATTGCAATTTGATCAAATGACGGATGATGCGACGGATCTGGCGGCGTAAAGCGGTGCGTTGCGAGATGCCCAAGCTTTCGATTTCCTCGGCCAGATTCTCCCAATCCAGAGGTCCGTTGCCGCCATCGCGCGATGCCGCACGCAATGCCTCGGCTTGGTGCTGCGACCACAGGACAAAATCCTCGTCGTAGAGCCGTTTCGGATCGGTCATACCTGCTCCTGCCTGGGGATGCCCGTTACCATCATCATATATGAAAACGACCCCCGCGGACCGCATCGGGCGGCTTGCGGCGGAGGCCGCCGCCGCCCATCATTGGCTCCATGCAGGAATTCACCGTCCGCCCCGCTCCCGACGACCCGCGATTGACCTCTGCGATGCGCGGCATCGACCAGGAGGGCCGCGAGATTAAGACCGCGGTCGTCGTTGAGCGGCCGCTGACCCTGTTTCTGAACCGCCGCGAGATCGTCACGATGATGACGATCGGCGACCATCCCGACTGGCTCGCGGTCGGCTATCTGCTCAATCAGAACATGCTGCGTCCGGACGACCGGATCACCGCGATCGATTACGACGCGGAGCTTGAAACCGTCGTCATCCGCACCGAGCGGGAGACCGATTTCGAGGACAAGTTGAAGAAGAAGACGCTGACCTCGGGCTGCGCCCAGGGCACCGTCTTCGGCGACCTGATGGAAAAGTTCGACGCGGTCCGGCTCGATCCCGATGCGGTGCTGCGCACCTCCTGGCTCTACGCATTGTCCCGCAAAATCAATACGATGCCGAGCCTCTACCTCGCCGCCGGCGCGATCCACGGCTGCGTATTGTGCGAGGGGGACCGGCCGCTCCTCTACATGGAGGATGTCGGCCGCCACAACGCGATCGACAAGATCGCCGGCTACATGCACCTCTACGACGTCTCGCCCATAGGCAAGATCTTCTACACAACGGGCCGGCTCACCTCGGAGATGGTGATCAAGACCGTGCAGATGAAGATCCCGATCCTGATCTCGCGCTCCGGCTTTACCGCCTGGGGCGTCGATCTGGCGCGCCAGGCCGGGCTGACTCTGATCGGACGGGCCAAGGGCAAGCGCTTTATCGCCCTCTCCGGGGTCGAGCGCATCGTCTTCGACGCCGACGGCAGCGGCGCCGCGGACGAGCCGCCGCGCTTTGCCCGCAAGGCGAGCCTGCCCGAGGACGCGCTATGAAATTGGTCGGGCTGTTGTTGGCCGGGGGCCAGTCGCGGCGCATGGGCGGCGGCGACAAGGCGTTGCGTGAACTGGCCGGGATGCCGTTGCTCGCGCATGTCGTTGCGCGGCTGCGGCCGCAGGTCGAGGCGCTCGTCCTCAACGTCAATGGCGACCCGGTCCGCTTTGCCGCTTTCGGCCTGCCGGTGGCGGCGGACAGCGTTCCCGGCTTTGCCGGTCCGCTCGCCGGGGTGCTCGCCGGGCTCGACTGGGCCTCTGCGCACCGCCCCGATTGCGCGGCCGTCGTCAGCGTCGCCACCGACGCGCCGTTTCTGCCGCGCGATCTCGCCGCGCGGTTCGTTGCGGCGGTCGGCGAGGCCGGCGCCGATCTCGCCTGCGCCGCTTCGGGCGGCCGCGCGCACCCGGTGTTCGGCCTGTGGCCGGTGCGGCTGCGCGAGGATCTGCGGCATGCCGTGGTCGAGGAGGGGGTGCGCAAGGTCGATCAGTGGACGGCGCGGCATCCAATGATCACGGTCGATTTTGCCGACCGCCCGGTCGATCCGTTCTTCAACGCCAACCGACCCGAGGATCTCGCGACCGCCGCCCGGTTGCTCGCAGAGATGGCCGAGTAATCCTGTCCAGCCTCCGCCTGGGAAAGTCGGCAAAATGCGGCGGAATGCGCTTCGCTTTTCCGCCCTACGGGTTGAGCGGGCCGCCTGTTCCGCCTGTTTTTGCAGGTGAAAACAGGCGGCGCTACCCCATCCGGTCCTGATTACCGCAATTTGCAGAAGCCTAGTAACTGCCCAGGTAGGCTACCGGACTTCCGTGCCGATCCGGCGGGCGCGGAGCGCGAGTTTGCGGGGCGGGGGTGGGATCGGCGTAAATTGTGATTGACACGGGTCTGACTTGTCGGTTCCTGGATCGCATGGATAGAGC
>DATFCQ010000109.1:0-14603 GCA_035252905.1 Allostellaceae bacterium | reverse complement strand
CCTCGCGGGCGGCGCGGAACAGCCGGCGCGCCTCGACGGCGCCGACCATCTCATAGGCCGGCCGCCCCGAGACGCGGATCATTTCCAGAACGGTCTCTGCATCGGGATCGAGCGGCATCGCCCTGTCCTCGTCTGTGCGCGGAGGCGACCCCTTTATTTAGGAGCCGCCGCGGCCGCGCGCCAGATCCGCCGCGGCCCTAATCCGCCGGCGGCGCTTCCGGCTTTTCGAACAAGGCGAGGCTCTCCATCGCAAGACCGTAGCCCAGGAGTTCGTGCATCTGCCGGCGCAGATATTCGGTGAATAAGAGGCGCGTGTAGCGCAACAAGAGGGTCGGCTTTTTCGCCAGATCCTCGGCCAGTTCCCAGGCGCGCGCGAGGAGCCGGTCGGGCGGCAGAACTTCGGCGACGAGCCCGAGGCGATGCGCCTCGTGCGCGTCGAGCGTCTGTCCGGTCAACAGGAAATAGCGGCCGCGGTTGATGCCGAGGAGCAGCGGATAGACGATGTGCATGCCGTCGCCCGGCACGACCTCGGAGGCGAAATGCGCCGAGTCCTGGAATTGCGCGGTGTCGGCGGCAAGCACGACGTCGCACAGGAGCGGGATTTCGGAATGGCGCCAGGCCGGGCCGTTGATCGCGCTGATCACCGGCACCTCGATGTTGAGCAGGTTCATCAGGAGGTGCCGGCCTTCCCAGTGGATGCGATCGATGCGCTCGATCGACGGGCGCGCCGGGAAGGACGAGGTGCCTGGGGTCGCGCGCGGGCCGGAGAACTCGGCCCCGGTCCCGGTCAGGATCAAGACCCGGTTGTCGCGGTCGGCGCCGATGTCGTGAAGGCCTCCGGCAGTTCGCCATGCGGCAGAAACCCCCAGCGCAGCGGGCCGCAGTCGGTATGCAGCGTCACCTGCAGGACGCCGTTGCGGCGTTCCATCCGCACCGTCTTGTACTTGCTGGCGTAGTCTTCGAGCATGCTCATCGGCGCCTCCCGAATGCGGCGTGACCGTCTCTTCCCAGCTTATCATCCGCCCGCCCGGCCGCCCACCGCCGCCGCTCCCCGGCACTCACGCCATAGGCTTCGCTTCGGCCCGCATTTCCTCATCGCGCACCACAGCGCAGACAAGGATGTTCGTATCGACGGCGATTTCATCGCTCGGGATCCCTGCGCGCATCGCGCGCGGGGCTGGCCTGGCCGGCCCCGCAGCCGGCCGCCGCACCCTCCGCTTCACCCCCGTTGCTCGCCGGAAGGGCGCCTCGATTGCCGGCGCAACCACGGCATAAAGAGAACAGGACGCTTGTATAAACGCCGGAAAGTTGATACGCGGATGCCGTCAACTTAACAGCAAGCCGTGCGGGGATGGCTTACACTCTTGGGCAGGCCGCGAAGGCGACGGGGCTGAGCAAGACAGCGATTTCGCAAGCCATTGCAGCCAGCCGGATCTCGGCAACGAAAGACGAATTCGGGCGGTGGCGGATCGATCCCAGCGAGCTGCACCGGGTTTACCCCCCGCAGCGTGAACAGGTTGACGAGAACGAACACCCGGTTGACGCCGCTCAGGCGGCCGAGATCGAGCGCCTCAAGGCCACGGTCGAGGGCCTGGAGCGGCTGTGCCGGCAGATCGAAAGCGAACGCGACCATCTGCGGGAGCAGAACACCCGGTTGACGGCCTTGTTGCCACCCCCGCAACCAGCCCCCGTAAAGCGGCGATGGTGGCAATTCGGGCGGCGGGAGTAAGAGCCTGCGCCGGCGCTCGCCCGCCGCGCGGAAATCGCTTAAGATCGCCTGACTGCTTGCTTCGGGAGGGTGTGATGTCCGTGATCAAAATCCATGATCTCGCCTATGGGCGGATCAGCGCCCCCGATCTCGACCGGGAGGAGGAGTTCCTGACCGATTTCGGCCTGATCCGCTCGGCCCGCACGCCGAACGCGCTCTATATGCGCGGCACCGACCCGCCGCATCACATCCATGTCACCGAACTGGGCGAGCCGCGCTATATCGGCATCGCCTTTCACGCCGCGAGCCCCGACGATCTCGAAAAAATCGCGCGGGCGCCGGGCGCCTCGCCGATCGAGGACATCGACGAGCCCGGCGGCGGCCGGCGCGTGCGTCTCACCGACCCCGACGGCTATCAGGTCGAGGTCATCCACGGCATGGAGAGGCTGGCGCCGATCCCGATTACGCGGCCGCCGGTCAATACGGCCACCGACAAGCCGCGCAAGGGCGCGCTCTACCGCGTCCCGCGTGGTCCCGCGCAGATCAAGCGCTTTGGCCATTTCGTCGTAATGAGCAAGAATTTCGAGAAGACGCTCGCCTGGTATCGCGAGATGTTCGGCCTGCGCTGCTCCGACGAATTCTATGCCGGCGACAAGGGCAACGTGGTCGGCTCGTTCAACCGCCTCGACCGCGGCGAGGAATACGTCGATCATCACGCGTTCTTCTGCATCCGCGGCGACAAGAGCGGGCTCAATCACCTGTCCTTCGAGGCGCGCGACATCGACGACATCATGATCGGCCACGAGCATCTGAAGGCGAAGGACTACACGCATATGTGGGGGATCGGCCGCCACCTGCTCGGCAGCCAGGTGTTCGACTACTGGGCCGATCCGTGGGGCCGCGTGCACGAGCACTGGGCCGATACCGACGTGCTCAACATCCACACCCCGCCCAATCTGATCGAGCGCGGCGAAGGGGCCAATGGGCCGTGGGGCGAGCCGATCCCGGCCCGCTTCATGGGCCACGCCTCGCCCTGAGCCGCTGCCCCTCGCTCCGGCCCTCTTCCTACCCCTTAAAACCCTCTCCCCCCGTTGGGGGGAGAGGGTAGGGTGAGGGGGGGCTGCCTCGACGCCTGCCGGAGAGAGGCATCTGTTCCTGTACCCTCACCCGCCTCGCTCCGCTCGGCACCCTCTCCCGCAATGCGGGAGAGGGTTGGAGCCGCAAGCTTGGAAGGAGAGTGGCAGAATGCCCCACTACGCGATCGGCGAGCCGGTGCGGCGCGAGGAGGACCGGCGGCTTGTCACCGGCGAGGGCCGCTATGTCGACGATGTGCGCGCGGCCGATGCGGCGCGTAGCTATGTCCTGCGCTCGCCGAACGCGCATGCGCGGATCCGGGCGCTCGACGCGAGCCGGGCGCGATCGGCTCCCGGCGTGCTCGCGGTGTTGACCGGGGAGGACCTGCGCCGCCGCGGCCTCGGCACCTTGCGGCCCGCCGTGCCGCGGCGGCGGCGCAACGGCGCCCCCGCCTTTGTCTGCCCACAGCCGCTATTGGCGCAGGGAACCGTTCGCTATGTCGGCGATCCGGTCGCCTTCATCGTCGCCGAGAGCCTCGATGCGGCCAAGGACGCCGCCGAATGGATCGCCGTCGACTATGAGATCCTGCCGGCGGCGGTGACCGCCGAGGCGGCGCTCGCGCCGGGGGCGCCGGCGGTCTGGGACGACAATCCCGGCAATGAGGCGTTCTTTCACGAGGCCGGCGACAAGGCGGCGGTCGACGCCGGTTTTGCGGGAGCGGCCCATGTCGTGCGCCATCGCGCCGCGGTGAACCGGGTCACCGCCAATCCGATGGAGCCGCGCGGCTGCCTCGCCTTTTACGATCCCGGCGAGGAGCGCTATACGATCCGCTGCACGGTGCAGTCGGTGCATGCGACGCGCGCCGCCCTCGCCGGCCAGATCTTCCGATTGCCGCACCACCAGTTCCGCGTCGTCTGCGACACGATGGGCGGCGGCTTCGGCATGAAGGGCGGCTGCTACCCCGAATACGCGCTCGCCCTGTGGGCGTCCGAGGTCGTCGGCCGGCCGGTGCGCTGGACCTCCGAGCGCAGCGAGGGCCTCCTCACCGACGAGCAGAGCCGCGGCAGCATTATCGACAGCGAATTGGCGCTCGACGAGAACGGAAAATTCCTGGCGCTGCGCGTGCATTGGACCGCGGCAATCGGCGCCTATTACGCGACCGACCGGCCGACGATCCCGCTGACGATCGGGCTCGGCTGCCTCGTCAATACCTATACCGTGCCGGCGGTCCATGCCGAAGTCACGGCCGTCTTGACCCATACGATGACGATCGCCCCCTATCGCGGCGGCAGCCGGCCCGAGCCGCTCTTTGTCACCGAGACCCTGATCGACGCGGCGGCGCGCGCGCTGGGCCTCGCCCCCGCCGAGCTCAGGCGCCGCAATACGATCCCGGCCGCGGCGATGCCCTACAAGACGCCGCTCGGGCAGGTTTACGACAACGGCGACTTTCCCGGAAACCTCGACAAGTGCCTGCGGCTCGCTGATTACGGCGGCATTGCCGAGCGCCGGCGGGAGGCGCGCCGGCGCGGCAAGATCCTCGGGGTCGGCGTCGCCACCACGGTCGCTTCGAGCGGCGGGCGCGACTACGAGCATGCCGAGATCCGCTTCGATCCGGCGGGCGGCGTCATTTTGATCTGCGGCAGCATGGATCACGGCCAGGGACACGGCACGACCTTCAAGCAGGTGCTGTCGGACAAGCTCGGCATCGACGCCGATCTGATCCGCTACCGCTATGGCGACAGCGACGTCGTGACGATGGGGATCGGCACCTTCGGCTCGCGCTCGGCGCAGATGGCCGGCTCGGCGATTGTCGTCGCCGCCGACCGGTTGATCGAGAAGGGCCGCCAGATCGCCGCCCATCTGCTCGAAGCCGCCGCCGCCGACGTCAGTTTCGAGCGCGGCCGCTTTGTCATCGCCGGGACCGACCGCGCCGTCGACCTCGCCGAGGTTGCGCGCGCCGCGTTCCATTCGGCCCGCCTGCCTAACGGGGTCGAGGTCGGCTTCACCGAGCGCGCCAATTTCGGGCCGGAAGGCTCGGCGACCTTTCCGTCCGGCGCGCATTGCTGCGAGGTCGAGATCGACGAGGAGACCGGCGCCGTCGCGGTGACGCGCTATTGCACGGTCGACGATGTCGGCCGCCCGCTGAACCCGCTTCTCTGCGACGGACAGATCATCGGCGGCATCACCCAGGGCCTCGGGCAGGCGCTATTGGAGGACATCGTCTACGATCCGGCCGACGGGCAGCTCCTCTCCGGGTCGTTCCAGGATTACGCGATGCCGCGCGCCGACGATTTTCCGTCTTTTACGCTCGCCGGCAACCACCATCCGAGCGACCGCAACCCGCTGGGCGTCAAGGGCGTCGGCGAGAACGGCACATTGGGGGCCCTGCCCGCGGCCCTCAACGCCGTCAACGACGCCTTGACGCAATTGGGCGCCCCCGAAGTGACGATGCCGGCGACCAGCGAGAAGGTATGGCGCGCGTTGCGGGCGGCCCGGCCCCGGTCCTGATCGCCCGGGCAGTCGCGCTTTTCCGCCCCAAGCCCTATATTGGCCGGCATAATCGAACCAAGACTCCGGGAAGCGCCTATGCTTGGCCTGATGCAGACGCAGCCGCTGCTGATTTCCTCGATCCTCCGCCATGCCCGGCAATGCCACGGCACCGCCGAAATCGTGTCGCAGATCGGCGACGGCGTTCTCCACCGCAGCACTTATGCGACGATCGAAGAGCGCGCCCGACGCCTTGCCCGCGTCCTCGCAAAGCTTGGCGTCAGGCCGGGAGATCGGGTCGGCACCCTGGCCTGGAACAGCTACCGGCATCTGGAACTCTTTTATGCGATCTCCGGCTCCGGCGCCGTCTGCCACACCCTGAACCCCCGCCTGTTGCGGCAGGACATCGAATACATCATCACCCATGCCGGCGATTGCGTGCTGTTCGCCGATACGGATTTTGCCCCTCTGGTCGAGCAGATGCTGCCGCAGCTTGCCGGATGCGTGCGCAAGGTGGTGATGATGACGACGCCGGATCGGATGCCGGCCATCGCGCTGCCCGCAGGCATCGGCCTTTATTGCTACGAAGACTTGATGGAACAGGCCGACGAGGATTTTGTCTGGCCGAGCTTTGACGAGAATACGGCGGCCGCACTGTGCTACACGTCCGGCACCACGGGACGGCCAAAGGGCGTCCTCTACAGCCACCGCTCGACGGTATTGCACGCCCTGGCGGCCAATCTGCCCGATTTCATCGGGTTTTGCGCGGCGGACCGCATCCTGCAGGGCTCGCCGATGTTTCATGCGGCGGCCTGGGGGATGCCCTATATGGCGCCGATGGTCGGAGCCGCCATGATCCTGCCCGGCCGTCATCTCGACCCGCCCAGTCTCGTCCGCCTGTTGAACGAGGAGCGCGTCACCGTGACCGGCGCGGTGCCGACCGTTTGGCTCGGCGTCTTGAGCTACCTGAAAGATACCGGCGGCACCCTGCCCTACCTGAAAAAGATCTATTCGGGCGGTTCGGCGGTGCCGCGCGCAATGGTCGAGGGCTTCGCCGCGTACGGCGTCGCGGTGCAGCAGGCCTGGGGCATGACCGAGACGAGCCCGATCGTGACCGCCTATGCGCCCTTGCCTTCCACCGCCGCGCTCGACGGCGAGGCGTTGATGCAGAAGAGGCTGAAGCAGGGGCGGCCGGTCTACGGCACCGAGATCAAGATCGTCGACGCGGCGGGGACGGAATTGCCCTGGGACGGAGAGGCCTTCGGCGACCTGTTGGTGCGCGGCCCGTGGGTGTGCCGCGAATATCTCGGGCGGGGCGGCGAGGGATCGGCGGACCCGGAGGGCTGGTTCGCCACCGGCGACGTCGCCACGATCGATCCGGAGGGGTTTGTCGAACTGGTCGACCGCTCGAAGGACGTCATCAAATCGGGCGGCGAATGGATCAGCTCGATCGCCCTGGAGAACATCGCCGTCTCGCATCCCGACGTCGCCGAGGCTGCGGTCATCGCCGCGCGGCATGAAAAATGGCAGGAGCGGCCGTTATTGTTCATCGTGCCGCAGCCGGGCCGCCGCGTCGACGCCAAGGACGTATTGGCGCTCTATGACGGCAAGGTCGCCAAATGGTGGCTGCCGGACGCGGTCGTCCTGGTCGACGAATTGCCGCATACCGCCACGGGGAAATTGAACAAACTGGCATTGCGCCGGAAGTGGCAGGACTTCCTGGTGACGAACACCGCGGCGGAGTGACGGGTCATCCGGGCCATTGCGCGCCCTGCGGCCGCGGCCCATAGTTCGTGCGCGGGTTTTGGACCGCAAGAGCGAGCCTCGGCGGCGGCCGGGGCCAGGGAGGAGACAATGAAATTCCTGACCGACGAAGAACTTGCCGGCCTATTGCCTGCCGAGACCTCGTCCTTCCCCGCGCCGGTGCCGACCCAGATCGTCTCCAGCGAGGAATATTTGCCGGTGCCGCAGACCCCGCAGCAGCGCAGGGTCGAGGCGCGGATCAAGGAAATGGGCGACCGGCTCGCCCGGCATCAGGGCCTGTCGCGGCGCCGCTTTTTTCAGACCGCCGCCGGCATGGCGGCCTCGTTTGTCGCCTTGAACCAGGTCTTCGGCCCCCTGTTCGAGGCGAGCGAGGCCGAGGCCGCGACCCCCGACCTCGCCGATCACCGCGCCGCCGCGCTGAAGAACCAGTTCATCTTTGACGGCCACACCCATTTTCTGCGCGAAGACACGCGCCTCCTCGGCTTCACCAAGATGCGCGAGGCCGTCGGCCGCTGGGGCTGGAACAAGGAACTGTCCGGCAAGCCGCAGACCATCGACGATCTGAAGTTCGGTAATTACATGAAAGAAATGTATATGGACAGCGACACCAAGGTGGCGCTGTTGTCGAACTCGCCGTCGGACATCCCGCAGGACTGGTTCATCCCGCAGGCGCAGGTGTTCAAGACCCGCGATGAGGTCAACCGGCACTCCGGAACGCGGCGCATGCTCGCGCATTTCACGATCACGCCGGGCCAGCCCGGATGGCTCGACAAGGTCGACCATGGGATCGAGGTCTTCAAGCCGGATTCATGGAAGGGCTATACGGTCGGCGACAATACCCATAAGGAACTCGCCCATTACCCCTGGCATCTCGACGACGAAAAATTGATGTACCCGTTTTATGAAAAGGCATTAAAAGCAGGGATCAAGAACGTCTGCGTCCACAAGGGGCTGTTCGCGCCGGGCGTGGCGCAGAAATACCCGCGCCTCTTGCCCTATGCCGACGTCCGCGACGTGGGCCGAGCGGCCAAGGACTGGCCGCAGCTCAATTTCCTGGTCTACCACTCGGCCTATCGCTGGGTCGGCGGCAACCCGGCCGACGGCATGGCCGAATTCGACCGCACCGGCCGCAGCTCGTGGGTCAGCGACCTCGCCGAGATCCCGGAAAAATACGGCGTCACCAATGTCTATGGCGATCTCGGGCAATTGTTTGCCTGGACCGCGGTGGCGGAACCGCGCCTGTCGGCTGCATTGATGGGGATTCTGGTCAAGGGGCTCGGCAGCGATCGCGTGTTGTGGGGCACCGACGCGGTGTGGACCGGGGCGCCGCAGTGGCAGATCGAAGGGCTGCGCCGCCTCGAAATCCCCGAGGACATGCAGAAGAAATACGGCTTCGCTCCACTGGGCCCCGCCAACGGCCCGGTCAAGAACGCGATCCTCGGCGGCAACAGCGCCCGCCTCTACGGCATGGAGCAGCACGCCGAACTGGTAACGCACGACCGCCTCGCCGCACTCAAGAAAGATTACCTGCAAAACGGTCCGGGCCGCAGCAATCTGCGTTACGGCTATGTGACGAACGGGTGAGGGCCGGCGGTTACGATTGGGCGCGCCCATCGCTGAGCTTGCGCAGCATTGCCGCTCGGCGAGCCGTGAATTCTGCTTCCAGCTCCTCGGCCGGGATTAGATGGCCGGCATTGGCCGAAGCAATCCCGGCTTCAACCTCGCGCCTGAACCAAGCGTCGTACGCGGCCTCCTCTTCCTGGTGCTTGACATAAACGCGCATGAAGTCGCGCAACAACTGTGCGCCAGTGCGATCGCGCGCCTTGGCCGCTTCTGTGAGGCGCACTTTCAGCTCATCATCGACCCGAAAGGTGAAGGTCGCCTCGGCCATTCTGCGATCCTTGTTGTGTTAGGCGGAATGCGCCGCCCCGGCCGTCGCCGGGACAGCTTTTCCGTCCTACAATCGCGGCTCGTAATCCTTCCTCGGATATTCCTCCCAATATTGGCGGAAGCCCTGGCGCGTCATCTCCTGGTGCGGATGGGCGCGCAGTCTGTCCACGTCGATGTCGATGCCGAGACCGGGCGCGGTCGGCAGGGCGATCCAGCCGCCGTCGCGCGCCAGCGCCGCACTGGCGATCTCGTTGCAGACTTCCTCGAAATTGACGAAATATTCGGTGATCTTGAAATTCGGAATGACCGCCGAGACGTGCACGGTCGCCGCGAGACCGACCAATGTGCTGTTGTAATTGTGCGGCGACATCACGACCGCCTGGGGCTGGGCCATTGCGGCGATGTCGAGCATTGCGGTGATGCCGCCGATCGCGCAGATGTCGGGGTTCAGGATGTCGGCGGCGCGCCGGACAAGGCATTGGAAAAAGGATTCCTTTGAATAGAGCGCCTCGCCGGTGACGATCGGGACCGGCACCCTCTGCCGGACCTCCGCCAGTAATTCGATATTGTCGGCAAGGCACGGCTCCTCGTACCACTCGATGCCGAGTTCGGCGAGGCGGCGGCCGATGCGGATGGCGTGCTCGGGGGCAAAGCGCCGGTGCGCTTCAATCAGGAGTTCGAAATCGGCGCCCAAGGCTTCGCGCATCGCTTTGACGTAGCGAAGCGCAAAATCCTCGTCCTTGCGGTCGACATGAGTGCGCCACGGTCCCGGGAACGGGTCGAATTTTGCGGCGGTGAACCCCATCTCCTTGACGCGCACTCCGCGCGCGACGCCCTCCTCGATTGTGTGGCCGCGCGACCAGCCATTGGCGTAGACCCGTACGCGCTCGCGCGAGGCGCCGCCCAACAGGTTGTACAGCGGCAGTCCGGCGCATTTGCCGACAATGTCCCAGGAGGCGATCTCGATCGCGCTCCACGCCGCCAAGAGTTCCATCGAGCCGCGCCGGATCGCGAAATCGTCGAACATGACCCGGCCGGTATGGCGGATGTTGAAGACGTCGCGGCCGACGACATGCGGCGCCATCGCCGCGAGGAACTCCTGCGCGACCTTCTCGCGACCGTGCGTCACGTAGGATTCGCCCCAGCCGTAAAGCCCGTCCTCGGTCTCGACCCGGCAGAACAGCAGATCCTTCGAGCTGCCGGTGCCGAGGATGAAGCTTTCGATGCGCGCGATCTTCATGGTTCCCTCCGCGATAGGGCCGGTCCGCCGCCCCCTCCCTACATCCGAGCAGAGTTCTTGACAAACGAGTCGGCACGACACCGCCCGTCCATTTCCTGAGATCGAGCAGGCCCGCCGCCGCAGCCCTTCAGGCGCGCTGCCGCGTCGGCGCGCGCCGGTCGAGCGCATCGCGTACTGCGCGCGCGAGGCTCGCCCGCTGGAACGGCTTGCGCAGGATCGGAAAGCCTTCTTCCGCGGCCGGCGCGAGCCGCGCATAGCCGCTTGTCAACAGCACCGCGACGCTGGGATACTCCGCCCGGACATGGCGCACCAGCGCGAGGCCGTCGAGTTCGCCCGGCATCACGATGTCGCTCAAGACGAGGTCGGGTTCCTCCCCGGAGGCCAGGACGTCGAGCGCCGCCGCGGCGTTGTCGACGTGATGGACGCGGTAGCCGAGTTCTTCCAGCAGCATCCGGGCAACCTCTCCGACCTCGGGATTGTCCTCGACCAGCAGGATGCTCTCCTCGCCGCCGCCCGGCTCCTCGCGGTCGAGCGGCGCCGCCGCCTCGCGCAGGCTGCGCGGCAGATAAAGGGTCACGCTCGTGCCCTTGCCGATCCGGCTCGCAATCCGCACCGTGCCGCCCGATTGCCGCGTGAACCCGTAGACCTGCGACAATCCGAGGCCGGTGCCCTGCGGCGCCGGCTTGGTCGTGAAGAACGGCTCGAACACCTTGGGCAGGATCTCGGCGGCAATGCCGCCGCCGGTGTCGCGCACCGCCAAAGCGACAAATTCCCCGTTGAGGCGTTCCGGCGTGTCCCTTTCCGAGAGCTGCAGATTGCGCGCGGCGATCGTGATTGTGCCGCCGCACGGCATCGCGTCGCGGGCGTTGACGACAAGATTCAAAAGTGCCACTTCGAACTCGCCGACATCGACGGCGACCCGCCATGTCTTCTTGGGAATGCGGATGTCGAGCGCGATGCCGCCGCGCGCCGAACTCGACAGAATGTCGCGAATGGCGTCGAGCCGCTCGCCGAGATCGATGACTGTCGGGTTGAGCGACTGCCGGCGCGAGAAAGCCAATAATTGCCGCGTCAGATTTTCGCCGCGCGCGGTGGCGGTGTCGATCGCGTCGAGCGCCCGCCGCGTCTCGGGATCGTCGAGCCGGCGGCGCAGATTTTCTGCATTGCCGCCGACGACCATCAACATGTTATTGAAGTCGTGCGCGATGCCGCCGACCAGTTGCCCCAGCGCTTCCATCTTCTGCGATTGGGCGAGCTGCTCCTGAGCCCGCTGCAAGGCCTCTTGGGCCGCCCGCCGCTCGGTGATGTCGCGGGTGATCTTGGCGAAGCCGATGAGTTCGCCCGCCTCGTCGCGGATCGCGTCGATCACGACGCTGGCGAAAAACAAGGATCCGTCCTTGCGCACGCGCCAGCCTTCGGTCTCCCGGGTGCCGCGCCGCTCCGCCTCGGCCAAGGCCCGCTCGGGAATGCCGGCGGCGCGGTCGGCGGCGGTGTAGAATTGCGAGAAATGGCGGCCGATGATCTCGTGCGCGGCGTAGCCCTTGATGCGCTGCGCCCCAGCGTTCCAGCTCGTCACGACGCCGCGCGGATCGAGCATCAGGAAGGCGTAGTCGGTGACCCCGGCGACGAGCAGGCGGAACTGCCGCTCGCTCTCCCGCAAGGCCTCGCGCGCCGCCTTCTCGGCCGTGACGTTGCGGCCGATCGCATAGACAAAGCCCTCCTCCGGCGCCATCGTCCAGTCGAGCCAGCGCCAGGAGCCGTTGCGGTGGGAGAGGCGGCTTTCGAGGCGCACCGTCATGCCCTCGGCGAGCCGGGCAAAGGCCGCCCGCGCGCGAGCGAGATCGTCGGGATGGCACAGCTCGGCGAGAGGCATGCGCCGCAATTCGTGCTCGCGCCACCCGAGCAGAGGGGTCCAGGCCGGGTTGACGGCGACAAAACGGCCGGCAAAATCGGCGACGCCGAGCAGGTCCTCGGAAATCTGCCAGATGCGGTCCCGCTCTCGCGTGCGCTGGGCAACCTCGGCGCCGAGCCGGTCGTTGAGCCGCTTTAGCGCCTCCTCGTTGCGCATCCGCTCGGTGGTTTCGACGCAGGTGACGAGAATGCCGCCGATCCCGTTCGGAGCCGCCTCGTCCGGGATCGAGCTGTAGCTGATCGTGAACCGCGCCTCTTCGAGCCGGCCGTCCCGTTCGACCGTCCACGGGTGATCCTCGGCGAAATAGGCCGCACGCTCGCCGCTGAGGATCGCCCGGCTGAGCGGCTCCAATTCGGGACAGACCTCCGGCCAGACTTCGGAGATCGGCCGGCCCAGCGCCTGCGGATGCTTCTCGCGCAGGATCGCGCGATAGGCGTCGTTGTAGATCTGCACCAGTTCGGGTCCCCAGCGCACCGCCATCGGAAAGCCCGAAGCGAGGACCAGGGCGACGCTGAGCTTCAAACTGTGCGACCAGGTCGCGACGGCGCCGAGCGGCGTCTTCGACCAGTCCTTCTCGCCGACACGCCGCGCCATCTCGCTCGCGCTCGGCGGGGTCAAGGCGGACATGCCAAACATGCTTCCTTTACCAAAGCCGCACAGGGATGCGTCGCCGCAAGTGCGGCGACGACCCGGCAAAGAACGCCGCGGCCGCACCCCGGTTCCCGCCATCCTGGCATACCTGTCCATCTGCAACCGTGGGGAGAGGGGAGCTGTCGCGTGCTTCCCACGGCGCCCTTGCGCCCGACCGGCTTGCCGCGGAGGACGCGGCGCAGCTATCTTTCCGGTCGCATGGCAGGCTCGATCGGCCTGTCCGAATTTGGCGGGAGTGAGGGCGATGAAAACCTTTGTCCGTTGCGGCCGCCTGTTCACCGGGCGCGAGGACGAGGCCCGTACCGGGGAGATGCTTGTCTTCGACGCGGAGGGCGTCATCGACTATGCCGGTCCCGAAAGGGGTGCGCCGCCGCGCGGCGCGGGCGACGCGCTCCTCGACTATTCCGGCTGTTTCGTGATGCCGGGCCTGATCGACGTGCACACCCATCTCGCCTATGGCAACGCCAAGAGCGAGGAGGACATCGACCTCTACAGCCCGCTCGAATTCCGCGCCCTGCGCGGTCTGTTCTTTGCCCAGAAAGTCGCCGCCGCCGGGGTCACGGCGATCTGCTCGCCGGGCGATGCCGGGCGGATCAGCCTGTCGATCCGCGACGCGATCCGCGCCCAGCTGTTCGACGGGCCGCGGGTCATGGCGGCGGGACCCTATCTGACGACCCATCAGGGACTGACCGACTGGTACCCGACCTGGATCGGCGTGCCCGAGACCTCGATCGGCCGGCTCGTCACGACGACCGCCGAGGCGATCGAGGAGGTCCGCCGCCAGGTCAAGGACGGCGTCGATTGCGTCAAGATCGCGCTCGACGGCATCCAGCGCCGCGCCAACGGCGAACTGGTCGCCGCCTTCACCCAGGAGGAGACCGACGCGATCGTGCGCGAGACCCATCGTCTCGGCAAAAAGGCGGTCGCGCACGCCCGCGGCCGCGAGGCGACGCTCTATGCGGCGCGCGCCGGCGTCGATCTGATCTTTCACGCCAATCATCTCGACGACGAGTGCATCGCCGCGATGTTGGCGAGCGGCAGCCTCCTCTCCCCGACCTTGACGCAGCCCAAGAACATCATCGACTTCACCCAGCCGCACGAGCCCGCCTTTCACAAGGGCCGCCCCAACGCGGTCCGACGCGAATACGAGATCGGCGTTGCCAATTGGAAGAAGGCGCATGCCCGGGGCGTGCCGTTCCTGACCGGCACCGATACCGGGTTTGCCGTCACCCCCTACGGCGAATGGCACGCCCGCGAGCTTGAACTGTTTGTCGAGGATCTCGGCTTCACCCCGGCGGCGGCCTTGCGCGCGGCGACCGAGGCCAATGCCCGCTTCATGACCGCGGGCGCGGCGATCGGCACCCTGGAGCCGGGCCACGCCGCCGATTTCATTGCGCTCGACTTCTCGCCCCTCGCCGACATCCGACTGTTGCAGGAGCGCACGCGGCTCCGCGCGGTCCATATCGCCGGCCGCGAGATCCGGGTGCCCGAACGCAGCTGGGACCCGCGGCGGGTCACCGATTTCGCGCTCGTCAACTGGACCGAGCTTTATACGCGCGAGCGCGTCGCCGAATTGCGCCGCCGGCCGCCGCCGCTCGCCGCGGAATAAGGCGTGGGCGGCCTCTCACCCCTCCCAAACCCTCCCCCATCAAGGGGGAGGGCTTATCCCCCACTCCCTCCCCCTTGATGGGGGAGGGCTGGGGTGGGGGTGATAAAGTAGGAACTCCGCCGTTAATTCGCCTGCCGGCGCAGGAAAGCCGGGATGTCGAGCAGATCGTCGTCTTTCGACAAGGCCGGGCGGTCTTCGGGCTCGGGCGAAGCGAGCCGGGCCGGCCCCGGCTTTGCCGCCGGCGCCGCCGGCTCGGCGGCGGGCTGTG
>DATFCQ010000108.1:0-6223 GCA_035252905.1 Allostellaceae bacterium | reverse complement strand
GCCCTCGGCGAGCTTTGCGCCGCGCGGCAGGATCTCGCTCTGCGGCAGAAAGGCCGGCCGCTCGCCGCCGAGATCGACGGCGGCGGCGCCGAGCGCCGGCGCCAGCCGCCGCACCCGGCCGAGATGGATGCTGCCCGCGGTCTCGCGCTCGCCGCGCTCGACAAAAAGTTCGACCGCCGCTTCGCCTTCGACCCATGCGGCGCGCCACTCGCCCGGCCCGGCGGCGATCAGCAGCAGGGACACGGAAGACGATAGCCGCAGCCGGCCAGAAGCTGCGCCGCCTCGTAGAGCGGCAGACCGACGACGTTCGAATAGGAGCCCGACATCCACGGCACGAACACGGCGGCGCGGCCCTGGATGGCATAGCCGCCGGCCTTGCCGTGCCATTCGCCGCTGGCGAGATAGAAGCGGATCTCCCGTTCGCTCAGGCGCTTGAAGGCGACGCGGCTCACCACCCGGCGCCGCACGAGGGCGCCGTCGGGCGGCAGCACTGCGAGGCCGCCGTAAACGCGGTGTCGGCGCCCCGACAGGAGTTCGAGGCAGGCGCGCGCCGTCGCCTCGTCCTGCGCCTTGGGCAGGATGCGCCGCCCGCAGGCGACGACAGTGTCGGCGGCCAGGATCAGGGCGCCGGGATGGCGCGCCGCGACCGCTTGCGCCTTCGCCGCGGCAAGGCGCAAGGCATGCTCGGGCGGCATCTCGCGCGGCTGCGGCGTCTCGTCGATGTCGGCCGGGTCGACCCGGTCGGGCTCGATCCCGATCTGGCGCAACAGGGCGAGGCGCCGCGGCGACGCCGAAGCCAAGACCAGAGGCGGGGCCGTCACCGTTGCCGCGCCCGCTCAGCCGCGCAGGTGCAGGACGCAGATCAGCGTGAACAGGCGCCGCGCCGTGCGGTGGTCGAGCGCGACCTTGTCGCTGAGCCGCTCGATCAAGAGTTCCGAGCCCTCGTCGTGCAATGATCGCCGCCCGACGTCGAGCGCTTCGACCTGCGCCAGGTTGGCGCGGCGGATCGCCCGGTAATAGCTCTCGCACACCATGAAATAGTCCTTGACGATGCTGCGGAACGGCGCGAGCGGCAATACCACGACCTCGCTCGAACCGTCGGCCAGCGAGCTGATCCGCAGGTTCAGGCGATTTTCTTCGAGCGCCAGATGAACGTCGAACGGTCCGGCCCGGCCGGAGGCCGGAACAAAGCGGTTGTCGATCAACAGATCGCCGATCGCCGCCGCGCGCTCGTTCTCGATGTCCTGGCTGCGGCTGACGACGGTATGCTCGTCGAGCGTGATCTGCGCGATGCGGTGCGGGTGGTCGGACACGCCTTCACCCCGCTGCGCCGAGCCGGATCGACAGCGACAGCGCGTGCGCCGACAACCCTTCCGCCTCGGCGAGCCGGATCGCCGCCGGGGCGAGCGCGTTGAGGCTCGCCGCCTCGCAGCGGACCAACGAGCTGCGCTTCAGAAAATCGACAACGCCGAGGCCGGAGGCAAAGCGTGCGCTGCGCGCGGTTGGCAGGACGTGGTTGGGGCCGGCGATGTAGTCGCCGATCGCTTCGGGCGTATGCCGGCCGAGAAAGATCGCCCCGGCATGGCGGATCCGGGCGGCGAGATCCTCCGCCTCGTCAAGCGCCAGTTCGAGGTGCTCGGGGGCGAGGCGGTCGACGAGGGCCGGCGCCTCGTCGAAACCGCCGACGAGGAGGATCGCGCCGTGCCGTTCCCAGCTCGCGCGCGCGATCTCGGCGCGCGGCAGAATACGCAGGTGCCCGGCGATCGCGGCCTCGACGGCGGCGGCGAAAGCGGCATCGTCGGTCAAGAGGATCGCCTGCGCCGCGCTGTCGTGCTCGGCCTGGGACAACAGATCGGCGGCGATCCAGCGGGGATCGTTGGCGCGGTCGGCGACGACCAGGATCTCCGACGGCCCGGCGATCATGTCGATCCCGACCCGCCCGAACACCCGGCGCTTGGCGGCGGCGACATAGGCATTGCCCGGCCCGACGATCTTGTCGACCGGGGCGATCGTCGCGGTGCCGTAGGCAAGCGCGGCGATCGCCTGCGCCCCGCCGATGCGATAGATCTCGTCGATGCCGAGGAGCTGCGCCGCGGCGAGCACGAGCGGGTTCAGCGCCCCGTCGGGCGTCGGCACCGCGATGACCAGCCGCTCGACCCCGGCGACCCGCGCCGGGACCGCGTTCATCAACACCGAGGAGGGATAGGCGGCGGTGCCGCCCGGAACATAGAGCCCGGCGGCGGCGATCGGGGTCCAGCGCTGGGCGAGCCGCACCCCGCACGCATCGACATAGTCGATCGGCGCCGGCACCTGCCGGCGATGAAAGCTCTCGATCCGCCCGGCCGCGACGCGCAAGGCCGCAACCGTCTCGGGCGGGGCCGCGGCGGCACCCTCGGCGATCTCACGGGAGGACAGCCGCAGCCCCGCCGCCTTGAGATCGACGCGATCGAACCGCCTCGTATGGTCGATCAGCGCGGCGTCGCCGCGGCGGGCGACGTCGTCGATGATCGCGGCGACCGCGGCCTCGACGTCGGCGGCGCTCTCGCGCTTGCTTTCCAGCAATGCGCGAAACCCCGCCTCGAACCCGTATTCCCGCGTCGACAGCCTGACCGGCATGATCTCTCTCTCGCACTCAAAACCGAAGCGAGGTCTCCGGGCGCATGCCCTCACCCACCAACCCCCCGCCTTCGCGGGGGCAGGCTCTGCGGGCTGGTCCCCCCTCTCCCGCATTGCGGGAGGGGGTGCCGACCCCGGGCTTGACCCGGGGGAGGCGGGTGAGGGCTCGCCCCGGAACCATCCGCCATCAGCCCTCCGCCGCTGCCTCGGCGGCGTGCGGCAGGACGATCGCGGCGCGCAGACGCTCGATCCAGCGGCTGACCTGTTGCGGCCGCGTCTTCAGCGCCGGCCGGTTGACGATCAATCGGGCGCTGACCTCGGCGATGCGCTCGATCTCGACGAGGCCGTTGGCCTCCAGGGTGGCGCCGGTCTGCACCAGATCGACGATGTGCCGGCACAGGCCGAGGCGCGGCGCGAGTTCGATCGCGCCGTTCAATTTGATGCACTCGGCCTGAACCCCGCGGGCGGCGAAATGGCGGCGGGTGATCTGCGGGTATTTGGTCGCCACGCGAATGTGGCTCCATCCACGCGGGTCGTCCTCCGTGCGGCCGGCGATGCCGGCGACGACCAGGCGGCAGTGTCCGACCGCGAGGTCGAGCGGCGCATAGATTTCGGAATAATCGAATTCCATCAATACGTCGTTACCCGCGATGCCGAGTTCCGCGGCGCCGAAGGCGACAAAGGTGGCGACGTCGAAATTGCGCACCGAGATCAGGTCGAGACCGGGCTCATTGGTGGCAAAGCGCAAGCGGCGCGAGCGCGGGTCGGCAAATTCCGGCTCCGGCACGATGCCGGCGCGATCGAGCAGCGGCAGAACCTCGTCGAGGATCCGCCCTTTGGGCAGCGCCAGGACCAGCCCTCTGCCGGGGCGGGCGCGGCCGCCCACCGTCCCCGGGCTATACGGCCCCGGTCCGTGGGTGCTAAGCCCGGGGACGCTCGCCCGCCTCATCGCGGGTCGCCCTGATCGTGCGCGGGCCGCCAAGAGGTCGGCCAGGGCAGCCCGACATCCCTGACGCGGCAGCGGATTCGCCCGGTTTCGAGGCGGATCGTCGCACCGCCCGAGAAATCGAGCCGCACCGCGCCGCCGCCTTCCGCGCGCAACGGTTCGGGGCGCATCGCCAACAGCACCAGGATGCGCTCGCGCTCCTCGCGGCGGAAGCCGCGATAGAGGACCGCCTCGACCGCGTCGAAGGCCACTGCGCACAGGGTGCGCACATGGCCCGGCTCGCCTTCCATCTGCGGGCCGTCCTCCCAGCGGAAGCGGTTGGCGACAAATAGGAAGCTTTGTTCCTGCGGCATGTAGACAATATCGCCGACCGGAACCAGCGCGTCCTGCAGGCAGGCCGAGATCACCGCCAGATCGTCTGCGTCCTCGGCGCGCAATCTGAGCGCACCCTTGGTCTCCTCAGGCAGCATCCCGCACCCTCTCGATGCGGGCGCCGCAAGCCGCGAGCTTCTCCTCCAGCCGCTCATAGCCGCGGTCGAGATGATAGACGCGGTTGAGCACGGTCTCGCCCTCGGCGGCGAGCCCGGCCACGACCAACGACACCGAGGCGCGCAGATCGGTGGCCATGACCGGCGCGCCCAGCAGCCGCGGCACCCCGCGCACCAGCGCCGAGGCGCGGTGCACGCTGATGTTGGCGCCCATGCGCATCAATTCGGGAACGTGCATGAAGCGGTTCTCGAAGATCGTTTCGGTGATCATCGAGGCGCCCCGGGCGGTCGCCAATAAGGCCATCGCCTGCGCCTGCAGATCGGTCGGAAAACCGGGATAGGGCTCGGTCATGATGTCGACGCCGTCGAGCCGGCCGTTCTTGCGGCACACCGAAAGCCCGTCCGGCGTCGCGGCGATTTCGACCCCGGCCTCTTCGAGCAGGCGCGCCATCGTCGCGACCAGATCGAGGCGGGTTCCGGTCAATCGCACCGTGCCGCCGGTCGCCGCCGCCGCCATCACATAGGTCCCGGTCTCGATCCGATCGGGGATGATCATATGCGCGGCGCCGTGCAATCGGTCGACCCCGGCGATTTCGAGCCGGCCGGTGCCGATCCCCGCGATGCGTGCGCCCATCGCCGTCAGGCAGGCTGCGAGATCGCCGATTTCGGGCTCGCGCGCGGCGTTGACGAGCGCCGTCTCGCCCTCGGCGAGGACCGCCGCCATCAACAGGTTCTCGGTGGCCCCGACCGAGACCGCCGGAAACACGATCTCGGCGCCTTTGAGGCCGCGGGGCGCGCGCGCGTCGATATAGCCTTCGCGCAACTCGATGTCGGCGCCGAGCTGCTGAAGGCCCTTGATGTGGAGGTCGACCGGCCGGGTGCCGATCGCGCAGCCGCCGGGCAGCGACACCCGCGCCCGGCCGCAGCGCGCGAGCAGGGGCCCCAGCACCAGGACCGAGGCCCGCATCTTGCGGACGAGGTCGTAAGGGGCGGTCGTCGAGGTGATATGCTCGGCGCGCAGTTCGAGCGCCTGCCCGGAGCCGTCGGCGGCGGCGGCGGGAGCAATGGCGACGCCGTGCTGGACCAAGAGGTTCGCCATCGTCGCGATGTCCGCCAGATCGGGGAGGTTCTGCAGAACCAGGGTCTCGCGCGTGAGCAGGCTCGCCGCCATCAGCGGCAGGGCCGCGTTCTTGGCGCCCCCGATCGGGATTACCCCTTCGAGCGGCACCCCGCCGCGAATGTGGATCCTGTCCATCCCTTCGGCTCCCTCGGCCGCAGACCGGCAACCTGCCGCAGGCCGGCCGCAGGCCGCCCCTCACACCTGCTTTTAGTGAAGTGGGGGGCGCCGCTCAAGCGGAGCGCTCGGGCTCCTCCGCGCCCGCCGCCGGCGGCGCCGGGCGCTCTCCCCGCGCCTGCTCCTTGCGGCGCTGCAGATTCGCGCGCAAGGCCTTGGCGAGACGCCGTTCGCGTTCGGCGCGTTCGACCGCCTTGCGGGTCCCTTCTCGCGGTTCGTCCATCAGCCCCCGATCGACCGCAAACGGCCGCCGGCGTCAAGCCCGCATTTATTGTTTATTCCTCGACCCGCAATTTCGCATGCGCCGAAAGGATCACCGCCACCGCCTGCTTGGCCGCGTATTCGGGGGATTGATCGGGGTGCACGCGCCGCCACGCCTCGACACCGGCGCGGTAGCATTCGACCGAAGGCCTGCCGGCGTCGCGCGCCGAATGGAACGCCTCCAGCACCGCATCCGCCGCGATATTGGTCGTCGGGTCGATCGTCGCGCCGCGCCACGTCATTTCGGTCTCCACTCTGCCGATGCCGAGGCGATGCGCCGCCGCGCCTTCCGCCTGCGCGGAGGTCGACTTGCCGATCCTGCCCAGCGCATCTCTTCGTTGCGCAATGTTGGGCGGCCGCAATCGTTCGGGCACTGGGAAAACAGTGCGCAGGGAACGCGGTTCCGCCGGCTCGGAAGGGGCTCAGGCGATGCCGCCCGCGATCGCCTCCGCCTCGCGCAGATGGCTGCGCAAGATCGGCAGCGCCTGCTGGGCGAGCCGGCGCAGCACCGGGTTCTGCCCGCCTTGCGCCTCCGCGGTGAAGAGGGCGATGGCCTGCCGGTGCGCCCTGATCTGCTGGTCGATGTAGTCGCGATCGAACGCCGGCGGCGGCGCGGCG
>DATFCQ010000107.1:0-10895 GCA_035252905.1 Allostellaceae bacterium | reverse complement strand
GAGGATCGCGGTCGCGCGCGGATCGCCCTCGGGATAGAGAAAATGGCCGAAGCCCGGCAGATCCTCGCCGCGCGCTAGGCGCTCGGCCAGGGCGGCCATCGGGTCGTCGGACGGCAGGACCTCGCGCAGCAGGGCTTCGGCCCGCGCCGAGGTGCCGCCGTGGCGCCGGCCCGACAGGGCCGCGAGCGCCGCGATGACCACCGCATAGGGCGTCGCCCCGGTCGAGGCGACGCAGCGCGCGACAAAGGTCGAGGCGTTCAATTCGTGGTCGGCGATCAGCACCAGGACGCGGCGCAGCACGTCGGCGCCGGCCTCGTCGACCCGCCAGGCGGCGGCGAGCTGAAGGTGGATCGGCGCCGCCGCCGGTTCGCCTCCGGCGACCGCGGCGGCGAGCGCACGCAGGATCCGCCCGCCGGTGCGGACGACCCCGGCGCGCGTCAGGTCGAGGGCCAGAAGGTCCTCGCCGGCGAGCGCGGCGAGCCGCATCTGACAGCGCTCGATCAATCCGAGCCGCCCTTCCTCCTGCGGATTTTCTCCCCCTCCATTTTTTCTCCCTCTCCCCCTTGGGGGAGAGGGAAGGGGTGAGGGGGTAATGCCGTCCGCCGGCTGCGGCGAGGGGGGATCGCCCCGCCACAGCAGCGCCGCGACCTGTTCGAGCGTTGCCGTCTCGGCGAGGCGCACCGCGTCCGCGCCGCAGTAATAGAACCGCCCCCGCTCGATCAACGACAGCGACGAATTGACCACCGGCGCCAGCGCCGCGGGGGGAGGGCCGGGCGGAAGGCCTTCCTGGCGGCTCTTCAGCGCCTCGACGTCCTCGGCCCGATAGCGCCGCTCGCGCGTCCCCTGCACGCGGACCGAGCGCAACCGGCCGCGGCTGACATAGGCGTAGAGCGTGTCGAGCTTGACGCCGAGGCGCTCGGCGGCCTGTCGGGCGGTCAGCAGGTTCGTCGCGGTCGCCATCATGATCGAACGTGATTCACCCCGGATTTGCCGGCTCAGCATAATCGAAGCGCGCCGCACCCGGCCGCGGAATGGTCGCCGCCGCCTTCCGTTAGCAGGCGTCCGCGGCAGAGGAGGGCAAGACGTGAAGGCAACGAGCGGCGGATACCTGTTGCGCGGCGCGGTGGCGGGCGCGATCGGCGCCTGGGTCATGGACCGCGCCACCTGGCTTCTGCAGGACCGCGAACCGCGGCCGGCGATCGCACGCGAGCGGGCGGCGTGGCCCGAGGGCCTCGATGTCTCGCACGCGCTCGGTTACCATCTGGCCGAATGGGCCGGGATCCCGGCGGACAGGGCGCAGCCAAGCACGCTCGGTATGGTCACCCATTACCTCTTGGGCATCGCCCCGGCCGTCCTCTACGCCGCCCTGCGCGAGCGCGACCTGCGCTTTGCCGCCGACCGGGGGCTCCTCTACGGCTTTCTGATCTTTGTATTGTGGGACGAGATCCTGTCGGCGGCGACGCGCATCGCCGGGCCGCCCGGAGCCTATCCCTGGCAGGCGCATCTGCGCGGGCTCGTCGGCCATCTGTCGCTCGGCGCCGCCACCCATGTCGCCTTGACCGCATTGGAAACCGATTTCGACCTCCGCCCGCTGAGCGCCGCCCATCCGGGCGCCTGAGAAGACAGATTGATTCTATAATCAAGGTTGACAAAATCAAGATCATTGTTGTCCAGTATGGCCGTTGCCATGGAGGACAGCCATGAGTGCGCTTCGCGATCTGCCGCTGCTGCATCCGACGCTCGGGCCCGCGGCGATCGATATTGGCGGGCTTTACGCCGGGGCCGGGCTCTGCACCTATGATCCCGGTCTGGGGACAACCGCGATCTGCCGTTCGGCGATCACCTATGTCGACGGCGCGAACGGGGTCCTGCTCTATCGCGGCTACCCGATCGACGCGCTGGTCGAGGGCGCGGATTTTCTCGATGTCTGCACCCTGCTGCTGGACGGCGAACTGCCCGATTCCAATGCGCGGGAGGAATTTGCGCGGGCGCTCGCCGATTTTGCCGAACTGCCCGAGCCATTGCCGGTGCTCTATCGCGGCTTTGCCCGGGACGCCCATCCGATGGCAATGATGGCGGCGGCGGCGAGCGGGCTCGCCGGTCATTTTCACGATTCCTGCGACATCTTCGATCCGGCGGCGCGGCGCGCCGCGGCAATGCGGCTGATCGCCGTGATGCCGGTCGTCGCGGCGATGGCCTATCGGCACCGGCGGGGCGAGCCGTTTATTCCGCCCCGCGCCGATCTCGGCTACGCCGAAAACTTTCTCGCGATGCTGTTCGCGGCGCCGGGCGCGGAGTATCGCCCGCCCGCGGCGGTGGTCGAGGCGCTCGACGCCCTGTTGATCATCCAGGCCGACCACGAGCAGAACGCCTCGACGACGGCGATGCGCCTCGTCGGCTCGACCCGCGCCGACCCCTGTGCCGCGCTCGCCGCGGCGATCCTGACCTTGTGGGGGCCGTTGCACGGCGGCGCCAATGAGGGCGTCTTGGAGACCCTGGCCGCGATCGGCCACATCGACCGCATCCCGGAAATCCTGCGCCGCGCCAAGGACAAAAACGACCCGTTCCGCCTGATGGGTTTCGGCCACCGCGTCTACAAGAGCTACGACCCGCGCGCCAAAGTCCTGCGCCGCCGCGTTCACGCGGTGCTGGCGGCGCTCGGCCGCAACGACGACCCGCTGCTCGAACTGGCGTTGGCACTGGAGCGGGTCGCCCTGGAGGACGAGTATTTTGTCGCGCGCAAGCTTTACCCCAATGTCGATTTCTATTCCGGCCTGATCTTCCGCGCCCTGGGCCTGCCGCCCGAGATGTTCACGCCGGTCTTCGCGGTGGCGCGCACCGCCGGCTGGCTCGCCCAGTGGCATGAGATGATGGCCGACCCGGAAACCCGCCTCGTCCGCCCGCGCCAGCTCTATGTCGGCCCGCCGGAACGGGAGTTGGCGCCGCGCCGGAATTCCTATCGGCTGCAGAGGGAGCTTCAGCCATGACAAAACGCATCGATGCCGCGGCGCTGGCAGCGACGGTCGGCACGCTCTACCCGCCGCCCTTCGACAAGCCGTGCCGCGCGCGGGCGCGCACCCGGCTCGGCGACGCCGCCGGGTTGACGCAGTTCGGCGTCAACCTGTTGCGCCTGCCGCCGGGCGCCTGGTCGAGCCAGCGCCACTGGCACACCGGCAGCGACGAATTCGTCTATGTGTTGTCGGGCGAGGTCGTCCTGGTCACCGACGCCGGCGACGAGATCCTGCGCGCCGGCGACGCCGCCGGTTTCAAGGCGAACGAGGCGAACGGGCACTGCCTGCAGAACCGCTCCGGCGGCGAGGCGCTGGTGCTCGAAATCGGCACCCGCCTCGCCGACGACAGCGCCTATTATTCCGACATCGACATGATGGCGCCGCCCGGCGGCAAACCCGCGCCCTACACCCGCCGCGACGGCACCCCCTATGCCGACATCCGCCGCCGCGGCCCCGAGGATTAGGGGTCCCTGCCCTGAAAACGGAAGCAGAAAATGTAGCCGTTTCAAGGAGGATTGTCATTCCGGGGCGGCTCGCCAGAGCCGAACCCGGAAACCATTAACACCGGCTTTTGAAGGTGGGTGAGGGCCGGTGTGCATGGGTTCCGGGGCGGGCATACGCCCGCGCCCCGGAATGGCGCGCAGAGAATAGCCGTGCTTCAGAAGCCGAGCGCGTAGGCGGCGCGGCGCGGGTCGGCGCCGGCTTCGAGGACGCCGCGGCGGCGGTCGGCGAGGATCGCGCACACCGCCCCGGCGGTCCAGATCCAGTCGGGCCAGCGCTCGATCCTGTGGCCGCGCTGCGCCAGTTCGGCCGTGACCGCCTCGGGGATGCGGCCCTCGACATTGAGCCGGCCCGGATAATAGTCGTAGGGCGCAAACGAGGAGGGATAGCTGTAGCTGGCAAAGCGCGGGCTCTCGATCGCGCTCTGCACGTCCGCCCCGAACACGAAGTGGTTCAAGAGGACCTGCAGCATCGCCTGCGTCTGCACGTCGCCGCCGGGCGTGCCGAAGGGCAGGAAGCGGTCGCCGCCTTTGACTGCGAGCGCCGGGTTCGGCGTCAGGCGCGGCCGCTTGCCCGGCGCCGCGCCCGAGGGATGGCGCGGGTCGGGGCGCGATTGCGAGCCGCGGTTCGACGGGATGAGCCCGGTGCCGGGCACGATCGGGGAGCCGTAGCAGCCGTCGCTCGGCGTCGCCGAGAACAGATTGCCCCAGCGGTCGGCGGCGCAGACATAGGAGGTGTCGGGCTCGGGATGGGGGTTGGGCGCGCTCGCCGCGAAACGGCCCGCCGAGCGGCCGAGCTCTCCGGCCGGCGGCATCTCGGGCCAGGCCCGCTCGGGGCGGATCAATTGTCTGCGCTCGGCCGCGTATTCGGGCGAGATCAATGTGGCGAGCGGCACCTCGACCGTTGCCGGATCGCCGTAATAGGCTTCGCGGTCGGCAAAGGCGAGTTTCAGCGCCTCGCTCAGATGGTGGATGTAATCGGCGCTGTTATGGCCGAGCCCGGCAACGTCGGTGCCTTCGATGAGGGCCAGGGTCTGCAATAGGACCGGCCCCTGGCACCAGGCGCCGCAGGTGAAGACTTCGAGATCGCCAAAACGGCGCCGCTCCGGCCGGTCGACCGGCGAGCGGTATTGGGCGAGGTCCTCGGCCGCCAGCAGTCCGCCCTCTTCGCGCATGAAGGCGACGATCTTGCGGGCGATGTCGCCGCGATAGAAGGCGTCGCGCGCCGCTTCAAGCCCGGCCTCGCGGCCGCGGGACGCGGCGGCCTTCTCCTCGTCGGCCATGTATTGCAACGAGGCGGCGAGGTCGGTCTGGCGGAACACCTCGCCGGTTTTGGGAACCTGTCCACCGGGCAGAAAGACGGACGCGCTCGACGGCCATTCCCTGAGCTGCGGCGCGTGCCGTTCGAGGCTCTTTTCCATCAGCGGGTACATCGGGAAGCCGTCGCGGGCGAGGCGGATCGCCCCCGCCGCGACCTCGCCGAAGCTCATCGTGCCCCAGCGCCGGAGCGCCGTGATCCAGGCGTCGGGGGCGGCCGGCACGACCGTGCGCAACACCCCGCGCGGGATCTTGCCGCCGTGCCGGCGCTGGAAGAATTCGGGGTCGAGCGCCTTGGGCCAGGGCCCGAGGCCGGCGATCGTCGTGACCTCGCGCGCCTCGGCGGCGTAGATCATGATCGGCGCGACCCCGGCGACGTTGACCAGATCGCTCTGCAATACGCCCAGAGCGATCCCGGCGGTGCATCCGGCGTCGATCGCATTGCCGCCGGCTTCGAGGATCGCAAAACCGGCGGTGGCGGCAAGATAATGGCCGGCGGCGATCGCGTGCCGTGTGGCGGCGATGGTCGGGCGGTGCGCGGCGGCGATGGTCATGGCGTTTCCCCGTGGCGAAGAGCATCTGCACCCACAGTAGCGCCGCGCCGCCGCGCCCGCGAGTCTGCTGTCGAGCGATCTCAGATGCGAAATCCGCGCCCCGGCACGACGAAGCCTTTGCCTGAATTCCCTCCCCCTTGATGGGGGAGGGCCGGGGTGGGGGTGATCGAGCCGCCGAACGGGTGAGAGCGTACCGAGGTTCGTTACATGTTGAGTTTTGCGATGAAAGCGAAGAAGCGCTCAAAAAAGAAAGAGCCGGCCCTGTTGGACGTGGTCGCGTTGCTGACCGATCTTCCCGCACAGCGGTTGGCCCGCGGGCAGGTGGGCACAGTCGTAGAGCAGCTTGACGATCGGACAGTGCTGGTGGAGTTCAGCGACGAACAGGGCCGTGCTTATGCGGTCGCGCCCTGCTCGCGAGAGGAACTCCTCGTTCTGTATTATGTGCCCGAGGCGGCCTGATCGCTCGCGAACGGGCGCGGGATAGGAGCGCTGATGCGTGCGCGAGCGCCGATCGGCCTCAGGCCGCGGTGCCCCAGGTCAAGTTCCCGAGCATCTCCCGGACCACCTCGGCCCCATGCTCGCTCTGCGCGGCTTCGAGCGGCGCCTTGCCGTCGAGGATCGCCAGCGGCCGGCGCAGCCAGATCCAGGCTTTCGCCGCGTCTTCCAGGGCGAATTCGGCCTGGATCTGGAGGCCGAGGAGGCGGATGGCGCGCTCGGTTTCGACGGCGTTGAGCGGCTCCCCCTTCGCGATTCGATGGCGCAGCGTCCGCGGAGGTATGATCACGGCCAATTCGCTGTCCGAGAAGCCGGCCGCCCGGATCTCCTGAAACGCCGGCAACGGCAGGCCCTCGACCGTCAAGCACGCGAGATCCGCTTCCGACCTGATCGGATGGGACAGCGTCTTGGCTCCCCCGAGGCGGCGATAGAGGGCTTTGAGGACCGGCGCGGGGATGGACATGGTGGCTCTCGGCAAGTTGCCTCTTTATTTGGGGCAAATTGCCGATCATGCTGTGCTCGGGAACACCTTTTCCGAGCCGAGCATGTCGCGCGCGTAGGCGAGGCAGGCGAGAATGTCATCCCGCATCAGACCGGGGTAATTCGCAAGGATCTCGCCCTCGCTCCAGCCCTCAGCCAACAGGCCGATCACGAATTCGACTGATAGCCGCGTGCCCCGCACGACAGGCTTGCCGGCAAGCACGTTCGCATCGAGCACAATGCGCGAACGTCCTGTCATGGTTTGGAGGCTCCCTTATCCTAGCGGAGGATAGCCGAGTTTTCCCTCGGATGCACGAACGCTACGCCCGAACCTCTCTTTGTCTCCTTTGCGGAAAGCGCGCCCGATCCGAAGGCGGGATCGCTCTCGTGCTGGTCGTATTCTCGGAAACGCACGAAGTCGAAGCGGATGGTTCTGACACGGAAAGACCGTCTCGGGCGAGGCGGCTCAAATCCGCCAGTCTATGTGAGCAAGCGGCGCGCTATTGAGCACCTGCCGTGCCAGCTTCCAGTTCGGCAGAAAATTGTTTAGCAAGGTGCTAAACTCGTCATTGTGGTGGCGCACAAGCAAATGAGCCATTTCGTGGACAATGATGTACTCAAGGCATTCAAGCGGTTTCTTGGCCAGATCCGTATTGAGCCGTATGCTCTTCGAGGAAGGATTGCAGCTTCCCCATCTGGTTTTCATCTTCTGGACAAAGACCCGTTCGACCTTCACGCCCATTGCAGGCTCCCATTTGGCGATCAGCGGCGGCACGGCCTGCCTGAGCTGCTCGCGGTACCACGCCTCCACGATGGCCTGCTTTCTGTCGTCACCAGTCCCCGGACGCACCCGCAGAATCATCCTGCTGTGTTTCAATTCGACTGAAGGCGCCTCTTCGGATTCGATCACCGTGAGCAGGTAGCGCCTGCCCCAAACGTAATGGCTTTCTCGATCGAGATATTCGCGCGGCGTTTCCCGTTCTTGCTGACGGAACTTTTTCTGCTGCTGTTTGATCCAGCCCAGCTTGGAGATGGCGAAGAGGCGGATGGCATCGAGGCTCATCCGTGAAGGAGCCGAAATGCTCACTCTGCCGGTCGGGGGATGGACGCTCAGATGGATGTTCTTGATGTCCTTCAGAACCACATCCACCTCGACATCGCCGAGCCGGAGCTGTCTGGGCATCAATATTCCTTCTGCTCCTTGATGATCGGGAAGATGCGCTCGACCGCGGCGACGTCATGCAATACGCCGTACAGCGCTCTCTTGATCACGTATTCGCGGGATTGCATGCCGCGCCAGTCGTCCGGACGCACAGCCTTGACCGCTTCGTCGATTCTCAGCGCCAGCTCCTCGTCATTGTGCAGGTTGCTGTAAAGCGCGCGCTTTCCCGGCGTGTCCAGCCTTTCGGGCGCCTCTTCCGCCTGCCCGGCCTCGACCCGCTTTGCCAGCTCGGCAATGCGCTCCAGATATTCCTCGTATTCAATGGCTCTGGCCTTTCTCATCGCAATGATCTCGTCGAGAAGCGCCGACATCTTCTCGTAATAGGCCGGGTCGCTCAGATTCTCCTTGATGATCTTGCTGCGGATATTGTTCTCGATGGTCTCGGCAATCGCGTCCTTGTTGCCCTTCAAGGAGGTGAGCCGGGCCATTATGGCATTGGCAATGCCGGTCTTCACGATCAGATCAATGAGGCTCATATTGTCGAAAGGCGAAATCTTCCGCGGCTCGTCGGCTTCGATGTAGGTGTCGATCAGGTGGCGCATATCCGCCTCGTAGGTTTTCAGGTCGAGGCTCTCGCCGCTGGCCTTGCGGATGATCTCGCGGAGGTTCAGATAGTGTTTGAGCCGTTGCTTGATATCAGCGATATCCGAAGTGCTATAGCCGGCGGCTTCCAGTTCGTCGGCGATGTTGGCGTAGGCCCGCAGGAGGGTTGCGGTTGCCTTGTAGAGCGCGGTGCGTTGCGGCGCCCGTTCCTGCAGATCCGACGCGATCTCCGTATTGCCGCAGAAATAGTGGATATGCTCCAGATCGTCCTTCGGCGGCTGCACCGGCTCGCACAACAGGGCGAGGGCTTCCAGCGCATTGTCGAGACGCTCCCGCCCCTTCTTCAGCCGGTCCTGGATCAATACCTCCGGCGCGACCCCGCCGGCGCCGTGATCCAGCTCGGAGGTATAGACGGCGATGGCGTTCTCCACCTTTTTGAACAGGTCCTTGTAGTCCACGATATGGCCGAAATCCTTGTCCTCGCCGTCCAGCCGGTTGGTGCGGCAGATGGCCTGGAACAGGCCGTGGTCCTGCATGGATTTGTCGATATAGAGGTATGTGCAGGGCGGCGCGTCGAAGCCGGTCAGCAATTTGTCCACGACGACCAGCAATTTCATGTTCGCCGGCTCCTTGACGAACAGGGATTTGGCGTTCTCCTCATAGGTCTCGGTCTTCGTCATGCCGGGCTTGGCTTCGACGGTTTTAAGCAGTTCGGTGTAGGTGTTGTAAATGAATTCCTTGTCGGTCTCCGTATTCGCGCCGGTATTCTCCAGGCTGATGTCTCGCGCCTGCGGGTTGTAGGAGGTCACCACCGCGCACTTGCCCTTCAACGGCGTCTTCTGAAACAGCTCGAAATACCGGCACGCCTCGTAGATGCGCGACGCGATCAGAATGGCGTTGCCGCGCTCGCCGGAAAGGCGCGGCTGCACACTGAAATCGAAGACAATGTCGCTCACCACCCGCTCCATTCGCGAGCGCGAGCTGAGCACCTTCTGCATCGTGCCCCACTGCTGTTTCAGTTCGTCCTTCTGCCAGTCGTTGAGCCCCCTGGTCTTGGCCTCGAACCAGGCGTCGATCTTGTCCTCGGAACCGAGCCGCTGGTCGATGTCTCGCGCCTCATAGACGAGATCGAGCACGACCTCGTCCTCCACCGCCTCGCTGAATTTATAGGTGTGGATGTAGCCGCCGAACACCTCCAGGCTCGTCTGCCTGTCCTTGGCGAGCAGCGGCGTTCCGGTGAAACCGATGAACACCGCATTGGGCATCATCGCCTTCATCGTGCGGTGCAGCTTGCCGCTCTGCGTACGATGGCACTCGTCCACAAAGACGAAGACCTCACCGACCGTCTTGCCGGGCCGGGATTCCAGCTCCTTGATGAACGCGTCGAAGTCGTCCACATCCTGCCGGCCGAACTTGTGAACCAGCGAGCATAAGAGGCGCGGCTTTGCCTGACCGAGCTGATGCATCAAGTCGCGCCCGCTCCGGCTGCGCTCGATCGGCTCTCCTGTCTCGGTGAAGACGCGCTCGATCTGTTTGTCGAGTTCGTCGCGGTCGGTGATGATCGCGACGCGGGCGTTCGGGTTGTTTTCCAGAATCCACTTGGCCAATAGCACCATGACGATGCTCTTGCCGCTCCCCTGCGTGTGCCAGATGATGCCGCCCTCGCGGTCGCGCACATGCCGCTGCGCCTTCTTGATCCCGAAATACTGGTGCGCGCGCGGCAGCTTCTTCACCCCGCCGTCGAACAATACGAAATCGTGCATCAACTCGATCAGCCGGCCCTTGGCGCATAGTTTGAGCAGATATTTGTCCAGCTTGAAGCGGCTGTCGTCCTCTTCGTCCTCCTTCCACTTCAGAAAATACTTTTCCTGCGTGCCGACCGTGCCGTATCGCAGCCCCTCGGAATCGTTGCCGGCGAAGATGAACTGCACGGTGCTGAAGAACCATTCGTTGAACTCGGGCTTCTGGTTTGAAATGCTCTGGCGGATTCCGTCGCCGATGCTGACGCGGCTGTTCTTCAATTCGATCACGCCGACGGCGATGCCGTTGACGTAGAGCACGAGATCGGGCCGCCGCTCGTGGTTGCCGCGCAGCGTGACCTCCTCGGCGATGGCGAAATCGTTGTTCTCCAGCTCCCGCCAGTCGATCAGGTGGACGGTTTCGGTCGGCTTGCCCGCCTCGATCTTGACCGGCACGCCGTAGCGCAGCAGGCCGTAAACAGCCCGATTGTTGCCGTAGAGATTGCGGCTGTGGTTGTCGGCCTCGCTGCGCAGCTTGTAGAGGGCCGCGCTGATCTGCGCCGGGCTGTAGCCGTTTCTCGCCAGCCAGGGACCGAGCAGACCTTCCTCGATATTGCTGTTGCCGTCGCGATCGGTCCAGTCGCCGAGAAAACGATAGCCCAGTTCGTCGCGGAACAGCGCGATTACGCGCTTCTGCGTGGCGCGCTCGGGCTTGCCGATGTCGCTCATATGAGGCGTATCCTCCCTGTCAGGAGTTCCTGTATCATGCCCTGCTTGAGCTGGCGGGTCTTGGTGAGCTTCTCTTCCAGTGCGGCGATCTCCGCGTCCATGTCGCTCAAAGTTGAAGCGATGGCGGTTTGTTCGTCAATTGGTGGAAGATTCACTTCATAGTTTTTGTTACTGCCCAGGTTCTGTGAGCGGTTACTCAAGCCGAAGGTCTGCGATCAGGTGCATGGGATCGCTGGTCAGGGTGTGGAGGAGATCCCAACCCTGTTTTCTGGCAGTCGAGAGCAGCGAGCGGATGACGGCAAACT
>DATFCQ010000106.1:0-11305 GCA_035252905.1 Allostellaceae bacterium | reverse complement strand
TCGCGCCCCTCGGCGAGCGCCAGCGGATCGACGACGAAAGCGAACGCGCCCTGCTTGATCAGGTGGCTGACTTGCGCCTGCGTCGCCTCCGAGCACGAGCCGGACAGCACCGCCGCGGCGCCGCCGATCGCCGGCAGGGCGTCGGCGCCGCCGCCCGCGCGCAATAGACCCCGACGACGGAAATTCTCAGGGAGGCCCTGGGCGATGCCGCTGCCGCCGGTGACGAGCGCAAGATCCGCGGCGGCGGCGCCGATCTGTTCGAGATCGCGGTCGAGGAGCGCGTCGACGATCGCGTGGCGCACCCCCGCCTCCCGCAAGGCGGCGAAGGCGGCGCGGATCGCCGCCGCGCCCCGGGCCACGGTTTCATAGGGCACGAGCCCGACCCGCCCGCGGCTCTGACGCTGCAACACGCGCACCAGAGAGGGGTCGCGCATCGGCGTCAGCGGATGGTCGCGCATCCCCGATTCCGACAACAAGACGTCGCCGACAAACAGATAGCCGCGATAGATCGTCCGTCCGGCCTCCGGGAAGGCCGGGCAGAACAGCGTGAACGGGGCGTCGAGCGCGGCCAGCAGGGCCTCGGCGACCGGGCCGATATTGCCGGCATCGGTCGAATCAAAGGTCGAGCAGTATTTGAACAGGATCTGCCGCGCCCCGGCGCCCTGCAGCCAGGCGAGCGCGGCAAGGCTTTTGTCGATCGCCTCGGCGGCCGGCACCGTGCGGGTCTTCAAGGCGACGACGACCGCGTCGGCGTCGGGAATAGAGGACTCAGGCGCCGGCACGTCGATGAGCTGGACCGTGCGCATGCCGCGCCGCACGAGCGTATTGCACAGGTCGGTGGCGCCGGTGAAGTCGTCGGCGATCGCGCCCAACAGCACGCCCATCGCGCTCCTCCCGCGGGCTCCCGCTGATCCGCCCGCCGCGGAAGAGTAGCGGCCCGACAGGTCCGGCGCAAACGCCGGGTCGGAAAGATGGATCTCAGTTTGAACTTGGATCGAGAATGCGCAAACTCCGTCGTTCCGGGGCGCGGGCATTGCCCGCGAACCCGGAACCCATGAACACAGTCCTTTGCCTGCTATGCCAGAGCCGGTGTTCCTGGATTCCGGGCCCGGCCCTTCGGGCCGCCCCGGAATGACATTTTCTGCTATAGTCAAGAGGTGATGCTGCCAATACAATTCGAGAATCCGGTCAGTTTCTTCTTACAACCGAAAGCACGAAATCGTGCGGAAACTTATCATTTCCCTCAGCGACAAAATCTATCGACGAGCGTGCGGGATCGCCGCGGAGCAGGACACGTCGATATCCGCGCTGTTCAAGCAGTTCCTTGTGAATTTGGCCTCCGGTGAGGACGAAAGGCAGCGGCTGAAGCGAGAGGAGCGGACATTGCGGAAACGGGTGACGACGTTTCGAGCCTCCGATTGCCCCGCGACGGTGTGCACGATCGCCGTGGATTTGGCGCCGGGTCTTGTCTTCGGCCGCGCACCGGGAAAGAGTAGCCGGCTTCGCGCGGGAGGACGTCCATGCCGAGATTCGCCGCCAATCTGAGCTTTCTGTTCCAGGACATTGAATTCCTCGCCCGCTTTGAGGCCGCCGCGCGCTGCGGCTTCAAGGCGGTCGAGTACCTGTTTCCCTACGACTATCCGCCGGCGAGGATGGCCGAGGAATTGCGCCGCAACGGGCTCGTCCAGGCCCTTTTCAACATGCCGCCGGGCGATTGGGCGGCGGGCGAGCGCGGGCTGGCCGCCCTGCCCGGGCGCGAGCGGGAGTTCCGCGACGGGATCGACAAGGCGCTTGAATATGCGAAGGCGACCGGGTGCCGCACCGTGCACGCCATGGCCGGGCTGTGGCCGGAGGGGCGCGAGCGCGCCGAAGGGCTCGCGGTCTATGCCGAGAATTTGCGCCATGCCGCGGACCGGCTCGCCGCCGAGGACATCACATTGGTCATCGAGCCGATCAACACCCGCGACATCCCCGGCTATTTTCTGAACACGACGAGCGAGGCCGCCGCGATCCTCGACCGGGTCGGCCGCGCCAATCTGAAGATCCAGCTCGACCTCTACCACGTGCAGATCATGGAGGGCGATCTCGCCCGGCGCATCGAGGCGCTCGCCGGCCGCTATGCGCACGTTCAGATCGCCGGCAATCCGGGGCGTTACGAGCCCGACATCGGCGAGATCCATTACCCGTTCCTGTTCGACCTGTTCGACCGGCTCGGCTATGACGGCTGGATCGGCTGCGAGTACCGGCCGCGCGGGGCGACGGCCGCCGGCCTCGGCTGGGCCGCCGCTTACGGCATAAGGGGCTGAGCGATGCGCGTCGTCGTCACCGGCGGCTGCGGCTTTCTCGGCCGCCGTCTCGCCCAGCGCCTGCTTGCTCGCGCGGACCTCGCCGAGCTGGTCCTGTTCGACACCGCCGCCCCGTCGCCGCCCGTCGAGGACCGTCGGGTGCGGGTCGTCGCCGGCGACATTGCCGACCGCGCGGCGGTCGGCCGCGCGGTCGCGCCGGGTACGGACGCGGTGTTTCACCTTGCCGCGGTGGTCAGCGCGGCGGCCGAAGCCGACACCGATCTCGGCTATCGCGTCAATCTCGACGGCACCCGCGCCGTGCTCGACGCCTGCCGCGCGCTCGGCACCTGCCCCCGCCTCGTCTTCGCCAGCTCGCTCGCGGTCTATGGCGGCGCCCTGCCGGCGACGGTCGGCGAGGACGTCCCGCTGACCCCGCAGACCTCCTACGGGACGCAGAAGGTGATCGGAGAACTGCTGGTCAACGACTACACGCGCAAGGGCTTTGTTGACGGCCGCGCATTGCGCCTGCCGACCGTCGTGGTGCGGCCGGGGCGGCCGAACCGGGCCGCCTCGACCTTCGCCTCGTCGATGATCCGCGAGCCCTTGAGCGGGCGCGAGGCGGTCTGTCCGGTCAGCCCCGAGACGGTCATGGCCTTGGCCTCGCCGCGCCGCGTCGTCGCCGCCCTTGCGCACGCTCTCGACCTCCCCGGCGAGGCGCTCGGCGCCAGCCGGTCCTTGCAATTGCCAGGGTTCTCGGTGGCGGTGGCCGAGATGGCCGAGGCGGTGCGGCGCGCCGGCGGCGCGGCCGCCCATGCCCGCATCCTGTGGCGGCCCGATCCGGCGGTCCAGGCGATCATCGGCGGCTGGCCGCGGGCGCTCGCCGCCGGGCGCGCCGAGGCGCTCGGCTTTACCGCCGACAGCGGCATCGACGAAGCCGTCGCCGCCTTTGTCGAGGACGATCTCGAACAGCAGAAGAGCCTCGCCGGCTGACCTGCGGCATGGCGCAAGAATGGCTGCACCTCTGGTCGGGGATGCGGCTTTCCGACTGGCTGCGTCTCTTGGGGCGCAACCGCTTTGCAGTCTCGCCTACACTTCTGCCGCGGGTCGTGCAGATGACCGCTCTCGCCTGCGTCAATTCGTATTTCGCCGGGCGGCAGGAAAGGCGCCATGCCCGGTTCCTTGCCGGGAGGGAAGTGTCCGCGCCGCCGCTGTTCATCATCGGACATTGGCGTTCCGGCACGACCTTTCTGCACGAATTACTGGCACAGGACCCGCGCTTTGTCTGGCCGACGACCTATGAATGCCTGGCGCCGAGCCATTTTCTCGTGACGCAAGGCTGGGCGCGGCGGCACCTGGCGCGCTTTCTGCCGGCCCGGCGGCCGATGGACGCGATGCGGTTCGGGTTCGAGCGCCCGCAGGAGGACGAGTTTGCACTGTTGAACCTCGGCCTCGCTTCCCCCTACGAGACGCTCGCCTTTCCGAACCGCCGGCCGGCCGGCGCGGACATGCTCGGCCTCGATGGTCTGACGCCGCCGCAGCGCGCGGCGTGGCAGGCCGGGTTTGTACGCTTTCTCAAACAGGTCGAATGGCGCGCGGCGCGGCGGGACCCGTCGGTGCCGCGCCGGCTGTTGCTCAAATCGCCGACCCACACTGCCCGCCTCGACGTGCTGCATTCGCTGTTTCCCGGCGCCGCCTTTGTCCATCTGGTGCGCAACCCTTACGAACTCTTCGCCTCGACAAAAAGGCTGTGGACGGTCCTGTTTGCGCGCGAAGGCCTGCAGCGGCCGCGGTTCGGCGCCCTCAAGGGCGGCGTGCCCGCCCTCGACGACTACGTCTTCGCGATGCTCCTTCGCCTTTATCGCGATTTTGCCCGGCAGGTCGCCCTGATCCCGCAGCGGCAGTTCTGCGAGATCCGCTACGAGGATCTCGCTTCCCGGCCGCTCGACACGCTTGCCGGGCTTTATGATCATCTCGGTCTCGGCGATTTTTCCGCATTGCGCGGCAAGATGGCCGATTACCTCGCGGGGCTCGACCACACGCCAAACCGGCATGGCCTGACGCAAGCCGAGAGGGCCGAAATCCGCCGCCGCTGGGCGGCGTATTTTGAAGCGTATGGTTATGAGTAAGTTGAGTCTCCCAGAACGTAGGGCGGAAAAGCGCAGCGCATTCCGCCATTGTTGGTTTCATGACATGCTGTTCCAATGCCCGACTATCGCCGCACCGGGTCCCGGAAGCGACCTACTTCTTCACGGTGAACCTGCTGGACCGACGTTCTGCCCTGCTCGTTACGCACATCGACGCGCTGCGTGAGGCGGTGCGGAAGGTACGCAGGCGATTTCCGTTCCATATCGATGCCTGGGTCGTCCTGCCCGACCACATGCGCGGGGTTTGGCAGCGCCGATACTGGGAACACACGATCCGAGACGATCACGACTATGCCGCTCACATAGACTACATCCACTTCAACCCGGTAAAGCATGGCTTGGTGGACAAGCCGACAGATTGGCTGTTCTCCAGCTTCCGCCTTTGTGTAACGAGAGGGTTGTATCCGGCGGGTTGGCTTGGTAGCGGCGCTGAACTGGCCGAAGCGGGGGAATGGTCGTGACGGAAAACGGCGGAATGCGCTGCGCTTTTCCGCCCTACGTTTCTGGGCGCCGTATTTCGAACGGTACGGCTATGCCTAGCCGATCGTGCGGATCGGCCCCGACGCGGCGTCTTGTCGATTTACACGGGGCCGATTTACAGAGCCGCGCGCGGCGTGGCAAGGTGGCGGGATGGCAGGACGACTCGCGGGCAAGCGGGCGCTGGTGACGGCGGCGGGGCAGGGGATCGGCCGGGCCGCGGCGCTCGCCTTTGCCGCCGAAGGGGCGAGCGTGCTCGCCACCGACATCGCCCCGGAAAAGCTCGCGCCGCTCGCCGACGCCTTGATCGCGACGCGGCCGCTCGACGTGACCGAGGACGCGGCGATCGCCGCGCTCGCCAACGAGATCGGGGCGGTCGACGTCCTGTTCAACTGCGCCGGCTTTGTCCATCACGGCACCATCCTCGACGTGACCCCGGCCGAGTGGGACGCCTCCTTCGCCCTCAACGTCCGCTCGATGTACATGATGATCCGGACGTTTCTGCCGAAAATGGTGGAGCACGGCGTCGCCGCCTCGATCCTCAACGTCGCCTCGACCGTCTCCTCGCTGAAGGCGGCGCCCAACCGCTGCGTCTACGGTTCGACCAAGGCGGCGGTGATCGGATTGACCAAATCGGTCGCCCGCGACTTTATCGACAAGGGCATCCGCTGCAATGCGATCTGTCCCGGCACGATTGCGACGCCCTCGCTCGACGACCGCATCGCCGCTCTGGGCGTGCGCATGGTCGGCGGCACCGAGGCGGCGCGTCGCGCCTTTGTCGAGCGCCAGCCTTTGGGCCGTCTCGGCACGCCCGAGGAGGTGGCGGCGCTCGCCGTCTATCTCGCCTCCGACGAGGCGCGCTTTACGACCGGGGCCGTCCATGTCATCGACGGCGGGTTCACGCTGTAAGGGAGATTGGCGATGAAGCTGTTACGCTGGGGCCCCCCGGGCCAGGAGAAGCCCGGTCTTCTCGACCGCGACGGCAGGATCCGCGACCTCTCCGGCACGGTGCGCGACATCGACGGCGAGACGCTCGGCATCGCCGCGCTCGATCGGCTGCGCCGTCTCGATCCGGCGAGCCTGCCTGCGGCGCCGGGCAACCCGCGGCTCGGCCCTTGCGTCGGTCATGTCGCCAAATTCATCGCCATCGGCCTCAACTACAAGGATCATGCCCAGGAGACCGGCTCGCCGATCCCAAAGGAGCCGATCATCTTTATGAAGGCGACCTCGTGCATCAGCGGTCCGAATGACGACGTGATGATCCCGAAGGGCTCGGAAAAGACCGATTGGGAGGTCGAGCTCGGCATCGTCATCGGCACTGCCGCGCGCTACGTCAACGTCCACGAGGCGCGCCGCTACGTCGCCGGCTATTGCATCGTCAACGACGTCTCCGAGCGCGAATTTCAGATCGAGCGCGGCGGCCAGTGGACCAAGGGCAAGAGCGCCGACACGTTCGGCCCGATCGGCCCCTATGTCGTCACCGCCGACGAGCTTGCCGATCCGGAGAAGCTCGCCCTGTGGACCGAGGTCAACGGCCGGCGCATGCAGAACGGCACGACCGCCAACCTGATCTTCGGCGTCGATCATCTGGTCAGCTACGTCAGCCATTTCATGACCCTGGTGCCGGGCGACGTGATCGCCACCGGCACCCCGGCCGGGGTCGGGCTCGGCCAGAAGCCGCCGCAATTCCTGAAGCCCGGCGACCGGGTGCGGCTGTCGGTCGAGGGGCTCGGCGAACAGAACCAGCGGGTTGTCGCCTTCGCAGGCTGATCGCGGGGGCGGCCCGCTAAAAAATTCTACTCTGTGGAGGAACCGGGGCGCGCCGGGCAAAGTGGAGGCTGGCGCGGCGGCGCGAACTTGCGCTATGGTTCTGTGTCCGATTCGCTCCCCGCGTTCAATTCTACGTTTAGAGGACCTATGTACGAACGTCGCCCCGGCTTCTTCCGCGAGGACGCTCCCCCCGCTCGCGAGGTTGAAGCCAAAGTCAAATGGTTCAACGCCAGCAAGGGGTTCGGCTTTGTCACTTTGGCCGATGGGTCGCAGGACGCCTTCCTGCCGATGGCCATCCTGCGTCGCGCCGGGTATGACGATGTCCGCGAAGGCGCCTCGATCACCTGCGAGATCAGCGCCGGGGCGAAAGGCCCGCTGGTCACGAACATTCTGAACATCGACACCAGCACCGCGGTCACGCAGCCCAGCGCCCTGGATCGGCGCGGATCGCGGCCCTCCACAACGATGGAGGGTGCGGTCAAATGGTTCGAGGCCGAGAAGGGTTACGGGTTCATCTCGCCCGACGGCGGCGGCAAAGACGTCTTCATCCACATCACCGCGCTGCGCCGCAGCGGCGTCAACGCGCTCGGCCCGGGCCAGCGCGTCAGGGTCGAGGTGGTCGACGGTAAAAAGGGTCTCGAAGCCGACCGCATCACCTTGCTCTGAGCGCCGCGGCAAGCCGATGCAGCGCAGGGCTGCGGCCCTGATGCAACGCATCCGGTTCTGCTGCGTTTAGCCGAGGGATTGCATAGCGGCATCAATGCATGCCTGCCTTGCGCCGACCACGCTTCCCGGGCCGGCACGACGTGCTACGGCTCGGTGCGGTGGCGCCGACATGGAACGAGAGGCCGCGCCGGTCCTGTCGACAGCAGGGGAGCGAGACGATGGACTTGCAGGACACGATCCGGACCTATCGGCTGTTCTCGCATTCCTATGACATCGTTTTCGGCCCGGTCTTCCATCCCGGCCGCAAGGAAGCGGTGCGCGTCGTCAACGACCGGCCGGGGCAGCGCATCCTCGAAGTCGGCGTCGGCACCGGGCTTTCGCTGCCGTATTTCCGGTCTGATTCTCGGGTGACCGGCATCGACATCTCGGCCGAAATGCTGGCCAAGGCGCGCCGCCGCGCCGAGCGGGACCGGCTCGGCCATGTCGAGGGGCTCCATGTCATGGACGCGGAGAACCTCGAATTTCCCGACAATTCCTTCGACGCGGTCCTGGCGCTCTACGTCGCCTCGGTCGTCCCCAGCCCGGCCCGCTTTGCCGCGGAGATGCGGCGCGTCTGCATCCCCGGCGGGACGATCGCTCTGGTCAACCACTTCACCAGCGAAAACCCGCTGTTGCGCTGGATGGAAAAGCGCCTGGCGCGGGTCGCCCGGCATATCGGCTTTCACGCCGACTTTCCGCTCGACGCGTTCCGCCGCGACAGCGGCCTCGCAATCCGCGAGATCCGGCCGAGCAATCTGTTCGGCTATTGGCGGCTCATACGCTGCGTCAACGAAAAGCCGGTTGTACCTGCGGGCTGATTTCTTTCCGTAAAATGATTTCACAATGAGACAGTGAGAAGAGGCTGTTGTATGCCTTCGGCATGCTAAAAATAATTCTCACTGCCTCACTGTCTCGCTGGTGAAAATACCGTTCCGGCTTGCCGCCTACTCCCCCGGATACCAATTCGGCTTGCGCTTTTCCGCAAAGCTCAGCAGGCCCTCGGCGGCTTCCGGGAGGCGGCGGCGGGAGGCGGCTTCCTCGATGATGCGCTCGCGGAAGGCCGGCGTGTCGGGAGCGTCGACTGCGTCGGCGACGAGGCGCTTGGTCATCGCCGTTGCTTCGGGCGCGGCCATCAGGATGTGTTCGACGACGCGGGCGCCGGCGGCGGCAAGTTCGGCGGCGGGGACGATTTCGTGCACGAGCCCGATGCGCAAGGCCTCGGCGGCGCCGAAGCGCTCGCCGGTCAAGGCCCAGCGCCCGAGTGCGCGCGGCCCGATCCGATCGACCAGCAAAGCGAGGATCGGGGCCGGCGTGATCCCCCAGCGCACCTCGGTCAGGGCAAAGACCGCGTCCTCGGCGGCGAGCGCGACGTCGCAGGCGGCGACGATGCCGATCCCGCCGCCAAAGCAGCCGCCCTGCACGAGAGCCACGGTCGGCCGCGGGAAATCGCGCAACCCTTCGAGCGCGGCCACCGTGCGCCGCGAAAAGGCGATGTTGTCTTGCGGCTCAGCCCGCCGCAATTGCTGCAGAAAGGCGAGATCGGCGCCGGCCTGAAAATGGCGCCCGGCCCCGCGCAACACGACGACGCGCAATGACGGCTCGCCGGCAAGCCGGGCGAAGGCATCCCCCAGCCCGTCGATCAGCGCATCGTTATAGGCGTTGCTGACCGCGGGCCGGTTCAGCGTGACCGTGGCGACGCCGCTCGCGTCGATCTCGGAAAGGACGGCCTCTTCGCTCGGCATGGTCCGTCGAACTCCTGCGCTATGGGCCGCCGGTCTCTACCGCATCTGCAGGGGCGCGGCCACCGTCAATCGGCGAGGCGCTCGAAGCCGACGGGGAGCCGGGCCGGGCCGCGCAACGAGGCGTTCTCCCGGTAGGGCGGTGGATCGGCGAGGAGGCGGGGGGCGACGAGCCGGCGGGCCAGGGCGGAGAGGGCAATATGCGCCTCCATGCGGGCGAGGGGCGCGCCGACGCAGTAATGGATGCCGCCGCCAAAGCCGAGATGGGCGTTGTCGCTGCGGTCGGGGACAAAGCGGTCGGCATCGGGAAAGCGCGCCGGGTCGCGGCTGCCGGAGGCGAGCAGTAAGACGACGGTCGCGCCCCTTGGGATCGTCGCGCCGGCGACGCCGATCTCGGCCAGGGTCGTGCGGGTGCGGAACTGCACCGGCGGCTCGTAGCGCAGCAATTCCTCGGTCAGCGGGATCACAAAGTCGGGCTCATGGCGCAGCCGGTCGAGCGCGTCGGGATGGCGCAACAGGGTCAATATTCCGTTGGCGATCAGGTTGACCGTGGTCTCGTGGCCGGCGATCAACAGCAGCGCCGTCGTGCGCAACAGGTCCTGCTCGTCCATCCGCTCGGCCGGGTCGCCGCCGGCGACCAGTCCCGACAGCAGATCGTCCCCAGGCTCGGCCCGGCGCGCCGCGATCAACCCGCCCAAATAGCCGAGCATCTGCATCGCCGCCTCTATCGCCTCGCGGATCTCGTCCTCGCTCATGCCCTGGGCCGGGTCGAGGCTGCGCGCCAGCGCCGAGGCCCAGACGTGAAAGCGCGGCTCGTCCTCGCGCGGCACGCCGAGCAGTTCGCAGATCACGGTCACCGGCAGCGGATAGGCGAGGTCGGCGACGACGTCGAGCCGGTCGCCGCCGCGCTTTGCGTCAAGAAGGCCGGCGACGAGCCGGGCGACGCGGTCGTGCAGGGCGGCGATCCGCTGCGGCGTGAACTGCCGCATGACGATGCGGCGCAGGCGGTCGTGATCGGGCGGATCGCGGAAGATGAACGGCGGATTGCCCGCCTGCCCCTCCGGGCTGAGCCGCCCGGAGGCGACCAATGCGCCGGCCCCGCGCGCGCTCTTGCGCTCGTCGGAGCTGATGCGCGGGTCGTGCAATAGCGCGGCGATCTCGGCATAGGTGCTGACGACATGGGTGTCGTCGTCCTGCCGCGACACCGGGCTCTCGCGCAGGCGGGCGTAGAGCGGGTAGGGATCGGGACGATTGGCGGGGTCGAGCACTCGCGCGAACAGGCTGCCCTGCAAGGTTGTGGCCGCGGTCATCGGGTCTCTCCTGCCCGTCACAGGGGCCGCGCCCCGGGCGGGATGCGGGGGTCGGGCGGGGCCGCATGGGAGGCTTCGGGCGTGCCCGGTCCGGGACCGGTCGAGACCGCGCCGGCGCTGTGCGTGGTCTGGCCGCGCGGCGGAAAGCCGGCCGGCTGGGGCCGCAGTTCGGCGGGGCCGTCGGCGGCGCAGAGTTCGGGCGGGAACGGCGCGCCGGCTTCGATCAAAGCCCGATAGGTATCGAGCGAGCGCGGCATGTTGACGGCGACCGCGGCGACGATCCGCCCGCGCCGTCCATAGGCGGCGACAAAGCGGCGCTCGGCGACCTTGCCCTGGGTCAATACGACCTCCTCGGCCACGCTCGGCAGACCGATGGATTTGACGTTGACGCCGAACTGATTGGACCAGAAGGCCGGCAGCGGCTTGTGGGGGCGGCGCTCGGAGGGGGCGCAGAGCATGTTGTGGGCCGCGGTCGCGGCCTGCTCGACGGCGTTGCCCCAATGCTCGACGGCGATCAATTCGCCGTCGTAGAGCGGGTGGGGCCAGCGCGCCACGTCGCCGGCGACAAAGACGTCGTCGGTGACGATGCCGTCGGCGTCGAAGGCGCGGCAGGCGCCGTCGCAGACGACGCCGCGGGCATCGGCCGCCAGACCGGCGCCGCGCAGCCATTCGACATTGCGCACCGCGCCCAATGCGACCACCGCAAGATCGACCTCCAATACGTCGCCGTCGGAGAGATGCGCGCGCCGCAATCCCCCGCCGCCATTCCCTTCCAGCGCCATGACGGTCGTGTTGCAGCGCAGGTCGACCCCGTGCCGGCGCTGCAACTGGGCGGCGACGGCACCGGCCGCCCCGCCGAGCGCGCCGGCGAGCGG
>DATFCQ010000105.1:0-8955 GCA_035252905.1 Allostellaceae bacterium | reverse complement strand
TTGTCGAGCATCGACCGCGGCTCGCCGCCGCCGACGAGCGGTTGTGGGAGCGCGTCCACCCGCTGATCGCGGCCGGCGGGCTGCGCCCGCCGCGGGTGCGCGAACTGGCCCAGGCGCTCGCCCTCGACGCCACTGCCCTCGACCGCTTTCTCGCTCGCGCCGAGCGCTTCGGGCGCGTCGCCAAAGTCGCCGACAACCGCTATTTCCTGCCCGAGACCGTGGCCGCCCTCGCCGACATCGCCCGCGAACTCGCCGCGTCTTCGCCCGCGGGGACCTTCACCGCGGCGACGTTCAAGGACCGCTCCGGCGTCGGCCGCAATCTGGCGATAGAGATCCTCGAATTTCTTGATAGGATCGGGGCGACCCGCCGCGTCGGCGAGGCCCGCCTGTCATTGCGCGGCGGCAGCGAATTGTTCGGCTGACCCGATGCGGTCGGGCGGTTGGGAAGAGCATCGTCCCCGGTGGGGCGCGCGGGCTTCAAACCCGTTGGAGGGCGCGACAGGCGTCCTCGGTAGGTTCGACTCCTGCCTCTTCCGCTAACCCCGACCGCTTTCTCCTCGCTCGATCCTCTGGCCGCTCATCGCCTCGCTGGCGGTGGGCCGGCGGCGGGGGCGGGCGGCACTATGGCAACGGAGGCGGCCCCGGATAGGGGAAGGGCGGCGGATAGGTACGCCCGACGCTGCGGCGGTAGCGGTAGGGAAATGGGGGCGGGAAGGGGGGAAAGGCGCCGATCACGGTCTCGCTCTGCGGCGGGAGCGGACCGGGCGGGAAACCGAGATCGCTCCAATCGAAGGGACGCCGCGGTCTCACCGCATAAGCGTTCAGTCGCCGCTCGACCTTTGATCCGCGGGGCCGGTCCGGAAGAGCCGGGCGCTCCGCCCGGGCCTGTCGGCCGGGAAAGAGCAGGGCGCCTGCCGGGACGTCCGCCTGCCGGTGCGCGACTTCCTGCCGCGCGCGGCGCGCCAGCCGCTCTCGATGCAGGGACCTGCGATGCCGGTCCGTCTGCGCTGTCCGATGTGGTGCGGCACGCAGGCGGTGCCGCATCCGCCGGGGAGGTTCCGGCGCCGCCACGGAGGGGCGGGCAGGCGGAGCGAGGGCGGCCTGATGCGGCGGGACCGCCGACGTCCGGGCCGCCGTACCGGCAGGAGCCTCGTTGAACGGCGCCTCCCGGAGCGCGTCGAACCGGATCGTCGGCTTTTTTGACGTCCCGGCGGCGCCGGAGTGCCGCGCCGGAGGCACGGCGGGCGTCAGTTGGACCGGGGGAAGGGGAGCGTAAGCCGCGCCCGGGTTCTGCGGCGCGTCGGCGGCCGCGCTCGCCGGGGCGAGCGCGAGTAGGACAAGAACCGCCAGGCGCGTGATTGCGCTCATCGTGCGCCCTCCGTCGCCATACCTCTCGCCCGCAGCCCAACGGCCCAGGGCGACGAAGCGTTCCGCATCGGCGACGACATGGCCGTCATTCCGGCCGGGCCGCTGCGCCTTCATGCCGCCCATGCCGGTGTCGGGCTCCGGGGCAGGGAGGGCTCGCCATTCCGGCGAAATGTCGGAATCCCATACAGATTTGCCGTACGGTTCCGATCTCTGGAACATAAAGCATTGAAATCATAGGTAAATTTTAATTGGCATGTGGTTTGCTTGTTACTCGCAGCCCGAGACGCGTATCGGAGATACTAGGATGAGTAGAAAGTTTCTAATAGTGGCGGTGCTGGCAGCGGGACCGCTCCTGGCTGCATCGGCAGCGCAGGCAGACAAATTAGCCCTCCAAATTACCGACGGCACCAATTTTGCGCTTTATAACGATGGGACCACAACCTTCGGCGGCAGCGCATCAGGTACGTTCACCGTGGCGGAACCGGGTTTTGTCAGCTTTACCGGAAGGGTGGGGACTTCATCCTTCAACGTCTCGACCGCTGAAGGTTCTCCAGCTCTGCCCACCCCACAGTTAACTCTGAATGGAACTTCCAAGAGCACTGGTGGATCGATTATAATCGAGGCCTCCGATTACGATCAAACTACTGCAACGTCAACACCGGTCTTAAGCTCTTTCTCTACATCTGCTGACGTCCCGACTCCGACCACGACCGGCACCTTCCAGACCTTTTACGATACGAACAACGCGAAATTCACTGGGACTAATCTAACGGGCGGGCCGCAGCCGATCACCGGAGCGATTAATCAGGTGATCGCAGTACCGGGAATTATTCCTGCGGTCTCCGGCACACTATCGGACAGTATTGTTGTGAGCCTCACTCAGACAGCAGGAAACACTTTCGAGTTCACCTCCTCGATCAACCCGGTCCCCGAACCGGCCTCGCTGACCCTGCTCGGCACGGCATTGCTCGGCTTGGGCCTGTTCGGCCGACACCGCCAGCGGGTGTGGAAAAAACCGGCATCTGCCAGAACCTGAAAACCATACGAAACGATACGACAGCCTCGGCGGCGCCATCGGGCGCCGCTCTTTTTGTTTCCGTATCGAGAGCCCGTTGCCGCGAGGAACAATTCGACCCTGCCGGCACACATGTCCCGATCCGCACAGCGACAGACGACGAAAACGCCATCGGGCTCGGGCTGTAGGGCCCGCAGCGCACGCTGGTGTAAAGCAGGACGACAATTCGACGCAATCCGACATCCGTATCCCCGCGACTGCGCGGCGCCCTGGGGCCGCCTTTCTCGAGCCAAAACCACACTCCCTGCCTGCGCTTAGAAGCGCAGAGGGCCGGCGAGACGCCTTTCTCCGCCATCACGCCAAGGCCGAGCGTCGGAACTTTGTACACATCATTACAGCATTGATTCTGAAAGAAGATCTGGGTCAGTTTGGGATTCCCGGGGAACCGGAAGGCGCTCGGGATGTCAAAAAGCTTTACAGATGTGCCGCTCTGTTTCTGCGGCTGATTCGTAACCCTCGGAATTCATGGTTAAAATTTTCTTGGCACGGTATTTGCTCCAATCTCCGCTGCAGGCCGAGCATCTCGTAGTAGGAGAGCGTTGGGATGGAAAGAAAGCTCTTGATTGTAGCGGCGCTGGCCGCAGGATCGTTGTTGGGCGTATCTACGGCATGGGCGGATCCGGCGTGCACCACCGGATCGGTCAGCTCATATCAAGCGAGCGGCTTTTCATGCAGCGTCGGTCCGGTGACGTTCAGCAACATTTCGGTATCCACCCCGACCACTGGCTCCGGAACGGTGGGCTTGGGCAATTTTACCCCTGTCCAATTCACCTATAATGGTGCCACGGAATACGGTCTGTCCCTGAGCTACACGGCGAACACGGGAACAACCCCCGGCAGCTCGGCCGATGTCGCGTTTCAGTACAATGTATCAGGGGTACCGGCTCTCGTAGATGCCTATGCCTCGTTCACCGGCACGACAACAGGAACGGGTACGCAGAATCTGAGCGAGGTTCTAAGTAACGGCGTGACGTTAACTCTGAATAGCCAGGGTGTAACCAGCGCAAATTTCGCCCCAGTCACGAATCTGTTTGTCATTAAAGATCAAGACAACTTTTCGGGCGATTCAGGAAGCGCGCAGGCGTCCGTACTCGTAAACGCCTTCTCGACGGGCACCTCTACCCCCGTGCCCGAGCCGGCCTCCCTGACCCTGCTCGGCACAGCGCTCCTCGGACTAGGCCTGCTCGGCCGCCGCCGCAAGCAGATGTAAAATCGGCCGACATAGATAACCGAGAGACGGCGAATTCGGCGGCGCCCTTAGGCGCCGCCTCTGTTTTGCGCGGCAGAGCGGCCGCGATTCGTGTTGCGCTTCTCGGAGCGAGAGCTCTTCTCGGCCCGCCGTCGGCAATCGTCAGCGAGAGGCGATGTTGCCGGTACGGTGGCTCAGGCCGCGGCTTGGCGCGCGCTTCCCGGCTCGCGCGCGGGACGTTCCGGCCCGGCCACGCCCGCGGCGAGAAATCCTTCGAAAACGAGCAATGACCAGATCGCCGCGCTGTGATCGGCGCCGCCGGCGTGAGCCTCGACGAGCCGGGCGAGGGCGGCCATGTCAAACAGGCCGCAATCGCCCATTCTCTCGCCTGTGAGCCGCTCGCGCACCCGCATCGCCCCCCTGCCGCGGAACCGCTCGGCGAGCGGAGCCGCAAAGCCCTGTTTTGCGCGGTACAGATTGGCGTCGGGAACGCGGCCTTCGAGTGCGCGCTTCAGGATGAATTTTCCCATGCCGCGGCGCAGGGTCAGCGACGGCGGCAGGGAGAGCGCCCATTCGACAAAGGGATGGTCGAGCAGGGGCGCGCGCACTTCGAGCGAGGTCGCCATGCTGGCGCGGTCGACTTTGACCAGGATGTCGCCCGGCAGATAGCTCTTCAGGTCGGCATATTGCGCCTGCTGGACCGGGTTCGGCGTGTCGGCCTCTGCCATCAACCCGGCAATCCGCCGGGCCGGGTCGTGGCCGTCGACCGCATGGCGCAGCGGCGGCGCAAAGAGCCGGCGCCGCTCGCCGTCATGCACTTTGCACAAGGTGCGGTAATAGCCGAGGGCGCTGTCGAGGCTGATTTCGGACAGGGTGGTCTTGGCGCGCAGCCAACGCGGCGCACGGTCGAGCTTGGGGTAGATCCGCGCCAGTTCGCCAAACAGCCGCCGCCGCGCCGCCGCCGGCAGATGGGCGCGCACCGCTTCGGCGATCCGGTGCCAGCGATAGCGCCGGTAGCCGGCGAACAACTCGTCGCCGGCATCGCCCGACAGGGCAACCGTGACGTTCTGCCGCGCCATGACCGAGACCCGGTAGGTCGGGATCGACGAACTGTCGGCGAAAGGCTCGCCATAGATCCTGGCCTGTTCGCGCGCAGCGTCGATCGTATCGATCGCGGCGACCCGCTCGGTGCGGTGGTTGGTGTGATAGCGACGGGCAATTGCGGCGGCGAACGGCGTCTCGTCCGCTTCGTCGTCAAAGCCGATCGTAAAGGTCGCGACCGGGTCGGCGCACAGCTCCGCCATTGCGGCGACGACGGCGCTCGAATCGACCCCGCCGGACAGAAAGGCGCCGAGCGGGACGTCGGCCACGAGGCACGAGGCGACGGAACGACGGAGCGCCTCGCGCAATTCGGCGACGGCGTCCGCCGCGCTGATCCGGCGCGAGGCGAAGCGCGGGCGCCAATAGGGTTGCGCCGCCGCCGGCCGGCCGCGCTGCACCAGCAGATAATGGGCGGCGGGGAGTTTGTGGATCCCGGCGTAAATGCAGTCGGGATCGGGCACATAACCAAAGGCGAAATAATCGTCGATCGCGGCCGGCGAAAGCATGCGCGGGACCTGGGGATGCACCAACAGGGCGCGCAATTCGGAAGCGAAGACGACGGCGCCGTCGCCGAGCCGCGCGTAGTAGAGCGGCTTTTCGCCGAGCCGGTCGCGGGCGAGGAACAATTGCTGCCGTTTCCTATCCCACAGGGCAAAGGCGAATTGGCCGGACAGCCGATCGAGGCACGCCGTCCCCCAGCTCTCCCAGGCATGCACGATGACCTCGGTGTCGCTGCGGGTACAAAATTCGTGGCCGTGCGCGCGCAATTCCTCTCGCAAGGCATTGTGGTTATAGATCTCGCCATTGAAGACGATCACCACCGAGCGGTCTTCGTTGAACATCGGTTGCCGGCCGCCCGAGAGATCGATGATCGCCAAACGCCGATGCCCGAGCCCCAAACCCGGTTCGCAATGAAACCCGTCGCCGTCGGGCCCGCGATGCGCGAGCGCCTCGGTCATAGGACGCAGCAGCGAGAGGGACACGGGGGCGCCGGAATCGGCGGTTAAAATGCCGGCGATCCCGCACATTTCTTTAACTCTCTTTAACTCCGGCGGCTTGATGCTCTCTTTCACTCTAGCATCCGGCGGCCGGAAAAGCGAGATGTTTGCAGGATCGCCTTCCGGTTTGCGGCGGCAGCGGCAGGCGGGCGTCGTCGCGGACACTCTGTCCGGGCCGCCGGCGGAAAGGGAGAGAACGGGCGATGGTCGACGAATTCCAGGCATTTTTACTCTTAATCCTGACCGTCATGATTGTGTTCCTGGTGATCCGGGTGATTCAGCGCGACAATGAGGAGAGGCGCCCGCGCCGGCCCCGCCCGCCCGAGGCAAACCGGCCATTGCCGCCGCAGCGCTAGGACCGGGCTATGGCCGGCCGTTGCCCTGGCAACAAAATCGTAGTAATGTTATACAATTATCACAGAAATCGAGAGCGAATTATGGATTCGTTTCGCCGTATTGCCGTGATCGGCCTTGGCTATATCGGCCTCCCGACGGCGGCAATTTTTGCCGACAATGGAATCGAAGTGGTCGGCGTCGACGTCAATCCCTGCGTCACGGAAACCATCAACCGCGGGCGCCCGCATTTTGGCGAGCCGAACCTCGACGCGCTGGTGCGCCGGGTGGTCGAGGCGGGGAAGCTCAGAGCGGTCACCGAGGTCGAGCCGGCAGACGCTTTCATTATCGCGGTGCCGACGCCGCTGCGCCGGACCGCCGAAGGAGCCGTTCCCGATCTGTCGTTTATCGAGGCTGCGGCGCGCTCGGTCGCCGGCGTCCTGGAACCGGGAAACCTGGTCATATTGGAATCGACTTCGCCGGTCGGCACGACCGAGCGCCTCGCGGCCCTGTTGGCCGAACACCGGCCCGACCTGACCTTCCCGCACCAGCACCGGGAGATGGCGACGATCCAGATCGCGCATTGCCCCGAGCGGGTTCTGCCTGGCCGCATCCTTGACGAGGTCGTCAACAACACCCGCTTGATCGGCGGCATGACGCGCCGCTGCGCGCAGCGCGCCGCCAATCTGTACAAGATCGTCGTCAAGGGGGCGTGCCAGACCACCGACGCGCGCACCGCCGAATTGGCCAAATTGACCGAAAACGCCTATCGCGACGTCAATATCGCCTTTGCCAACGAATTGTCGGTCATTTGCGAGCGCTTGCGGGTCAATGTGTGGGAACTGATCCGGCTCGCCAATCTCCATCCCCGGGTCAACATCCTGCAGCCGGGGCCCGGGGTCGGAGGGCATTGCATAGCGGTCGATCCGTGGTTCATCGTCGCCACCGCCCCGGAAGACGCGAAAGTCATCCGCATCGCCCGCGAAGTCAATGATGCAAAGCCGGATTTCATCTGCAACAAGGTCAAGGAACGCGCCCGCGCCTTGCGCGAGCCGATCATCGCCTGTCTCGGCCTGTCCTATAAAAAGGATGTCGATGATCTGCGCGAGAGCCCGGCGATCGAGATCGTGCGGCGGCTCGCCTCCGACAAAGTCGGCGAAATCCTGGTGGTGGAGCCCCATATCCGGGCCTTGCCCGCCGAACTCGCCGCGCTCGGCCTCGCGCTCAGCGATTTCGATGACGCCCTGGAGCGCGCCGACATCGTATTGCTCCTCGTCGACCATGCCAATTTCATGTTTGTCGACCGCGAGCGGCTCAAGGACAAGATCCTGATCGACACCCGCGGCGCCTGGTGAATGTGCGAAAGCCCGGCGATGCGCATCCTCCATATTTTCGATCACTCCCTGCCGTTGCAAAGCGGCTACGTTTACCGCTCTTTGGGCATATTGGGGGCGCAGCGGGGGTTCGGCTGGGAAACCGCGCATCTGACGGCGCCGCGCTTCAATCGTGACGAGCCCGCGGTCGAGACCGTCGACGGGTGGGAGTTTCACCGTACGCCAAAGCCGAAAGGAACTTGGCCGGTTGCCCGGGAAGTGCTGGAGATGCGCGCCGTATTGCGGCGCGCCCGAGAATTGATCCGGTTGTTTGGTCCCGACATTGTGCACGCCCACTCGCCGGCCCTGGTCGGTCTCCCCGCCTGCCGCGCGGCGGCGAGCCTTGATCTGCCGTTTGTCTACGAGGTCCGCGCCCTATGGGAGGACGCCGCGGTCACCCAGGGGACGACGCGCGAATGGGGGCCGCGCTACCGCCTGGTCCGCCGGCTCGAAACCGCGGTGTTGCGCCGTGCCGATGCGGTCGTGACCTTGTGCGGCGGAATGAAGGGGGAGATCGCCAGCCGCGGCGTGCCCGAGGCCAAGATCACGGTGGTGCCGAATGCGGTCGATCTGGCCGCGTTCGATCGACCCTCTTCTCCCGATCCCGAATTGGCGCAGCAACTGGGCATCGCGGGCGCGACCGTGCTCGGGTTCATCGGGTCCTTTTACCATTATGAAGGCCTTGATCTGCTGATCCGGGCCTTGCCGCTGATCCAGCGCACACTGCCGCAGACCCGCCTTCTGTTGGTCGGCGGCGGCGACGAGGAGGAGGCGCTGCGCCGGCAAGTCGCCGCCATGGGCCTCTCGGACAGCGTGCGCCTGACCGGCCGGGTGCCGCATGGCGAGGTCAAGCGCTATTACGATCTGATCGACTTTTTTGTCTATCCGCGCCGCCGCTCGCGATTGACCGATCTAGTCACGCCGCTGAAGCCGCTCGAGGCGATGGCGGCGCGGCGGCTCGTCATCGCCTCGAGCGTCGGCGCCCACCTCGAACTGATCCGGGACAACGAAACCGGCTATCTGTTCGACCCGGACGACGCGGCAAGCCTCGCGCGCCGGGTCGTCGCGGCGATCGGCGACGGTCCGCCGCGCCATCAGCAGATCCGCCAGAATGCGCGGGATTTTGTCGAGGCCGGGCGGACATGGCCGAAAAGCGCCGCCCATTACCAACCGCTCTATCACAGCCTCGCGCGCCGGCGGCCCGCTCGGAGCTGAGAGCCTGTCGAGGTGCCCGGCGTGCTGCAGATCGGCGGGATATGCTGCGCTATTCCGCCCTACGCTTTATGCGCGTCGGGAACGGTTGTAAGGCGAAAACCCCGGCGTCACCTCCGGGTTTAGCACCGACGGTCCGTCGCTAGCATGGCCCGGGGGCGCGGGCTAGGGCCTGTTATGGCTTGAAGTCTATGCCCATATTCTGGGCATGACAGAGGAACATGGATACCAGGTTTTCACGGATGCGGCTTGGGCGGTTTGGGAACCGCTGATCGAGCAGGTCAGACCGCACGGCAAGACACCGCC
>DATFCQ010000104.1:0-16637 GCA_035252905.1 Allostellaceae bacterium | reverse complement strand
GTCTGGCAGTTCCTGCGCGACAATTGGCTCTCCAACCGGGTGTTCTCTTCCTACCGCGCCATCCTCGATCACTGCTGCTATGCCTGGAACAAGCGCATGGCCCAACCCTGGACCATCATATCGATCGGCCTCCGCGACTGGGCTCATGAGTTCTAATCAACAAGACTTGGTATTAGAGCACTACCCAAAAGCAATCCCATGATGTTCGAATAGGCCGGCGCTGGGGCTATAGATGGGATTGCCAAACGGCGTGCGATTAATCGTGAGATTTTCCTGCGCCAGGTCCGCTGGTTTTCGAGCAACCATTTTCGTCAGTTCGGGCGACTGCTCACACCTCTGGTTGATGGCGTGCGTGTATGCGGTCCCTTCCGTCCGGCCTTCCGGAGTATCGAGAATTCCTCCCGGCTAGTGCTGCTCGACGGCCAGGGCCTAGGCCACACTGCGGAATCGGCATCAAGTGTCTCAACGCGAGTTACACAGCGCTTCGCGGATGTGGATGTCGTCCTGCTCGTAGATAGTGCGCAGCATCCCATGCAGGCTGCACCGATTGCCCTGTTGCGCGCAATTGGCAGCGCCGGCTACGCCGACAAAGTCGCTATTGCTTTCACGCATTTCGATCAGGTAAAGGGGGATAACCTTCAAACCTCATCGCAAAAGCGCGCCCATGTGGTGGCCAGCATCCCCAATACAATGGTGAATATTCGGCAGATCCTTCGTCGGTAGCCACTGCATTGGAGCGGCGGTTGAAAGATCATGTCTTTCTCTTCGGCGCATTAGATCGCGAAGCCGAAACCATTCCGCCTGGTATAATCCAGGAAATGGCTAAAATGTTGGATTTTGTGCGGTCTGCTACTGCCCCGTCGAAGCCGATCGAGACCAAGCCATATTATACTATGGGGGGCCTCGAACTCGCGCTACGGGATGCCGTCAAAGGCTTCCTTCATCCATGGGAAGCCCGTCTCGGCCTCGCCTACCACGATGAAATCAGGTCCGAGCACTGGGCGCGCGTTAGAGCACTCAGCCGTCTCTATGCGAATGGCTGGGCATGGCCCGACGAATACGACAGTTTGAAGCCAGCGAGTGACCTTATCGGTCGGCTTCAGGAAGAAATTTCAAGATGGCTCGACAGTCCTGCTGATTGGACCCGTCAGCCAACGGATGAGGAAGAGCGTATAACCGCGCTCAATCCAGTACGCAATACTGTCTTCACCGCACTACATGATCTCGCAAAGGTGCGCCTGGATGAGCAGCACCGGGAGGATTGGCTCATCGCATATCGGCGATCGGGAAAAGGATCTGGCCGCCTCCGCGTGGGCGACATCCATCACATTTTTGAGGAAAGTGCACCTCTGATTAGCGCGGTCATGGAGCCATCTGCCAGAGCATTTTTGTCCGAAGTAGTTGGGATTGTGAAAAGCGCCGTTGAGAAAGCCGGTGGGCGCTTTGGCATTGCGTAAGCAGCCTCATTTTGCCGGAGTTCACAATGTCATCAGAGGAACTCTCGTTTTATATGCCCTGACATGACATCTGGATTGCCACGACTATGCTATGGCAATCGCAAGGGCGGCGACTTGTAGGAATCGAGCATAGACACGTTGCGCCTTGCGACGTCCCTGGTATTGCGCGTCACCAGAACCAGGCCGTGGACGCGGGCGGTGGCTGCGAAACCGGCATCATCGGCATGCCGTTCGCTCTGCGCCAAGGCTTCGCCCCACGTGTGCGCCACCGCCCGATCAATGGAAAGAATTCGGCCGGTGAAGGCGTCGAATACGGCCTCGGTCCGGGCTGCGATCTGCGCCGCGACGCCGGGCTTGGGCGACCTGAGCTTGGCCACTCCCTTGGCAATCTCTCGTACGGTCAACGCGCTGATTGCGAGATCGGCGTCGTCCACAGTCGCTAGCCACGCGCTGACGTTGGCATGCGGCTGTGATTTTCCGATTTCGCGGAAAACGTTGGTATCGAGCAGATACTTCATTCTGTTGCATCATCGTCGCCGAAGACCTCGTCCAGCGCCTCCAAACCGGCCCCTTGCAGAGCCCGCTTTACCGTCGTCCGCGGATATGGTCGGCCCGGCTTGGGATAGGCTTCGGCGTAGGCCCGCGCGGTCTCGACCATGTCGCGCGATAACGACGGATAATCCGCCAATACCTGATCGACCGACAGACCGCCGGCCAAGAGTGCCGCGATCCGGTAAACCTCGACGTCGCCGCCCTTCAGCACCGCTTCCCCGTCATTGCGGAGCGCAATCTTGTCAATCAGCTCGGCGAGCTTGGCGGTTCGCCGCTCGACCTCTTCAATCAAATCCGTAACGGCGATGCGATAGCGGCCAAACCGCACCTCGCCGCCCCGTTTTACCGGATCGCGTTGCAGCGCCCGATAGAACTCCGCCCGCGCTTTGGGCGTAAGCTCCTCGCGCAATGTCCGCACCGCAAAAAGGTAGAAAAGATCGGGCCAGCCGATCGCTCGCACCGGGGCACCGGTCCGTCGCAGCAGCACCGGGCGCATCGGACCCGCATCCAGCGCCTTCTTGACGGCTTTGACCGGTTCACCCAAGACAAAGGCCGCCTCTGCGACAGTGAATTGGCCCATTTCCGGCATCGATATCTCCTAATTCGACCCTGATAATGGGGCCTTATTGAGCGAGGATCAATCACCCGAATGCGGCGAAACGCGCTATGCTCCGGAGGGTAGCGGAAAGTCCTGGCAGGCGCGCGATGCGGGTGTTGATTTGCGGCGGCGGCGCGATCGGCGCGGCAGTTGCCTATTTTCTCTCCTGCCGCGGGATCGCGGCGACGGTCGTCGAGAGCACCGGCCTTGCCTGCGCGGCGTCCGGCAAGGCCGGCGGGTTTCTCGCGCGCGACTGGTGCGACGGCACGCCGCTGGACGCCCTCGCGCGGCGCAGCTTTGCTCTCCACGCTCGATTGCCGCAGGAGATCGGCGGCGAGTGGGGCTATCGCCGCCTCGATACCTTTAGCGGCATTGCCGGCGCCTCCCGTCGCGGCGAGCCACGCGGTCTCGCCTGGCTCTCCGGGAAGGTGGCGATCGCGCGCCGCCTCGGCGCGCCGCAGACCACCGCGCAGGTCCATCCGGCGGCCTTTACTGCGGCCTTGATGCGGGCCGCCGCTTCGCGCGGAGCGGAATTGCGCCGCGGCCGGGTGACCGCGATCCGGTGCCGCAACGGCCGGGTCGAAGGGGTCGAAGTCGACGGCGAATGCGTTGCCGGCGACGCCGTCGTCGTCGCGCTCGGGCCGTGGTCGATCCTCGCCGCGCAATGGCTGCCGCTGCCTGCCGTCTTCGGATTGAAGGGACACAGCCTCGTTTTCGACACCGGGACCCGGGTGCCCGCCGAGGCCGCTTTTATCGACTACCGGGAGCGGAACGGCGCCGTGCAATCCCCCGAACTGTTCCCGCGTCCGGACGGCACGACCTATGTCTGCGCGATTGCGAGCGAAAGCCCGTTGCCGCTCGACCCCGCCGCGGTCGCCCCCGACCCCGGCGCGATCGAGCGCCTCGAAATGATCTGCCGCGATCTGTCGCCGGTCCTCGCCGGGGCGAAGATCCTGGCGCGGCAGGCCTGCTATCGCCCGATCACGCGCGACAGCCTGCCGGTGATCGGCCCGGTGCCGGGGGTCACGGGGGCCTATGTCGCGACCGGCCACAGCGTCTGGGGGATCCTCAACGCGCCGGCGACCGGCGAGGCGATAGCCGAACTGATCGCCGAGGGCGCCGCGCACACTGTCGATCTCACCCCCTTCGCTCCGGGCCGATTGCCGCCGCTCGACCCAGCATCCTTGCGGATCGCGGGCGCGGGGGCATGAGCCGTCCGCTGCTCGCGGTCGACGGCGATTCCTTCGCCCACCGCTCCTACCACGCCCTGCCGAAATCGATCCGCCGCGCCGGCAATCGCGGCGCCGGGGCGATCGTCGGCTTTGCCAATTTTCTGTTGCGGCTCTACGAAAGCGAGCAGCCGCGCGCCGTGCTGGTCGGCTGGGACACGCTCGACGCCCCGACCTACCGGCATCGCCTCTATCCCCCCTATCAGAGCGGCCGGCAGTTCGACGACGAACTGGTCGAGCAGCTTGCCTTGTTGCCGGAATTCGTCGCCGCCTGCGGCTTTGCCAACGCCCAGGCGGCGGGGTACGAGGCGGACGATTTTCTCGCCGCCGCGGTCGCCGCGGAGGAAGCGCGCGGCGGGCATGTGCTCGTTGCCAGCGGCGACCGCGACGCCTTCCAGCTTGCCTCGCCGGCGACGACGATCCTCTACCCGGTCCGCGCCGGCGAAATGGCGCGCATCGGCCCCGCCGAGGTCCGCACACGTTACGGGGTCGCGCCGCATCAGGTGCCCGATCTGATCGCCCTGCGCGGCGACCCGTCGGACCGGTTGCCGGGCGCCAAAGGCGTCGGCGCGAAAGGGGCGGCGGCTCTGCTGAACCGCTATGCCAGTCTGGAGGACGCCGTCGCCGACGGCCGGCTTGCCGCCGAGGCCGAGGCCTTGCGGCTCTACCGGCGGATCGCGACGATGGACCGGGGCGCGCCGATCCCCGCGCTCGTCGACCAGACGCCGCATTGGAAAGAAGCCGCCGCGCTGATGCGGGAATGGGGGGTGCCGCGATTGGCGAAGCGCCTCGACGGCCTTGCGGCCGGGTTGCCGGCCTGAGAGTGAGGAAAGCGGCGGAATGCGCTCCGCTTTGCTGCGCTTTTCCGCCCTACGATCCATGTAGGGCGGAAAAGCGCAGCGTATTCCGCCAATGTTGGCGCTCAGAAAAACGCGAGCGTGCGGATCTCGATGCTTTCCCGCGGCCGGGCGTCGGGCGACGTCGCCGGGTCGGCGAAGGCGGTGTGCGCGGTGAAGCGGGCGCGGCCGTCCTGCAGCGAATCATAGACCTTGAAAACCAGCGCCTCGTCGGGCCGCATCTGCGGGAACCAGTACCAGCGGTGCGCCGGGTTGTAGGTGATCGCCGCGGTCTGGCCGATGCGGTCGCGGTAGCGGCGCTCGGTCACCACCATGTCGGCGGGCGACAGGCTCTGCGCGTCGGCGATCGCCAACGGGAAGCTCTCGACCGGGTGGCGGATCGGCCGCCATACCTGGACGATCGCAAAGCGGCGCTGCAACAGGGTTTCGGCCTCGTCCGGCAGGATGTCGCGCACCCGCTGCGGCGCCGACCATTCGGTGTAGTCGTTGTGCACGCGGCGCACGACGTCGCGGATCCTGGCCGCCTCGCGCAATCCGTCATCGGCGGTGCGCAGGGTGTGATCGAAGACGACGACGCGCCGGGCGCCGCTCTCGGCCTTCACCAGATCTTCCATCTCCGGGTAGTAGACCCGGCGGATCTCCGCTTCGTCGTAGAAATCGGCGACCTTCGTATCGTGGCGGACAAAGCGGAAGCCTTCCCGTTCGAGCCGGAAGCGCTCCGCGTCGGGCCGGCCGTTGCGCAATGTAACCCGATGCGGGTCCGATTTGCCGCCACCGGTCCGCAGATCCCGGCCGCCGGGCTCGGCCACCAGGGTCACGGGCATCGCCTCGGTGTCGGCGAAATAGTCGAGGGTCGCGGTGATCGTTTCCGGAACGCTGTCCAGTTCGGCGATCTCGGCCATCGCAGCTCCTTTCGTTCCTCGGCCGAATGATAAAGGGGCGGTTCGGCCGGCACAACCGCCGACCATGGCGTTATAATCCGTGCCTGGCCGGGGAGGCGGAGGTTCGGGATGAAAATCTGCATGTTCCATCTGATGCCCTATCGCGACCTGCCGGCGGATTTCGACCGGCGCTACCAATCCGCCTATCTCGATCCGGTGTGGTTCGACGTCGCCGATCCCGACAAGGTCGGCCGCTACTACAACTGGACATTGGACGAGATGGCCTACGCCGCGCGCGCCGGCATGCACGGGCTGTGCACCAACCAGCACCATCAGAACGTCTACGGTTTCATGGCCAATCCGAGCCTCTTAGGCGCGGCGCTCGCCAAGATGACCGACGGACGGAACGTCGCGATCGTGCAGATCGGCTCGACCCTGCCCTCGACCAGCCCGCCGACTCGGATCGCCGAGGAATATGCGATGATCGACTGCCTGTCGGGCGGGCGGCTCGTCGCCGGCTTCCCGACCGGATTGCCGACCGACGCGACCTTGTCGAACGGCATCGTCCCGGTCGAGCAGCGCGAGCGCTACCGCGAAGCCCTGGATCTCGTATTGAAAGCCTGGTCGGCGCGCGAGGTCTTCGCCTGGAACGGCCGGCATTACCAATTGCCGATGGTCAATCTGTGGCCGCGGCCGATCCAGCAGCCGCACCCGCCGATCTGGATCCCGGGCTCGGGCAGCGCGACGACGGTCGAGTTTGCCGTCGACCGCGACGACTGTTTCTGCCATCTAAGCTATTTCGGGGCGAAGAACGCCGAGACGCTCGGCGATTATTACTGGGATACGGTTGCGAAGCGCGGGCGCGACGCCAACCCGTACCGCCTCGGCTTTCTGCAACTGATCGGGGTCGCCGAAAGCGATGCGGCAGCCGAGGAATATGCGCCGCACGTCGAATACTTTTTTCACAAACTGCTCTACACGCCGCAATACTACCAGGCGATCCCCGGCTATCAGGACCTGCCGAGCCTCAAGCGCGCCCTGGCCGCACCGCTGCGCGAGCGGCTCGATCTGCGCGCGCTCAAATACAAGGATTTTGTCGAGCGCGGCTTTCTGATCGCCGGCAGTCCCGCGACTGTGCGCGACCAGTTGCTCGCCGGCGTCAAGCGGCTGCGCATCGGCCATCTGTTGGCATTGTTGCATTTCGGCTCGATGCCGCATGAATTGTGCCTGAAAAATATCGACCTGTTCTGCCGCGAGGTCCTGCCCGCGCTCGCCCCTTTATGGGACGACGAATGGCACGACCGCTGGTGGCCGCAGCGCTTGCAGGGCGGGGAGGCCTGAGATGGAGGAGCGCACTCTGCGGCTGTGGCAGGGCGGGATCGAGACGCGGGTCGAGGAGGGCGGGGAGGGGCCGCCGCTGGTTTTTCTGCACGGTCCCTGGGGGCTCTCGGGCGACCGCGATTTTCTTGGCCTTTTAGCGGCGAATCATCGCGTCCATGCGCCGTGGCACCCCGGCACCAGCCCCGGCAATCCCGAGGCGATCCACCGTCTCGACGACTGGCTCGATCTCGTCGCCTATTACGGCGAGCTGTTCGACCGTCTCGGCGTCGAGGCGCCGGCGCTCGTCGGCCACTCCTTTGGCGGCATGCTCGCCTGCGAGATCGCCGCGGCGATGCCGCAGCGCGTCGGTCGCCTCGTCCTGATCGATCCGCTCGGGTTGTGGCGCGCCGATCGGCCGGTGCGCAACTGGATGATCCTGCCCGAGACCGAGCGCGCCCGCGCCTTGTTTGCCGATCCCCAGGACGCCGCGGCGGCGCGGTTCTTCGCCTTGCCCGCCGATCCCGCGGAGCGCGTCGCGGCCCAGGCCGGTTTCACCTGGGCGCAGGCCTGCACCGGCAAATTCGTCTGGCCGATCCCCGACAAGGGCCTCAAAAAGCGCATCCACCGCATCGCCACGCCGACCCTCATCCTGTGGGGCGAGGCCGATGCGATCATCGCCCCCGCCTACGCCCGGGACTTCGCCGACCGGATCGCCGGCGCGCAGGTCGCGATGATTGCAAGCGCCGGCCATCTGCCGCAAGTCGAGCAGTCGCAGGAGACCGCCCGGCGCGTGCGCGATTTTCTCGCGGGCGGAGGATAAGTCGATTCACAATGAGACGGTGAGGCAGTGAGGAAGAATTACAGCACACCTTCGGTGCGCAAAACCCCATTCTCACTGCCTCATTGTCTCATTGTTCAATATCAATGCCCGAGTTGCGGCAAGGGCGGAATACGCTGCGCTATTCCGCCCTACGACTTCTGTTCAATTCCACTCGCCACTTCCGGCCGCCAATGCACAGGGACGTGAGACGGTGAGGCAGTGAGGAAGAATTACAGCGCACCTTCGGTGCGCAAAACCCCATTCTCACTGCCTCACCGTCTCATTGTTCAATGTCAATGCCCGAGCTGCGGCAAGGGCGGAATACGCTTCGCTATTCCGCCCTACGACTTCTGTTCAATTCCACTCGCCACTTCCAGCCGCCAATGCACAGGGACGACGGCGCCGCCAGGATACCCGATTTGCGCATCGGCGCGGCAAATGGAGAGCGGTCAGATCCCCGCATACCATTCGTAGCCCTGATCCTCCCAATAGCCGCCATGCCCGCCGCCGATAGTGCCGAAATTGCGGACCAGTTCGATCCGCATCAGGTATTTCGCCATCTTGTAGCCGAGCTGGCGTTCGACGCGCAGGCGCAGCGGGGCGCCGTGCGGGACCGGCAACGGCGCGTCGTTCATGTCGTAGGCGAGAATGGTTTGCGGGTGGTAGGCGCTGGCGAGATCGAGGCTTTCGTAATACTTGACCTCACCGTCCAATGTCCGCTCCATCGAATCGGCGCAATAGAACACGGCATAGCGCGCCTCGGGGCGCGGCCGGGCGCGGTCGAGCAACGGGCCGAGGGGCGCGCCCTTCCATTTGCCGATGCAGCTCCATCCCTCGACGCAATCGTGCCGGGTGATCTGGGTGCGCGCGGGCAAGGCGCGCAGCTCCGCAAGCGACAGATGCAGCGGCTGTTCGACGAGGCCGGTCAGTTCGAGACGCCAATCGGCAAAATTGTTTTTTGCCAATGCCTGGTATGCCGCGTCCTGCGGGTTGGTGGTGCCGTTGGGGCGGAAATTCCGGGAAATGTCGGCCTCGGAATATTCGCGGGCCAGCGCCTGCCGTCCGACGAGGGTCTGCTGCACCGTCTCGCTGACCGCCTCGGCGCGGTCGAGCACGCGCGGGAACCACGTGCTGTTCGACAATCTGTCGCAGCCGGCGAGCAGCCCCGCCGCCGCTCCGCTTGCGATCCGCGCCAATAGGCGGCGGCGGTCGAGGGGGTCAGTCGTCATGCTGTTTGTCCGCATTGGGGAGGACGTACCACCCGGTCACCATCGAGCGAAGGTTGTTCCACACTCCCGACACCAGCACCATCACCAGATGGATGATCGTGAACGCCAGCAGCGAGAAGGCGCAGACAAAATGGATTGTGCGCGCCGATTGCCGGCCGCCGAACAGCGCCGGCAGCCACGGAAAGCCGGCATCGATGCGCGGCGACATCGAAAGCCCGGCGAGGATCAATAACGGCACCAGAACAAAGATGACGATCAGATAGGCGAGCCGCTGCAGGACATTGTACCCCTCCGCCTCCTCGCCCTTGGGGAAATGCAGGCGCAGGTGGTCCCATATCGATCGTCCGATGTGCCGCAGATCGCTGCGCGACGGAACGAGGCCGCGGCGGATATGCCCGCTGACCAGCGCATAGGCCAGATACAGCGCGCCGTTGATCACGAAAATCCAGGCGAAAAAGAAATGCCAGCGCCGGCCCATCGCGAGCCATTGCTCGCCGGGAATGGTCGACCATGACGGAAAGCCGCGCGCCTCGATCTGGCCGGTAGGGCCGGCCGACACCCCAAGGAACCCGGTCGTGGTGAAGGAGTGGCCGAAAACCGACGTCACCCCGACCAGTCGGCCGCTTGCGCCCTGTTCCGCGCCGAGGCTCAGAATGGGAGCGGCAAAGTCGGATTTATCCCCCCAATAGAGCGCGGGATGAGCATTGAAGATCTGCAACCCGCTCATCAACAGGACGGTCATGCAGACGACATTGATCCAATGACAGATTCGTATGAGCAGGGAATGACGATAGATCCAATGCCGAAACCGCCTGCGCCCAATCTCGTAATTCATCGCCGGTTGGCCCGAAATTGCCCGTGATGCGGCCGGGGCGGCGAGGCGGGCGGACCCCAAGGGACCCGCCCGCCGGCGTGGCGCCGCGACAAAGATCGGCAGTGATTATGCTAGGGCATGAGAACCTTGTCGATGACCATGACGACCCCGTTGCTCTGGAATACGTCGGGGATCGTGACGCGGGCGGTCCCGCCTTTCTGATCGGTGATCATCAACGCGCCGCCCTCTTCGGAGACGATCAGCGGCTCGCCTTCCACGGTTTTCAGAGAGACCTTGCCCCCCGGCGTCGCCCGGAGATCGCGCTCCAGTACTTGCGAGGTGTAGGCGCCGGAAACCACGTGATAGGTCAGGATCTTGACCAGCTCGGCCTTGTTCTGGGGTTCGAGCAGGGTCTGGACGGTCCCGGGCGGCAAGGCCGCGAACGCCTCGTTGGTCGGCGCAAAGACGGTGAACGGGCCGGGGCCTTCGAGGGTCTGAACGAGACCGGCGGCCTGAACCGCCTTTACCAGGGTCGTCAGGTTCTTCGCCTGGCTGGCGTTCTGCACGATGTTCCGGCTCGGATACATCGGCGCCCCGCCGACCGTCGGGGGCGCCGTCCGCGACATCTGCGCCATCGCGCCGGTGCCGAGCGCCAGGACGATCGCCGTGGCTGCGCTCAATATCTTGATCTTCATGATGCGAATCCTCTCTGGTGGAGCCGCTCGACAAACCGCCGGCGGCGGGACCGCCGGCACGCGGTCACAACGCGCTACGCAGCGGCAAGGGGTTCAGGTGCAGACGAGGAGAATTTAGCACGATCGCGGTCAACCTGGGAGAGGGTACGCGCGTCCCTTGCGCACCGTCTCCGCAAGTCTGGCCGTTATCCCTTTGGCTAGGTCATCCCGCGGGATGACTCCTGTCGCCGCGCAAGGTGAGCAAACAGAGATGATCCTCGCGCTGCCGCGGCGCGCTGTCGTCCGCCAATTCGCGCTCCAGGCAGCGCACACCCGCCTCAATAGGCCGCGTCAGAGATCGCAAGCAGTTCCGAGCAGGTATCGCGGCGCCGCACGATTTCGAGCCATGCCGACAGGTCCTGCGCAAAGCGTATAGGCTCGAATGCCACGCTCACCGCCGCAAATCCGGCCTCCTCCAGGGCCGCCGCCATGGCCTCCGGCGGCCAGAAATCCCGCAGATCGATGACCTCGGCTTCCGGGAAATAGCGGTAATAGAGCCAATCCGAAGATTTTTGCGGGCAGATTGCGCAGAACAAGGCGGCCGCCGACGCGCAGGACCCGGAAGGCCTCGCGCAGCATGCCGGTCTTGTCGGCAAAATGATGGAAGGCGAACTGGCAACTGATCAAATCAAAGCTCAGGGCCGGAAAGGGGAGCACGGCGGCGTCGGCCTGCACCCAGGCGATGTCCGCAGCCTTGGGACGGGCCTGCCGCAGCATGCCGAGCGACCGGTCGATCCCGACCAGCCGGGCGCGGGGCGCGGCCGCGCGGTTGACGACAAGCTGATTGCCGGTGCCGCAGGCGATGTCGAGCGCGGAAGGCGCCTGCGGGGAGGCGCGCTGCGCGATGAGCGCCAGGAATTCCGGATCGGCCGCTCTCGCCCGGTAGGGCTGCGAGTCATAGAGGGGAGCGACGGCGTCGTAGTCTGCGCGGGGGGAGAGGTTGGCCAACAGGTTTCTCCCGGAAAGTAGGGCGGAAAAGCTGCTCCGGCGCAGCCGGGGCGGCGCATTCCGCCAGCTTGAAAGAGTGGCGGAATACGCTGTGCTATTCCGCCCTACGGTTTCCTCGGTCAAGGCTACCCGATCGGGACCCTTGCCTATACACTCTCCGGCGACAGCCGAAGCCCGGCCGAGGAGCGCTCTGATGGCCCTGCAAGACATGGCGAGCGTGTGCACGTTCGATTGTCCGGACGCCTGCAGTCTCGAAGTCACGGTCGCCGACGGCCGGATCGCCCGGGTGCGCGGCTCCGCGGCGGCGCCTTATACGGCGAAGGTGATCTGCAACAAGGTCGCCCGCGACATGGCCGGCTTTGTGCACGGGCCGCAGCGCCTCCTCCATCCGCTGCGCCGCACCGGGCCGAAGGGATCGGGGGAATTCGCGCGCCTCTCGTGGGAAGAGGCGCTCGACGAGATCCACCGGCAGGTCATGGCGGTTGTCGACCGCTGGGGGCCGCAGGCGGTCATGCCGTTGAATTACGCCGGCCCGCACGGTTTTCTCGCCGGCGACAGCATGTCGTTGCGCTTCTTCCACCGGCTCGGCGCGAGCCTCCTCTATCGTCGTGCCTTGTGCGGCGGCGTGCGCAGCGAGGCCTGGGCCGGGACCTATGGCGCAGTGCCCGGCGTTCCGCCCGAATTCGCCGAGAACGCCGCGCTCAATATCGTCTGGGGCAATAACGCAACGGTGTCGAACCTGCACCTCGTGCGCGGCGTCCGCCACGCCAAGCGCAAGGGCGGCCGGCTTGTCGTCGTCGACCCATTGCGCACCAAGATCGCCGAACAGGCGGATCTGCATCTCGCGCTGCGCCCCGGCACCGACACGCTCCTCGCCTGGTCATTGGCCGTCGAACTCGAACGCATCGGCGCCCTTGACGATGCCTTTATCGCCCGGCACGTGCTCGGCGCCGAGGCGTTCCTGGCCCGGGCGCGCGCTTGGCCGGCTGCGCGTGCGGCCGAAATCTGCGGTGTGCCCGAGGAGCGGATCCTGACCCTGGCGCGGTGGCTGGCCGAGGCCGAACCGCTCGTGTTTGCCCCCGGCAACGGTCTCGAACGGGGCCGCAACGGCGGCAGCGCGATCCGCGCCATCATCGCCCTGCCGGCCCTTATCGGCAAACTGGGCCGGGGCAACGGCATCGTGCTCGGCGCCAGCAACGCCTTCCCGAAGACTCCGGCGCGGTTGCAGCGCCCGGATCTGGCGCCTCCCGGCACCCGCACGATCAACATTCTCGACGTCGGCCGGCATCTCGTCGAGGACGATCTCGATCCGCCGCTGCGCGCGCTGTTCGTCTACAACCACAACCCGGTCGTCGTGCACCCGGATCAGAACCGGATACGCAGCGGGCTCGCCCACGAGGACGTCTTTGCCGTCGGCATCGAGGTGACGATGACCGAGAGCATGGCGCATTGCGACATTGTATTGCCGGCGGCGACGCATTTTGAATATGCCGATCTCTACCCGTCTTACGGGCATCACTGGCTGCAGCGCGCCGAGGCGGTGATCCCGCCCTGCGGCGAATCCCTGCCCAATACCGAGATCTTCCGCCGCCTCGCCGCCCGCTTCGGCTTTGACGAGCCGTGCTTTCGGGCCAGCGACGCCGAACTGATGGACGACGCCGTCGATCCCGCCGATCCGCGCCTCAAAGGGCTGCAGCCAAGCCAGATCCCGACCCGCAACGCCGTGGCGATGACAGCGGCCGACGGCAAGCCGCTGGTCCTCTTCGATACGATCCTTCCCGCGACCCCGTCGGGCAAGATCGAATTGACATCGGAGGCCCTGGCCGCGCGCTGGGGCGCGGCGGCGTTGTTGCCGGACTGGCGCGCGCGCGATGACGATTATCCGCTGATGCTGATCTCGCCATCCTCGGACAAGCGCATCTCCTCGACCCTCGGCCACCTGTCGGGCAGCGCCCTGGCGCCGCCGCTGGTGATGAACCCTCAGGACGCCGCCCGGCGCAACCTCGCCTCCGGCGCCGAGGTCCGGATATGGAACGGGCGCGGCGAAGTGATCCTGCCGCTCACGGTCAGCGATGCGGTGCCGCCCGGCGTCGTCGCCAGCGAAAAGGGCGCGTGGCTCGCCACCAGCCGCACCGGGCAGACGATCTCCGCTCTCGTCTCGGCGGATCTGCGCGCCGACCTCGCCGAAGGCGCCTGCTTCAACGACACCGCGGTCGAGGTCGGCCCCGCCTGATCCCCGCAGCCGCGGCGCGGCAACAGGATAGCGGCGTTGGTCGACGGCGCCAGCGCATAGAGATCGAGAGGAGGACCCCATGCGCGTCTGGTACTTCTCGGAGATGGCCTATCACCCGGCCTGGGAGGAGGGGCTGAAGCGGGGCTCGCTCAGGGTCGTCCTGCCGAACGCCCATTTCGACCCGCAGACCGGGCACCGCCTCCTGAACCGTTATCTCGACGAGTTCGCCCTGTGCGACGAGGTCGGGCTCGACATCATGGTCAACGAGCATCACAGCACGTCGACCTGCCTGACCATCTCGGTGCCGATGGCGCTCGCGATCCTCGCGCGGGAGACCAAGCGGTCGCGGCTATTGGCGCTCGGCACTCCGATCGCCAACCGCCCCGACCCGGTGCGCGTTGCCGAGGAGATGGCCTGGCTCGACGTCTTGTCGGGCGGGCGACTCGAGATGGGATTGGTCAAGGGCGCGCCCTACGAGATCGCGCCGGCCAACAGCAATCCGGCCACTCTGATGCGGCGCTATTGGGAAGCGCATGACCTGATCCTGAAGGCATTGACGACGACCGACGGCCCGTTCAACTGGGAGGGCGAGTTCTTCCATTACCGCAACGTCAACATCTGGCCGCGGCCGTTGCAGCAGCCGACGCCGCCGGTCTGGATGACCGGGCTCAGCACCGACACCGGCCGGATGGCGGCCGAGCACGGCCATGTCGTCGGCACCCTGTTGTCGGGATCGGGGGCGGGACCGATGTTCGACGCCTATCGCCAGCGCGCCCGCGAACGCGGCTGGACCGCCGGCCCCGACCGTTTTGCCTATGCCGCCATTGTCGGCGTCGGGACGACGCGCGAGGAGGGGCTGCGCCGCGCCGATCTCGCCGCCGATTACGTGCGCACCTCCCCGGTCGTGCTCGAACCCTTCACCAACCCGCCGGGCTACAATTCGCTCGGCGCCAACATTGCGATGCTCAAATCGGACGGCAGGCGCGGCGGCTTTGTCCGCGACCGCAACGGCAATGCAATCGACCAGACGACGGCGACGATCGAACAGTTGATCGAGAGCGGCACCTGCTTTGCCGGCACCCCCGACGACGTCTATGCACAGATCAAGGCATTGAGCGACCAGGTCGGCGGTTTCGGACATCTGTTGATGTTCGGCCAGGGCGGCTTTCTCGACCACACCGACACGGTCGCCAACATCACATTGTTCGGCCGGGAGGTCATGCCGCGCCTGCGCGAACTCAACCCGGAACCGAAGAAGGCGCCCGCAGCGGCGGCGGAGTAGGGTTACTCCGCCAACAGATTGCAAAGAGGTACCGGAAGAGCCCCTCACCCCGGCCCTCTCCCCGCTTGCGGGGAGAGGGAGGGACCCGCGCAGCGGGAGGGTGAGGGGCGGGGCCGGTCAACCGCCCTTTGCCGCCTGCCAGCGGGCGAGCGCCTGATGCGGCTTCGACACGGCGGGGTCCATAATCTCGCCGTGGACCCCGGTGCTGGCGGTCAGTTCGATGACGTAGCCGTTGGGATCGCGGAAATAGATCGAGCGGACAAAGCCGTGATCGACGGGCCCGCGCACCGCCCGGCCTTGCGTCCGTGCCTTGTCCAGCATCGCGTCGAACACATCGGGCTCGACGCCGAGCGCAATGTGCAGATCGAGCGAATCCTGCTGCTTGAAATCGAACGGCTTCCCCGGCACCTCGAAGAAGGCGAGGCAGGAGCCGTCATCCATTGCGAAAAAGGTATGCAAGGCGCGGCCCTCGTCGATCGCGAACGCACTGACCAGTTGCAGCCCGAGAAAATCCTCGTAAAAGGCCCGCGTCTCCTCCGAATCGCGGCAGCGATACGCGTTGTGGTGCAGTCCTTTGATCATGTGAGCCTCCTCCGCTCCATTTCAGCATCCCTCGCTCCCGCCGTCGGTCATCAATTGCGCCCAGCGGCGATAGAAGTGCCGGTGATTGCTCTCGCTCATGCGAAAATCGCTGGCCCAGGCGCCGAGCTGCGGATCGAACCGCTCATGCCCGAGCCCCATCTGCGTGTTCAGCGGCATCTGCCGCGCGACGAAGCCGCGACAGGTCCGGGTGCACTCCTGCCAGTTGTCCATGTCGTCCTGCTCGAACGTGCCGGACGGGCTGAAGCCTCGTATCCCGGCCAGCCGGATCGCCTCCTTGATGGAGGCCGGCGCGGCCGTGTCGATGAACACCCACGACCAGACCTCGGTCTTGTCGGGACCGCGCGGATGCCACACGCGCAAGGTGCGCGAGGTCGCACGCAATAGAGAGAAATTCGGGAACAATGTGCCGACGAGCGGATTGACGAGCCGCGCGCGCGGTCCAAGGCGCTTCTCGACCTCCGGGCGGATCTGCTGCTCGTAAGCGAGGATCTCGGGCACCGGAGGCTCGCCGACGTCGTTCGGTCCGACGCAGATCACGACATGCCCGTTGCCGGGTGAGACCATATGGCCGGTGGTGTTCGGATTTGTCGTCACCCCGGTGCTGAACGCGGTCGTGACCGCCGACAGGTGGCTCCACGGCACGTGATAGGCGTCGCCGCCGAAATTCTCGGCCGGGAATTTCCAGTTGCACGGCATGACCCATTTATGCGCGCCGACGATCTCGATGCCGCCTTCGCGCCGGTCGACAAAGGCGTCGAGATACCAGGCCATCTCGCCGAGAGAGTCGCGCAGAGGCGGTGCCGCGGGGTCGAAGGTGGCGAACCACAGTCCCTTGTAATTGTCCAATTGCGCCACCGGCACGAGGCCCCAGCGCTCGCGCTGCAATTCGTTGTGATAAGCTTCCTTCAGATAGGGCACGCCGGTGAGCCGCCCGTCATTGCCGTAGGTCCAGCCGTGATAGGCGCAGGTAAAGCTTGCGGCGTTGCCGCTGTCGGCCCGGCACAGCCGGTTGCCGCGATGGCGGCAGACGTTGAGAAAGGCGCGCACCGTGCCGGCGGTGTCGCGCACGACCAGGACCGG
>DATFCQ010000103.1:0-39524 GCA_035252905.1 Allostellaceae bacterium | reverse complement strand
GGGCGGCGGCGCGGCAGGACCGAGACCGAGCCCCCCTTCATGCGGTCAGATGCTCGTTCTGAAGCGCCCATAGATGAGCGTAGAGCCCGCCGCGGCGGCGCAATAACTCCTCGTGCGTCCCCCGCTCGACGATCTCGCCGTTGACGATGCCGATCAATCGGTCGCAGTGCCGGACCGCGGCAAGCCGATGGGCGATGATGATCACGGTGCGGTCCTGGCCGATCCGGTCCATGTTCTGCTGGATGATGCGCTCGCTGTCGTAGTCGAGCGAACTCGTCGCCTCGTCGAAGATCAGGATGCGCGGATCGGTGGCGAGCGCGCGGGCGATCGCCAGGCGCTGGCGCTGGCCGCCCGACAGATTGGCGCCGCGCTCCTCAATGATCGTATCATATCCCTGGGGCAGCTCGGAGATGAACTCGTCCGCGCCAGAGAGCCGCGCCACCCGGATCACCTGCGCCCGCGGCATGTCCGGACGGGCCAGGGCGATGTTCTCATGCACCGTCTGGTTGAACAGGAAATTCTCCTGCAACACGACGCCGAGCTGGCGGCGCAGCCAGGCCGGGTCGAGCTGGGCCACGTCCATGCCGTCGATCAGGATCTCGCCGGAGGTGGCCATGTGCAGGCGCTGCAGCAATTTGGTCAGGGTCGATTTGCCCGAGCCGGACGGACCGACGATGCCGATGACCTCGCCCGGGCGGATCCGCAACGAGATGTTCTTCAGCACGTCGGGAAGCTCGTCCCGGTAGCGGAAGCTGACATTGCGAAACTCGATTTCGCCCTGCAGTTGCGGACCGATCAGGGCCGCTTTGGGCCGGCTCTCGACCGGCGCGTTGAGAATGTCGCCGACATGGTCGATGGCGACTTGAACCTGCTGGAAATCCTGCCAGAGCTGGGACAGGCGGAGGATCGGCTGGGTCATCCGCCGCACGATCAGGCTGAACGCGACGAGGCCGCCGACCGTCATGCGCCCTTCCAGGACCTCGATCGTGCCAAAGAACAGGATCAGCGCCAGGGTCAGTTTGCTCAGGAACTCGACCGTGGTCGCCGCCGCGACGCCGACCATTTTCGCGTCGAAGCTGGTCTTGACAAAGGTCGACAGGCGCTCGTCCCAGTGCCGCTGGAACATCGGCTCGACGGCCGCCGCCTTCAGCGTCTGGATGCCGATGATGCTTTCGACCAGGAGCTGCTGCCCGGCCGCCCAGCGGCGGAATTTGGCTTTGAGAAGCCGCTTCAGTTTCGGGCGCAGGACGGCGCCGACAACGACGTAAAACGGCAACAGCAACAACACGATCAACGCCAGCAATTTTGAATACAGAAAAAGCACTGCGAAGAATACAAAGATGAATCCCAGATCGATCGCCGACAGCAGCGCTTCACCAGTCAGAAAATTGCGGATACTTTGCAATTCCCGCGCGCGCGTCGCAATGACTCCGGCAGCACGCTTCTCGAAAAATGCGATCGGCAGGTGGACGAGATGGTCATACAATTTGGCGCCGAGTTCGACGTCAATGCGGTTCGAGGTATGGACCAAAAGGTATTGTCGCAAATATTTCAGCAGCCCGCTGAACACGGCGAGCAGGACGAGCGCCGAAATGACCACGACAAGGGTCGAGAAGCTCTTGTGCGCGAGGACCTTGTCGATGACAAGCTGAAAGCAGAGCGGGGTGGCGAGAGCCAGCAGGTTGACAAAGAACGAGAGGACCAGAACCTCGGCGAGCGGCTTGTGATAGCGCTTGATCGCGGCGACGAACCAGCCGAAGCCGAAGGCCAATGTCTCCGCGGCGAGAGCGAGACCCTTGCCGATCAGCAGGACCTCGCCGTCGAGGCGGCGCAGAACCTCGTCGAGCGGCAGGTTTTCGATCTCCCGCGTCGCCGGGTCGATCAGGCGATAGAGACCCGGCGTCCCCTCGCCGCGGAAGATCGCCCAGACGCCGTCCTTCAATCGGACGATTGCGGGCACCGGGATTGCGCGCAGGCGCTTGGCGCTCGGATGCTTGATGATGCGCGCCTTCAACCCGATCAATTTGGCGGCGCGCGCGAGGTCTTCGGCGTTCGGCGGCGTGCGGCCCTGCGCCATCTCGTGTGCGATTTGCGCCGCGGTGGTGTGCACGCCGTGCGCCCGCGCAATCTGGGCGAGCGCCTGAAAGCCGCCGCGGAAGCCTTTGGTCGGCTGCACGCCCTCGGTGGTCGCGAGCATGATCGTTCGTCAGAAAGAGAAGAGGAGAGGACACGCGCCGGAAAGCTCCGGCGCAGCGCCGGAACCTTTGGGATGTCCAATCGCAAGGGCCACAACCATTACCATACGCCTCTACGGGCCTGTCATCAAGTTGCCGCGCCGACAACGGCCGAGCCGGCAATTTGCTCCGCGGCCGTTGACACCCAGTTATTGGCGACGATCCGTCACCGCGTGCCCCAGTCGAGGGCACGGCTCAGCGGCGCGGCGGCGCCGGCCTCGTCCTCATATTGATAGCGCCGGGTCCACGGCCGCGCAGCCATGCCGCCTTCGGCCGGTTTTTGCGCCAGGGTCTGGCACACCGACAGCCAGCCGCGGTCAAAGGCATGAGCCATGCCGGCCATGTACATCCGCCAGATCCGATAGCGCTCCGCACCGGCGGCGGCGATCGCCTCCTCGCGCCGGGCTTCGAGCCGGGCGAGCCAGCGCACCAGGGTTTGCGGGTAATGCGGGCGCAGATCCTCGACGTCGAGGATTTCGAGCCCGGCGCCGGCAACCTCGTAGAGCGCGTGCGAGATGTGCGGCACCTCGCCGCCGGGAAAGACGAATTGGTCGATGAACTCGCCGCCCGGCGGACCCTGCGCCCGCCCGTCACGGTCGCCCGAAGTGATGCCGTGGTTGAGGACGAGCCCGCCCGGCCGCAACAATCGGCCGATTGCGGCGAAATAGAGCGGCAGATTGGCGATGCCGACATGCTCGTACATGCCGACCGAGACGATCTTGTCGTAAAGGGCTTCGCCCGCGACCTCGCGATAATCCTGCAGTCGGATTTCGATCCGGGATTGGAGCCCGGCGGTTTCGGCCCAGGTTTGCGCATAGGCCCTCTGCGCCTCGCTCAACGTGATCCCGACGCCCTCTATGCCGTATCGCGTCGCCGCCCAGTGGAGCAGTCCACCCCAGCCGCAGCCGATGTCGAGCAGCCGCTCGCCCGGTTTGAGGCGCAGCTTTCTGCAGATATGGTCGAGCTTCTGTTCCTGCGCGCGGTCGAGGTCCTCTTCGCCGGTCACGAAATAGGCGCAGGAATAGATCATATTGCGGTCGAGCCACAGGCGGTAGAAATCGTTCGAGACGTCGTAATGATAGCGGATCGCCGCGGCGTCCCGCTTGCGGCTGTGGCGAAACCGCCGGTGCGGCAACAGGGCTCCGACGCGCCGCAGCAGCGGTGAAGCGCCGAGCCGCTCGGCGATCCTGATGCCGATCGCCAGCACCTCCTCGACCCGCCCCTCGACGCCGATCTCGCCCTTGACGTAGGCCCGCCCGAGGCCGGCGATGTCGCCGAGCAGAAAGAGCCGAACGAGGCGCGGCGTGGTGAGCGTGATCGTGACCCGGGGATCGGCGGCAAAATCGAAGACCTCGCCGTCCCAGAAGACGAGGCGCAACGGCATCGCCTCGCCGCCGAGGCGGTTGCGGAGTTTCTGCAGGAACCGGGTGCGCAGCGAATTCGGCATCGGTCGCGCGGGTGAGTTGCGGCCCCTCCGTTATCGAGCCCGATCCGCAGCCGGAGCAAAGGATTTCGTTATCGGCGCGATGCGCCCGGCTTTACCGAAAGATAGAGCACGTCATTCCGGGCCGGCCCTTTAGGGCCGGACCCGGAATCTATGAACACCGGCTTTGGCAAGATAAGCAAAGGCCTGTGTTCATGGGTTCCGGGTTCGCGGGCAATGCCCTCGCCCCGGAACGACAGGGTGTGCATTCTCAATCCAAATTCAAATTGAGACGCCACCCAGCCAGGGCTAGGCTCGCCGCCCGAATCGATCCGGCACTTTTCGAGGAGAGGCGATGACTTCGCTCACCGGCAACAGCGGCCCGCGCTACAAGCATAGGGCGGCGGAAGGGGCGCCCTACGAGACGATCACGCTCGACAAATTGACGCCGATCATCGGTGCCGAGATCGGCGGCGTCGACCTCGCGCGCCCGCTCGGCAATCACACGCTCGACGAACTGCACCGGGCGCTCTCGGAAAACCTCGTGATCTTCTTCCGCGATCAGCACCTGACGCCGGAGCAGCATCTGGCGTTCGGTCGGCTCTTCGGCGAACTGCACATCCATCCGGCGGCGCCGCACGAAGAGGGCCACCCGGAATTGATGGTCATCCACGCCGACAAGGATTCGCCGCGCGCCAACGGCGAGGGCTGGCACAGCGACGTGTCCTGCGACCCCGAGCCGCCGATGGGCAGCATCCTTTACATCCGGCAATGCCCGCCACGGGGCGGCGACACCTTGTTCGCCAGTATGTACGCCGCCTATGAAGCCTTGTCCCCGCGCATGAAACACTATCTCGACGGCCTCGTCGCGGTCCATGACGGCGACCATTACCGCGGGCTCTACGCCAATTTCGGCGTCGCCGACAAGCCGAGCTACCCGCGCGCCGAGCATCCGGTGGTGCGCACCCATCCGGTGACCGGAAAGAAGGCGCTCTACGTCAACAAGGGGTTCACGCGGCGCATTCTCGGCGTCCCCCGGGACGAGAGCGAGGCGATCCTGCGCTATCTCTTCGAGCACATGGCGAACCCGCTGTTCCAGTGCCGCTTCCGCTGGCGCGAGAATTCGATCGCGTTCTGGGACAACCGCTGCGTCCAGCACCATGCGATGTGGGACTATTGGCCGCATATGCGCTCCGGCCATCGCGTCACGGTCAAGGGCGACAAGCCGGTGTAGGGCTTGCCAAAAAGCCCCTCTCCCGCTACTCCCGCATCAATTGCTGCTTGGCCTGCCCGGCAAAGTGTTCGAGCTCGAAGCGGATGCGCTCAGGCGTCATTGCCGGGTCACGGGGGCCGAGGTCGGCGGCCACCTTGGCGACGACGTTCTGGTCGCCGCCGGGAGCGAATTGGGCATTGATGACCTCGCGGGCGTAGGCCTCGGCGGCTCCGCCCGCAAGGCCCAGGCGCTCTGCCGCCCACAGCCCGAACAGGCGATTGCGGCGGGCGGCAACCTTGAAGCGGAATTCCTCGTCGTGCTTGAAACGAGCTTCGAATTCTTTCTCGCGTTCGTCGAAGGTGGTCATGATCCCCGTCATTCCGAGTCCGGCGCCGGGGCGCCTTTGGATTCCCTATATAAATATAATAGGCAATGAGCGTAGCAGAGCATGTGCACGTTGGTGATCCTGCGCCGGCCCGGCTATCGCTGGCCGGTATTGATCGGCGCCAACCGCGACGAAATGGCGGACCGTCCCGCCCGTCCGCCCGGACGCCATTGGTCGGACCGGCCGGAGGTCACGGCCGGGCTCGATCTCCTCGCCGGCGGCTCGTGGCTCGGCCTCAACGACTGGGGCGTCATCGCCGCGATCCTCAACCGGACCGGCTCGCTCGGACCCTTGCCCGACCGCCGCTCGCGCGGCGAACTGGTGCTCGAAGCCCTTGATCACGCCGATGCGGTCGCGGCCGCGGCGGCGCTCTCGGCGCTTAATCCCGCCGCCTATCGCAGCTTCAACCTGATCGTCGTCGACAACCGCGACGGGTTCTGGGTGCGCCATGCCGGCGACGGGCGGATCGCGGTTCATCCGCTGCCGGAGGACCTGTCCTTGATCGCCGCCGGCGACATCGACGATCCGGCCACGCGGCGGCTCGAACTGGCGCGGCCCCGCTTCCGTGCCGCCCCGGTGCCGGACCCCGAGCACGGCGACTGGAAGGCGTGGGAAGACCTGCTCGCCGACGACGAGGCGCCGCCGGGCGAGGGCGCGGAAGCGGCGCTCCGCTTCCGCACCCGCGGCGGCTTCGCCACCGTGTCGAGCGCACTGATCGCCTTGCCGACCCCCGAGGAGCCGGCGTTGAAGCCGGTGTTCCGCTACGCCGAATGGCTGCCGCAGAGGAGCCCGTGGCGCGCCGTCGACCTCGCCGGCTGAGGCGCCGGGAGATTGTGGCCCATGCTCCCGATCGCCATTTATACCCGTGCCCTCCCTCTCCCTCGATGGGGGAGGGCCGGGGTCGGGGTGAAGCGGTGGACGACCCGCAGCGGAGCAGGCATGAAGGCGCGCGTCGAGATCAGGCTGAAACCGGGTGTGCTCGACCCCCAGGGCAAGGCGATCGGCAATGCGCTCGCCCAATTGGGCTTTGCCGGAGTCGGCGAGGTCAGGCAGGGCAAACTGATCGAGCTCGAACTCGCCGAGAGCGACCCCGCCGCCGCGCGCGCCCAAATCGAGGCGATGTGCCGGGAATTGCTCGCCAATCCGGTCATCGAGAATTATGCGATCGCACTGGTCGAGGAGACATGAAATCCGCCATTGTCATCTTTCCCGGTTCGAACCGCGAGCGCGACCTCGTCGCCGCGCTCCGGCGCATCACCGGCCATGAGCCGCTGCGCGTCTGGCATCGCGAGGCGAGCCTGCCCGCGGTCGATCTGGTCGTATTGCCGGGCGGCTTCGCCTATGGCGATTACCTGCGCCCCGGCGCGATGGCGGCGCATTCGCCGGTCATGCGCGCGGTGCGCGGAGCGGCGGAGCGCGGCACGCCGGTCCTCGGCATCTGCAACGGCTTTCAGATCCTGACCGAGGCGGGAATGCTGCCCGGCGCCTTGTTGCCAAACCGCTCGCTGCGCTTTACCTGCCGCGACATCCATTTGCGGGTCGAGAACGCCCAGACGATCTTCACCTGCGGCTACGAGGAGGGGCAGACGGTCCGCCTGCCGGTCGCTCATCACGACGGCGCCTATGTCGCCGATCCCGACACGCTCGACCGGCTCGAGGGCGAGGGGCGCGTCGCCTTCCGCTATTGCGGTGCGGACGGCGCGCAGGGCGACAACGACAATTTCAACGGTTCGGCCCGCGCAATCGCCGGCATCTTCAATGAGGGCCGAACCGTATTGGGATTGATGCCGCATCCCGAGAACGCCACCGATCCGCTGTTGGGCTCGACCGACGGAAACGCGCTCTTTGCCGGGCTGATGGGCGCGCTGGCGTGAGCGATACGGATATCGCCACCGCGGAGCTGGCGGCCGAGCACGGGCTGTCGGCGGCGGAATTCGCGCGCGCCGCGGAGATTCTCGGACGCATGCCGAACCTCGTCGAGCTTGGCGTCTTTTCGGTCATGTGGAGCGAGCACTGCTCGTACAAATCCTCGAAATTCTGGCTGAAACGGCTGCCGACGACGGGATCGCGCGTGCTCTACGGCCCCGGCGAGAACGCCGGCGTCGTCGACATCGGCGACGGCGAGGCGGTCGTCTTCAAGATCGAGAGCCACAACCACCCGTCCTTTATCGAGCCCTATCAGGGGGCGGCGACCGGGGTCGGCGGCATCCTGCGCGACGTGTTCACGATGGGGGCAAGGCCGATCGCCCTCTTGGACGCGCTGCGCTTCGGCAGCCCCGCCCATCCGCGGACACGGCATCTCGTCTCCGGCGTCGTCGCCGGCATCGGCGGCTACGGCAATTGCGTCGGGGTGCCGACGGTCGGCGGCGAATGCGATTTCGATCCGGCCTATGACGGCAACATCCTGGTCAATGCGATGTGCGTCGGAGTGGCGCGCACCGACCGCATCTTCACTTCGGCGGCGACGGGGCCGGGCAATCTGGTGATCTATGTCGGCGCCAAGACCGGGCGCGACGGCATCCACGGCGCGACGATGGCCTCGGCCGAGTTCGGCGCCGATGCCTCGGGGGACAAGCGCCCCACCGTGCAGGTCGGCGACCCGTTGACCGAGAAACTGCTGATCGAAGCCTGCCTCGAATTGATGGAAGGCGATGCGATCGTCGCGATCCAGGACATGGGGGCGGCCGGACTGACCTCCTCCTCGGTCGAGATGGCCGGCAAGGGCGGCCTCGGCATCGAGCTCGATCTCGACCGCGTGCCGGTGCGCGAGACCGGCATGAGCGCCTACGAGATCATGCTGAGCGAGAGCCAGGAGCGCATGCTGATGATCCTCTCTCCCGGCGCCGAGGCGGCGGCGCGGCAGGTCTTTGCCAAATGGGAACTGGATTTCGCGGTGATCGGCCGGGTCACCGAGGGCGGCCGCCTCGTTCTGCGCAAGGGCGGAGAGATTGTCGGAGACATCCCGGTCGGCCCGCTCGTCGGCGAGGCGCCGGTCTACGAGCGGCCGTGGCGCCGGCGCGACCCCGAACCCGCAATCGATCCCGCCGCGCTGCCCGAGCGCGACCCGCTCCCGTCTCTGGAGCGGCTGCTTGCGACCCCGACCTTGGCCGCAAAGCGCTGGATCTGGGAGCAGTACGACCATCTCGTGATGGGCAACACGGTGCAGCGCCCGGGCGGCGACGCCGCAATCGTGCGGGTCGGGGAGCGGAAGGCGCTGGCGCTCGCCACCGATTGCACGCCGCGCTATTGCCGCGCCGACCCGGTCATCGGCGGCCGCCAAGCCGTCGCCGAGAGCTGGCGCAATCTGACCGCCGTGGGCGCGATGCCGCTGGCGCTCACCGACAACATGAATTTCGGCAATCCCGAGCGGCCCGAGATCATGGGCGAATTTGTCGGCGCGATCGAGGGCATGCGCGAGGCTTGCCTCGCGCTCGCCTATCCGGTCGTCTCGGGCAATGTGTCGTTCTACAACGAGACGAGCGGGCGGGCAGTCTTGCCGACCCCGGTGATCGGCGGCGTCGGCCTCGTCGAAGACGCGCGGCAGGCGGTCGATCTCGCGCTCAAGCGCGACGGCGACGCGCTGATCCTCATCGGCAAGACGCGCGGCCATCTCGGCGCCTCGCTCTATCTGCGCGAGATCGAAGGCAAGAGCGAAGGCGCGCCGCCGCCGGTCGATCTCGCCGCCGAGCGGCGGAACGGCGATCTTGTCCGCGCCCTCATTCGCGAGGGCCGCGCCGTCGCCTGCCACGATCTGTCGGAGGGCGGCCTGCTCGTCGCCGCCGCCGAGATGGCGATGGCGGGCGGGCGCGGGCTCGCTTTCGCAGCGCTCCCGCCCGAATTGCCGCGCCACGCCTTTCTGTTCGGCGAGGACCAGGCGCGCTATCTGGTCGAGACCGCCGAACCCGACGCGGTCCTCTTCGCGGCACGGGCGGCCGGCGTGCCGGCTCGCCTCGTCGGCGTGGTCAGCGGGGGCGAATTGACACTCCCCGGCGCCGGTGCCATATCGGTCATGGCGCTCAAATCGGCGAATGAGGACTGGCTGCCGGCCTACATGGCGCAAGGGTGAGGCGAAGAGACCGATGGCGATGGATGCGGCGATGATCGAGCGGCTGATCAAGGAAAGCCTGCCCGATGCGCAGGTGCGGATCGAGGATCTGCGCGGCGACGGCGACCATTACGCGGCCCGCATCGTGTCGGGCGCCTTCCGCGGCAAGTCCCGGGTACAGCAGCACCAGATGGTCTATCAAGCCCTGCGCGGCCGCATGGGCAACGAACTTCACGCCCTTGCGCTGCAGACCGCGGCGCCGGAGGATTGAGCCGCCCGCGCGGGCGCAATCGGTCACCGACCCCAACGAGGATTATCCGATGGACAACAACGCTCACGAGCGCATCCGCCAGGACATCGCGGAAACCCCGGTCGTGCTCTATATGAAAGGCACGCCGGTCTTCCCGCAATGCGGCTTCTCCGCGGCGGTGGTGCAGATCCTCTCGCATCTCGGCGTCAAGTTCAAAGGCATCGACGTCCTCGTCGATCCGGCGATCCGGCAGGGCATCAAGGAATTCTCGAACTGGCCGACGATCCCGCAGCTCTATGTCAAGGGCGAGTTCGTCGGCGGCTGCGACATCGTCCGCGAGATGTTCGAATCGGGCGAATTGCAGCAACTCTTCGAAGAGAAGGGGATCGCCCAGCGCGCCGCCTGAAGAGCGGCCCTCACCCGCCTCGCTCCGCTCGGCACCCTCTCCCGCAATGCGGGAGAGGGGGGACCGGCCCGCAGGGCCGGTGGGTGAGGGTATTCAGCGCGCCGTGATAAAGCTGCGGAAGGTGATCGGATTGCGGATGTTGCGCATCGGCTCCAGGCTGCCGCCGATGCCGCGGACGACAACCGTGCCATAGCCGAACATGCGCCCGAACAGGCTCTGGTCGACATCGACGCTCTCGACCTTTGAGCGATTCATTTCAAGGGTATGGCGGCCCAAGAGCCCGGCCTTGTAGATGATCCGCAGATCGGTGACGGCCAGCTCGGTCGTGGTGCGCCGGATCCAGGCGCGGAACCCGGACGAGATCGCCAGCAAGCCGACCAGGGCGGCGGCGCTCAACAGCGCGAGATTGCCGTTGCCGATCGCCCATAGCGATCCGATCGCAAGGCCGATGGCGATGAGAAAAAGAATGATCGCCCGCAGATAGACCAGCCAATGCAGGGTCGTCGCATAGACGACCGTTTCTCCCGGCTGCAACACCCGTCTCACATAGCTCATCGCGCCCGATCCTCGGCCGTCTGCAAGGCCGCTTGCCGCATCACGTTGCCGCGTCCCGGCGCGCGGTGCAACGTTCCCGCCGCTCATAGAAATCAACAAAAAGCGGCACGAGAGGCATCCTGCCGGCGGTTATTCGCCGCTTTCTCTGAGGCGGCTCGCCAGCAATTCGCCGTGGCGGTCGAGGATCGGATCGGCGGCGCGCGTCAGATGGGCGTTGATCCGCTTCAGATCGCGCAACACGTCAAGGTGCAAACCGCTCGTCGCCAGACTCTCGGCCCGGCCGGCGCGGATCCGGGCGAAATGCGCCTCGGTCGCCTGCGCGTCGAGGCGCCGGAACGCCTCCTTCTCGGCGCGCAGTTTGCGCGCCGCGCGCGGATCGTCGGTCATGAACACGGCCGTCGCGGCGCGCAGATTGGTTTCGAGCCGGTCGAGGATGGCGCCGATCTCGGTCCTCCCTTCGGGCGAAAACGCGAGCCCGCGTTTGGCGAGCTTCGCTTCCGCGGCGAGGACCCCGCCGGTGACGATGTCCCCGGCATGTTCGAGATTGGTAATAAAACTGAGGATCTCCGACAGGCGGCGGTCGTCCTCCTCGTCGAGCCCGTCGGGGCTGAGCGCGGCCAGATAGGTCTTGATCGCCGCGTTCAAGCGGTCGAGCACGTCATCGAGCCGCCGGGTCTCGCCGATCCGCCGCCGGTCGTTCCCATTGAGCGCCTCGCTCGCCCCGCGCAGCATCGCGGCGAGCACATCGGCCATTCTGAGCGCCTCGCGGGCTGCCCCGGCGAGCGCGATCGCCGGCATCTCCGCCCCCTCGTCGAGATAGAGCGGCCGCCCGGGGTCGGCGGCGGTCCGGGCCGGCAGCAATTGCCGCAACAGCCTCGCAAAGGGCCCGAGCAGCGGCAGGAACAGCGCGCCGGTAACGAGATTGAACCCGGTGTGAAAATCGGCGACCGCACGAGCCGGATCGGGCTCGATCGCGGCGAATTGCGCCGCAATCGGACCGACCAGCGCCAGGGCGATCACGCAGCCCAGCAGGCGGTTCAGCAGATTGCCGAGCGGCAGGCGGCGCGCGGCCGGGTCGCCCTTTGTGGCGCTTTCGAACAGCGGGTTCAGCGCCGTGCCGAAATTGGCGCCGAGAACGAGCGCCAGGGCCGCGGGCAACGTCACCGCTCCTTTTGCCGCGAGCGACATGATGAGCAGAACGATCGCGACGCTCGAATGCGCCGCCCAGGTCGCGGCGGCGGCGATGATGAAGTCGATCGCCGGCTGGGCGGAAACGGCGCCGAGAACCAGGCGCAGGCTCGGCCTGCTCTCAAAGGGAAGGCTGAGCAGGAGAAGCTGATGCAGGGACAAAAGGACGAGCCCGAGCCCGATCGCGACGCGGCCGAGATCGCGGGTGCGCGAGGCGCCGCCGCGCCGGAACGCCACGACCCCGATCAGGATCAACAGCGGCGACCAGCGGGCCACGTCAAAGGACAGGACCTGGACGATCAGGGTCGTACCGACATTGGCGCCGAGCATGATCGCCAGAGCGGGGACGAGATCGACAAGCCCGGCGGCGGCAAAGCCGGCCGTCATCAGCCCGGTTGCCGTGCTGCTCTGCAGGACCGCAGTGACGCCGAGGCCGGCGAGAAACGCCTTGCCGCGGCCCTTCAATGCGGTGGCGAGCAGGCGGCGCAGGTTCGGACCGTAGGCGCGCTCGATGCCGCTCTGGACCATATGAACGCCCCAGAGCAGCAGGGCCACCGCGCCCGCGAGATCGATCAGCGTCAGCACCGCGCCCATGTCTGCCCTCGCCCGCCGCGTTCGGCTTGCGCCGAAGCGAGGCTATACCCCTCGCGCCTGCCGCGCCATGCCGACGCGGGCGGGCGGCGCGGTGCGGCGGGCTATTGTTTCGGCTCGAGCTGGCCGCGGATTTCCCCGGCCGGGTGCTGGGCGGTGTGGATGTTCACATAGGTCTTGCCCGCCTCCACCGCCGACATCTGCGTCGGGGTCAATGTGGCCGATCCCCGGATCGGGCTTTTAAGGTTTCCGGTGAAGGGAACCATGACCGGGGCGTTCTGGCCGGAGGCGGCGGGACCGTGAATATGGCCGGCCTTGGCCGGGCCGCTGAGGTCTGAATACCGCACCGTCCAGCTGAGCCGGCGCGTCGTCGTGTTCAATGTTGCCGTCGCCGCTCCCTTGCCGTTGGTGGTGACCGGCGGGACCTCGGAAGCGCCGCTCAACTGCGCCGTGAAGCTCATCATCCGGGCCGAGGCGATTCCCGGAAGCGAGGCGAGCACGAGGATGCCGAGAGCCGGTGCCGACAAGGGGCGCATGCAGGTCCTCCCATCAAGGTTGAAGACGGGAGCCTATGTGAGCAATCGGTAAACGAGAAGCCGAAAATGACGGAGACCGGCGATGGCCCCGGGCGTCCCGTTCGCTTATGCTGGGCGGCAGGGGGCGCGGCGGGGAAGGGCGCGAGGGATGGCGATGGATCGGACGGCACCGGCCGCCGCGGCATCCGTGCGATTGCCGGTCCCGCGCTCCTATGCCGGCGCGGCGCTCGCCGCGGTTCTCGCGATCACCGCCCTGCGGCTGATCTGGCTCGCGGTCCAGCCTGCCGACCTCTATCCCGACGAGGCGCAATACTGGTTCTGGGCGCAGCACCCGGCGCTCGGCTATTACTCGAAGCCGCCGCTCCTCGCCTGGCTGATCGCATTGACGACCGGGCTTTTCGGCAACAGCGAATTCGCCGTCCGGCTGTCGGCGCCGCTGCTCCATGCCGGCGCCGCCTTTTTCGTCTATGCCGTCGCCGTGCGTCTTTACGACGCGCGCACCGGCTTCTGGTCGGCGCTCGCCTATGCGAGCCTCCCTGGCGTCTCGGCTTCCGCATTCATCATCTCGACCGACGCGCCGTTGCTGCTGTTATGGAGCGCCGCGCTCTACGCCTTCCTGCGCGCCCGCGAGGACGGGGGGCGCCCGTGGTGGCTATTGGTCGGGGTTGCCGTCGGGCTCGGTCTGCTCGCCAAATATGCAATGGCGTACTGGGTCCTGTCGGCGCTCGCGTTCGTCCTGTCGGACCGCGCCGAGCGGCGCCATCTGGCGCCGCTGCTCGCCGCCCTCGGCCTCGCCTTTGCGATCTACGCCCCGAATCTGTGGTGGAACGGGCAGCACGGCTTTGTCAGCTATCTGCATACCGAAGACAATGCCGATCTGACGGGGCCGCTGTTCCACCCGCACGCGCTCTTCCAGTTTCTGGCCTCGCAATTCGCCGTGTTCGGCCCGCTGTTCTTTGCCGCGCTGATGGCAATGCCGGCGGCCTCGCGGTTTCTTGCCGAGCCGCGCGCGCGCTTACTTGCCGGCTTCGCCTTGCCGACCCTGGTGATCATGCTGGTGCTCAGCTTCCTGTCGCGCGCCGAGGCCAATTGGGCGGCGCCGGCCTACGTCTCGGCGACGGTGCTGGTGGTGCGCTGGATGTTCGCCTCCGGCTGGCGCCGGCTGCTGCCGCTGTCGGTGGCGCTGCACCTCGGCGCCGCACTCGTCGCGTTCGGTGCGCCTGCGGCCTTGGCCGCGCTAGGCCGGCCGCTGCCGGCGAAATACGACATCCTGCACCGGCTGCGCGGATGGCGCATTCTCGGCCGCGAGGTCGGCGCGGTGCTCGCCCGGCATCCCGGCCTGCACCTGCTCGCCGACGATCGCGAAGTTCTGGCCGCGCTGATCTATTACGTGCGGCCGCACCCGTTCGATGCGGCGAAATGGGACGGGGCGCGCCTCGTCAAGGATCAGTGGGATCTGACCAACGATCTCTCGAACTATCGGGGCGACAGCTTTCTCCTCGTCTCCGAACACGATCTTGCCGGCGAGATGCAGCCCTCCTTCGCCTCGATCGAGCCGATCGGCGCGCTCATCGTCCCGATCGGGCCCGGGGCGGCACGCCATTACACGCTCTACCTCGCCCGCGATTTCCAAGGCTATCGACGCTAGAGCGAATGGCATATCGCTCCGTAGGGTGGGCAGAGCGCAGCGAAACCCACCGATCGGGGCTGAACAGCATGGGTTTCGCGTTGCTCAACCCATCCTACGGTCTATCAATTTTTATGCGATCTGCGCCAGAAGCGGCCTCGTCCGGACGGCCGCACAAGGCCCGGCTGTCGCGGTAGCGCAGCGAGGTCACGACAGTGCCGCCGTCCAGCCGCGGCAATGTGAACAGGTGGTTTTTCTGTTCGCGCCCGGCCAGGTGCAGGACGCCGATCACCTCGTGCGGCGCATAAGGCTCGACAAACAGCCCGCGCGCCGCATCGAACGCCGGCGCCGCGTCGCCCGGCATCCAGTTGCAATAAGCCGGCAGAAAGTTGACCGGCAGGCGCTCGGCAAAAATCACGTAATTGAGCGCGACCTGCTCGACAAAAAAGAAGCGGGTGCGGCGCAAGACCTGCGTCATCACGCGCGCCCAGGCGTCCCAATGCGGCGCGTCGTGAGACAGCGCAAAGACGCCGCAATTGACCATTGGGTTGCGTCCGAGCCGATCGGCGACGCGCCAGCCGAACGCCTCGCGGTAATTCTTCCAGGCGAGGGTATGGCCGAACAGTTTCGGCCGCTTGTAATGGCGCTTGTAGGCGCGGTCGATTTCGGGCGTGATCGCGAGCTTGTCGGGTCCTGCCGCACGCCGGTACAGTTCGACCACCCGCCAGTCCTGCAGCCAGGCGTCGGCGTCGATCCACAGATAGGTCTCGTAGTCCGGGAAATGCCGGCGCAGAAACGGCCGCGCCACCTGCGCCTTCAAGGTCTCAGGAGTCTGGGCGCGGCCGGGGAAATCGACGTCCCAATCGGGCCGCACGAGATGATCGACGTGGCGGCCGAGCCATTGCTGCTGCTCCGGTTCGAGGCCGAGATCGAGAACCCCGATCGCCGCCTCCCGGCGCTGCGCCCGGATCGAGGCCACCGTGTCGCGGAGCAGTTCGAAATAGCCGCGATCGGCGGCGCTCGCGATCAGAAGTCCGCCCGCGCTCACGGCGCCAAGCGATAGCCGCCGGGCGCGGTCACCAGGATCTCGGCCCGCCCTGGGTCGCGCTCGATCTTCTGGCGCAGCCGGTAGATGTGGGTTTCGAGCGTATGGGTGGCGATCCCGGCCTGATACCCCCAGACTTCGCCGAGCAGGGTCTCGCGTCCGGTCACCCGGTCGCCGGCGCGGTAGAGATAATCGAGGATCGCCGTCTCTTTTTCGGTCAGGCGCACCTCCCTGCCGGTGCTTTCGGCGATCAACAGCTTGGCGTCCGGATCAAAGGCGTAGGGCCCGATCCGCGCCGCGGCGCGGCCGAGATGGGCGCGCAGCCGCGCCACCAGTTCGCCGATGCGCAGCGGCTTGGCGATCTGGTCGTCGGCGCTGCCGGCAAGGGGCGGGCGCGGGAGGTCGGCGCCGAGCTCGGTCAACAGGATGATCGGCGCCGCGCCGGCGACGCTGCGCATCCGCCGCGCCAGCTCCCAGCCGTTCCCGTCGGCCAGCGCCGCGGCCAACAGGAATGCGTCGAAATGCAGGGCGGCGGCGAGTTCGAGCGCGCGCGACCCGGTGTCGCAATCGCAGCAGGCAAACTCGCCGTCGCGTTCGAGCTGCTCGACCAATGAGCAGCGCAGTGCGGCGTCGTCGTCGACGATCAAGACTCTGCGGGCAGCGGTCATGCTCTTTCTCGCCGCAGCGGACGGCCTCTCGAAATGCCGCATGTGCCGATTGTGCGCAAATCCCCCGCGCCTTATCCCCGACGGCGCGCCGGCGAAGTTAGCCGATCCGCGCCGTTCCTGTCACCCGCCGCGCAAGGCTGCCGCCGCAAATAGTTTTGCTCGCTGGTCCCCGCCATACCGTATGATCGGCGGCGAAGGAGAGGAGAGTTGGCAGAGCGCGATACCCTTCCGGCGCCGCTCCGCGGCGCGGGCGCTTCCGATCCGGAGGATGCCGGGCGCACTCTCGGCGCGGCGATCACGGCGCTGCGCCGGGGCGAGCCGGTGCTGATCCGCGACCGGGAAGCGGGGGTCCTCGCCCTCGCCGCGGAATTGGCGAGCGAAGACAATCTGCACCGTCTGCGCGCGATATCGGCCGGGCCGGCGCGCGTCGTCCTGACCCGCCGCCGCGCCGTCGCATTGGGCCTGGCGTCGCGCGCGGAATTGTCGGGCGCTCTCGCAATCCCGGTTTCGCCGGATCTGCCGGCTGCGGTCATTCGCAATCTCGCCGATCCCGCCGCCTCGCTCGGGGCCGAGCCGCCGGGGCTCGGCCCCGAGCCGGAATCCGCCGAAGGCGCCGCCTTTGCTGCCGTGCTGCTGGCCAAGCTCGCCGCGCTCCTGCCCGCCGCCCTGGTCCTGCGCCTGTCAAATGCGCAGGCCGCGCTCGCTATGCGCCGCGGCGACATCGTCCGGATAGAAGCCGCCGCGATCTTCCGCCGCAACCTGGCGAGCGCCGAACTCGAACGCGTCGCCGAGGCGCGCGTCCCACTCGCCGACGCGGAAAACGCCCGGCTGATCGCGTTCCGACCGCGCGACGGCGGCAGCGAGCATCTGGCGATCATGATCGGCACACCCGATCCGGCCGCCCCGGTCCTGGCACGACTGCATTCGGAATGCTTTACCGGCGATCTGTTGGCCAGCCTGCGCTGCGATTGCGGCGACCAGCTACGCGGCGCGATCGCCGCGATCGCCCGGGCCGGCGGCGGCGTGCTCCTCTATCTCGCGCAGGAGGGCCGCGGCATCGGCCTGGTCAATAAATTGCGCGCCTATCGCCTGCAGGATGCCGGGTTCGACACCTTCGACGCCAACGAGCAGCTCGGTTTCGACGCTGACGAGCGGGTCTACCTGCCGGCGGCGGAGATGCTGCGCCAATTGGGCTTCGCCGCCGTGCGCCTCCTGACCAACAACCCGGAAAAGGTCGCGGCGCTCGAACGCTACGGCATCCGCGTCGTCGAACGGGTGCCGCACGTCTTCCCCGCCAATGGCCACAACGCGCGCTATCTGCGCGCCAAGGCGGTCAAGAGCGGGCATTTTCTGTAGGAGAACAGCGGGCGTGGATCTCGTCGTCGACGCCGGCGGCACAGCGCTCTGGGGCGGCCGGCATGTCCGCTGCGCGCTCGGCCGCGCCGGGGTCGTCCCGGCCCGCGACAAGCGTGAGGGCGACGGCGCGACCCCGGCCGGGCGCTGGACCATGCGCGAGGTCCTGTTCCGCGCCGACCGGCTCGGCGAGATCGTCACGCCGCTCGCCTGCCGCGAACTCGCCCCCGACGACGGCTGGTGCGACGACCCCAAGGATCCCGCCTATAACCGCTCGGTTACTCTGCCCTATCGGGCGCATTGCGAGCATCTGTGGCTTGAGGACCACGTCTACGACGTGATCGTGCCGCTGGGCTACAACGACAATCCGGTAATCCCCGGGCATGGCAGCGCGATCTTCCTGCACGTTGCCCGGCCCCTGTTCACGCCGACCGCGGGCTGCATCGCACTCGCCCTTCCCGATCTGCTCGCCCTATTGCGCGAAGCTGTGCCCGGCTCCGCCGTGCGCGTGCGCGCCGATTGAGGGCCTTTGATCGTTAGGCTAGCGGCGGGCCGCCTGTTCCTCCTGTTTTTGCAGGTGAAAAACAGGAGGCGCCCGCTCTTTGGCGACAGCCTATCGGCCGGCCAGCGGTCTCGCCGGAAGCCTCGCGGAATCCGATCCTGCCCGCCGCAGCTTGCAGAAATCTACTCCATCAATGCCGATTCGTCAATAGGCAATTGCTTTCTTGGCACGAGTGAATGCGTATCTCAGCCTACTTCGCGGGCATGGCCGCGAAGGGCGAAAGAGCGGAGAAACGCTCTTACAAGGAACCGCGGGCGCCAAAGATCGCGGTGCCGATGCGCACATGGGTCGCGCCGAAGCGGATCGCGGTCTCGTAATCGGCGCTCATTCCTATGCTGAGCAGCGCAAGATCGTTACGCCGGGCGATCTCGCGCAACAGCGTGAAATGCAGGGCCGGCTCCTCGTCCTGCGGCGGCACGCACATCAGCCCGACGATCGGGAGATCGAAGCGGTCGCGGCACGCGCCGATGAAGCGGTCGGCTTCGGCCGGCGGGATGCCGGATTTCTGGGTCTCCTCGCCGGTGTTGACCTCGATAAAGCAGGGCGGGCGGCGGCCCGTCCGGTCCATCTCGCGGGCGAGCGCCTCGGCGAGACGCGGCCGGTCGACGGTCTCGATGACGTCGCATAAGAGGACCGCGTCGCGCACCTTGTTGGTCTGCAGCGGCCCGATCAGGTGCAAAGCGAGGTCGGGGAATTCCTCGCGCAAGGCCGGGTATTTCGCCTGCGCCTCCTGCACCCGGTTCTCGCCGAAGAGGCGCTGGCCGGCATAGAGCGCTTCGCGCACTGCCGCGGCGGGATGCGTTTTGCTGACGGCGACCAGTTCGACGCTGTCCGGCGGCCGGCCGGCGGCTTCGGCGGCGGCGGCGATCCGCACGCGGACGGCGGCCAGATTGGCGGCGATGACCCCTTCCATAGCGGCTCCATTCCTGGCACAAGCATTTTCCAGGGCGGCGGCTGCGCAACAGCCGGCGCCGCAGGATCCTTGCATGCCCATCGCCTATTACCGCCTGCCTCTGGCTCTGACCGCAAGCCTTTCCTTGCTGCTCGCCGCCTGTGCGCACCAGCCGAGCCAGGAGGCGGCGGTGCCCGTCCCGCACAAGCCGGCCCCTCGGCCAGCCGGGATCGACACCGACGCGACGATCTGGACCCTCCTCGGCATTGCCAAGAAAAAGCCGCCGCCGGGATTCGGGCCGCAGATCGGCTCAAGAGTCAGCCCGGTGCTGTGGAAGGCGGCGCACGACACCCTCGATTTTGTCCCGATCGACTCCGAGGACCCGATGACCGGGGCGCTGGCGACGGAATGGTATTCGCCGCCGGACAAGCCGGACGAGCGCTTCAAGATCGCCGTTTATGTCCTGTCGCGGGCGCTGCGGTCGTCCTCGCTCGCCGTCCAGGTCAAGCGTCAGACGCGATCGCCGGAAGGCGGCTGGGTCGATGCTCCGGTCGACAGCAAGGTCGACACCGATCTCGAAGCCGCGATCCTGAACCGGGCGCGCCAGATCTGGCATGCCCATATCGTCAAGGAAATGTGAGGCCGCCCCCGCCGCGGCCGACCCAGCCCACGGAAACATAAATGCCGCGGTACGATTCCCAGAAAATCGAAGCGAAATGGCAGCGCATCTGGCGCGAGCGCCGGAGTTTTGCGGTCAGCGAGCCGGCGGCGCAGCCGAAATACTACGTGCTTGAAATGTTTCCCTACCCGTCCGGCAAGTTGCACGTCGGCCATGTGCGCAACTACACGATGGGCGATCTGGTCGCCCGCTATCGCCGGGCGCAGGGCTACAACGTCCTGCATCCGATGGGCTGGGACGCCTTCGGTCTGCCGGCCGAGAATGCGGCGATGGCGGAACACACCCACCCGGCGCGGTGGACCGAGGACAACATCCGCACGATGCGGGCGCAGCTTCAGCGCATGGGCTTCGCCTATGACTGGGCGCGCGAGATCGCGACCTGCCATCCCGATTACTACCGGCACGAGCAGAAGATGTTTCTCGACTTCCTGGCGGCAGGGCTCGCCTACCGCAAGGAATCCTGGGTCAACTGGGACCCGGTCGAGAACACTGTATTGGCCAACGAGCAGGTCATCGACGGCCGCGGCTGGCGCTCCGGCGCGATCGTCGAAAAGCGCCTGTTGTCGCAGTGGTTCCTGCGCATCACCGCCTTTGCCGAGGAGCTGCTGGACGCGATCGGCGGGCTCGAACGCTGGCCCGAACGGGTGCGGCTGATGCAGGAGAACTGGATCGGTCGCTCGGAAGGGGCGCGCGTCAATTTCGACATCGCCGGCCGCGACGAAAAGGTCGAGGTCTTTACGACCCGGCAGGACACGCTCTACGGCGCCTCGTTTCTGGCCCTGTCGCCGAACCATCCGCTCGCCCTGCGCCTCGCCGAGCGCGACCCCGGCCTCGCCGCTTTCATCGCCGAATGCAACCGGCTCGGCACCAGCGAGGCGGTCATCGAGGCGGCCGAAAAGCGCGGCTACAACACCGGCCTTGAAGCGGTTCACCCGTTCGACGCGAGCCGCAAGGTGCCGGTCTACGTCGCCAATTTCGTGTTGATGGAATACGGCACCGGGGCGATTTTCGGCTGCCCGGCGCACGACCAGCGCGACCTCGAATTCGCCCGCAAATACCGCCTGCCGGTGATCCCGGTGGTGCTGCCGCCGGGCGCCGATCCGGCCCGTTTCGCGATCGGCGAGACCGCCTATGTCGAGGACGGCACGCTCTACCATTCCGACTTTCTCGACAGGCTTTCGGTCGCCGAGGCGAAGCGCGCGGCGGCGGCGCGGATCGAGGCGCTGGGGCGCGGCGAGCGCACGGTCGCCTACCGCCTGCGCGACTGGGGCGTGTCGCGCCAGCGTTATTGGGGCTGTCCGATCCCGGTCATCCACTGCCAGGAATGCGGCATCGTGCCGGTGCCGGAAGCGGATCTGCCGGTCCGCCTGCCCGAGGACGTCAACTTTGCCGAACCGGGCAACCCGCTCGACCATCACCCGACCTGGAAACACGTCCGCTGCCCGCGCTGCGGCGGCGCCGCCCTGCGCGAGACCGACACGTTCGACACCTTCTTTGAATCCTCGTGGTATTTCCTGCGCTTCTGTTCGCCGCGCGCGACGCAGGCGTTCACCCGCGAGGCGGTGCAATACTGGATGCCGGTCGACCAGTATATCGGCGGGGTCGAGCACGCCGTCCTCCACCTGCTTTATTCCCGCTTTTTCACGCGCGCCCTCAAGGCGTGCGGCTATCTCGATTTCGACGAGCCGTTCGCCGGCCTGTTCACGCAGGGTATGGTGTGCCACCAGACCTATCGCAGCGAAGACGGCGACTGGCTTTATCCCGACGAAGTCGCGGCCGATCTGGCGGGAGGGCTCGTCGACCGGACCGGCCGGCCGGTCGCCGTCGGCCGGCTCGAAAAGATGAGCAAGTCGAAAAAGAACGTCGTCGGCCTCGAAACCATCGTCGACACCTACGGGGCCGATACGGCGCGGCTCTATCTGTTGTCGGACAGCCCGCCCGAGCGCGACCTTGAGTGGACCGCCGCCGGGATCGAGGGGATCTGGCGCTATGTCAACCGCATCTGGCGCATGGTCGACGAGCCCCCGCTGCCCCTGCCGCCGCCCGGCGCACCGCTGCCGGCCGCACTGCCGCCGGAGGTCGTCGCGGTGCGCCGCGCGATCCACAAGGCGATCGCCGCGGTGACCGACGATCTCGACAAGTTCCGCTTCAACCGCGCCGTCGCCCGCATCCGCGAACTGACCCATGCGCTCGAAGAACTGCCGGCGGCAGCGAACGGCGCCGGACCGGTCTTGCGCGAGGGGCTCGAACGGCTCGCCCAATTGCTGGGACCGATGATGCCGCATCTGGCCGAGGAGATGTGGGAGCGCCTCGGCCATGAGGGTCTCGTTGCCGATCAGCCCTGGCCCGAGGCCGACCCCGATCTGGCGCGCGACGAGCAGGTGACGATCGCGGTCCAGGTCAACGGCAAATTGCGCGCGACGCTCGAACTGCCGCGCGACTTGGGCCGCGACGCGGTCGAGAGCGCGGCCCTGGCCCTGCCGCAGGTCATGCGCTGGCTCGACGGCAGGGCGCCGAAGAAAGTCGTCGTCGTGCCCAACCGGGTCGTCAATCTGGTCGCGTGATGCGTCTCGGGCCACTCCCTTCTGAGTGATGAATCCGCAAATGAGCGGGCGCCGCGCCGTCCTACTGCTCCTCGCCGCTGCGCCTCTCGCGCTCTCCGGCTGCGGCTGGCGCCCGCTCTACGCCGATCCGCAGAGCGGGCCGACGGACGCCGCGCTGCGGGCGATCCGCGTCGCGCCGATCGCCGAGCGCATCGGGCAGCGGCTCGAACTGAGATTGCGCGACGCGCTGAACCCGACCGGCATCCCGGCGCCGCAGCGTTATGTGCTGCGTACGACTTTGGCGATCTTCCGCTCGGATCTCGGCATCCAATCGCAAGGGCTGGCGACGCGCGGCAAGCTCGACGTCTATGCTACCTTCTTCCTGGTCGACCTCCCCACCGGCCATGTGCTGCTGACCAATACCGCGCATTCCGCCGACGGCTTCGACATCTCGGCCAATGAATACGCGACGATCGTCGCCGAGGACGACGCCCGCACCCGCATCGTCGGCGAACTTGCGCAGGACATCATGACCCGCCTAAGCTTGTTTCTGCAGCGCCGCACTGCCGCCGTCCTACCCCGGAGCTGACGGGTGCGCATCGCGTCGACGCGCGTCGCCGAGTTTCTGCGCCGGCCCGACCCGCAGGTTCGCGCGGTGCTGCTCTACGGCCCCGATGCGGGCCTGGTGCGCGAGCGCGCCGAAGCGCTGGCGCGGCTTGTCTGTCCCGATCTCGCCGACCCGTTCCGGGTCGCCACGCTCGACACGGCGACGCTCCTCGCCGACCCGGCTCGTCTCGCCGACGAGGCGGCGCAGCTCTCGATGACCGGGGGGCGGCGGGTCGTGCGCGTGCGCGAGGCCGCCGACCGGCTCACCGACCTGTTCGCGGGGTTTCTGAAGGCAATGCCGGGAGAGGCTTTTGTCGTCGTCGAGGCCGGCGAACTGGCCACCCGCTCGCCGCTGCGCCGCGCCTTTGAGGAGGCCCCGCGCGCCGCCGCGATCGGCTGCTATCCCGACACCGCGCGCGATCTCGCCGCGGTCATCCGCGACAGCCTCGCTGCGCACCGCATCGGGGTGAGCCGCGATGCCCTCGCCTATCTCGTCGAGCATCTCGGCGAGGACCGCCTGTCGACCCGCTCTGAACTGGAAAAGCTGGCGCTCTACGCCGGCGACGGCGGCCAGGTCGAACTCGCCGACGCACGCGCCGCGGTCGGCGACGGCGCCGCGATCGATCTCGACGATGCGGTGACGGCCGCCGCCGAGGGCGACCCGCCCCGCCTCGACCGCGCCCTCAGCCGATTGTTCCAGGAAGGCGCCTCGCCGGTCACGGTGATCCGCGCCCTATTGCGCCACCTGCACCGCCTGCATCTGTTTGCCGCCGAGGTGGCCCTGGGCGTCGCCCCCGAAGAGGTGCTGCGCACCGCCCGCCCGCCGGTCTTTTACAAATTGCAGGACGGTTTTCGCCGCCAGCTCGGGATGTGGAGCGAGGCCCGGCTGCGCCCCGAACTGGACCGGCTCGCTGTTGCCGAATTCCACATGAAAACCGGCGTCTTTCCGCCCGAAACAATCTGCCGCGAAGCGATGCTCGCCGTGGCGCAGCGGGCGCGCCAAGCGGCGTGAGGGCGAGACCGACGCCGCGGATTTGTGTAGAACGGCAAAACGGGCAAGGGGAGGAGAGGATGGCCGGCGAACACGACATCGCCTACGCCTCGGCGGCGACGCTTCTTGATCTGTACCGAAGCGGCGCGGTGTCGCCGGTCGAGGCGGCCGAGATCCTGTTCGCCCGTCTCGACCGCCTGCAGCCGAAACTCAACGCCTTCTGCATCGTCGACCGCGACGGCGCGCTTCTGGCGGCGCGCGAGTCGGAGCGGCGCTGGCGGGACGGCCGGGAGGTCCGCCCGCTCGAAGGCGTGCCGGTGACGATCAAGGACCTGTTTCTGCTGCGCGGGTTTCCGACCCTGCGCGGCTCGCGCCTGGTCGATGCCGCCGGGGACTGGTCGGAAGATGCGCCGAGCGTGGCGCGATTGCGCGCGGCCGGCGCGGTGATCCTCGGCAAGACGACGACGCCGGAATTCGGCTGGAAGGCGCTTGGCGATTCCCCGCTGACCGGCATCACCCGCAACCCCTGGGATCTCGCGCGCACTCCGGGCGGCAGCAGCGCCGGCGCGGCGGCGGCCTGCGCCGCCGGCATTGCGCCGCTGCATCTCGGCAGCGACGGGGCCGGCTCGATCCGCATTCCCTCGGCCTTCACCGGGATCTTTGGCTTCAAGCCGAGCTTTGGCCGGGTGCCGCAATACCCCCCCTCGACGATGAGTTCGCTGTCGCATGCCGGGCCGATGACGCGGACCGTCGCCGATGCGGCACTGATGCTGAATGTCCTCGCCGGCCCCGATCCCAGCGATCCGACCTGCCTGCCGCCCGAAGAGCGGGATTATCGGGATGGGCTTGATCAGGGCGTTGCCGGCTGGCGCGTCGCGTTCAGCCCGGATCTCGGCTATGCCGAGGTCGATCCCGAGATCGCCGCCGCCGTCGCCGCGGCAGCGCGGCAGTTCGAGGCTCTGGGCGCGCGGGTCGAGGAGGTCGGGGCGATCTTCCCGTCGCCGCGCGAGACCTTGCTGGCCCTGTGGGCGGCCGGCTCGGCGCGCAATCTCCTCGCCTATCCGCGCGAGCGCTGGGCGCTGCTCGATCCCGGCCTCAAGGCGATCGCCGAGGAGGGCGAGCGCCTCCGCGCCGTCGATTATGTTGGCGCCGATTTCGCGCGCACGACGCTGGCCCGGCAGATGGCCGCGTTTCACCAGACCTACGACCTGCTATTGACCCCGATGATGCCGGTTCCGGCCCTGCCGGTCGGACAGGATCTGAACGACCCGGCGCGCGAGCGGCAATGGATCGACTGGTCGCCGTTCAGCTATCCGTTCAACCTGACGCGCCAGCCGGCCGCCAGTATCCCGTGCGGACTGACCAGCGCCGGATTGCCGATCGGATTGCACATCGTCGGACCCCTCTACGCCGATGCGCGCGTCTTGCGCGCCGCCCGCGCCTTCGAGGCGACGCAGCCGCAAAGGCGGCCGCCGCTCGGGTGAATGCCCCTCACCCCAGCCCTCTCCCCGCAAGGCGGGGAGAGGGAGGGACCCGCTGATCCCCGGGTCAAGACCGGGGAGGAGGGTGAGGGGCAGCGGCGAACGGAATGCTTACACGTTCAAATTGACCGTGACGTTCTTTTTCTGCGTGAAGCTGTCGAGCATTCCTTCCAAGGAGAATTCGCGGCCGATGCCGCTCTCCTTGTAGCCGCCATAGGAATGGCCGGGCGACTGTCCCAGGCCCTGATTGACCTGCACCCAGCCGGCCTCGATCGCATGCGCGGTTCTGAGCGCCCGGCCGATGTCGTGCGTCCACACATAGGCGGCGAGCCCGTAATGGCTGTCGTTCGCCATATGGATCGCCTCCGCCTCGTCATGCCACGGGATCGCGACGAGGACCGGTCCGAAGATCTCCTCGCGGGCGATCCGCCAATCGTTGGCGACGTCGGCGAAGACCGTCGGGACCGCGAAATAGCCCTGCGCGAGCGGCCCGCTCTTGGGCGGCATCCCGCCCATCACGAGGCGCGCCCGCTTCTGGTTCAGCCCGTCCTCGACATAGGAGCACACCTTGTTGAACTGCTTCTCGTTGATGATCGCGCCGATGTCGGTCGCCTCGTCGAGCGGATCGCCGATTTTGAGTTTCTCGGTCTTCTCTTTCAGACGGTCGAGAAACGCGTCGAAGATGTCGGCGTGCAGGAACAGGCGCGAGCCTGCCGTGCAGGACTGGCTCTGCCGGGTGAAGCGCATCGCCGCGATGATGCCGTCGACCGCCCAGTCCTCATTGGCGTCGGGAAAAACGATCGACGGGCTCTTGCCGCCCAGCTCGAGCGAGACCGGCACGATGCGCTCGGCGGCGGCGCGCATGACCAATTTGCCGACCTCGGTCGATCCGGTGAAGGAAAGCTTGCGCACGAGCGGGTGCTCTGAGAGCGGCGCGCCGCATTCCTCGCCAAGGCCGGTCAACACGTTGAGCACGCCCTTTGGCAGAAATTGCTGACAGATTTCGGCCAACAGCAGGACGCCCAGCGGCGCATCCTCGGCCGCCTTCAGGACCAATGTGTTGCCGGCGCACAGGGCCGGCGCGATCTTCAAGGCCGCCAAGAGAACCGGCGCGTTCCATGGGATGATCGCGCCGACGACGCCCAGGGGCTCGCGCCGCGTATAGCTCAGGACCTGTTCGCCCAGAGGGATCGTCTCGCCCTTGAGTTCGCCGCCGAGCCCGCCGAAATAGCGGAAGATGTCGGCAGTCAGTCTGGCCTCGGGCCGTGCCTGGGTGCGGAGCGCGTTGCCGGTTTCGCGCGCAATAACGCGCGCCAATTCCTCGACCCGCGCCTCGATCGCCTCGGCGATCCCGAGCAGCATGCGCCCGCGCTCGCGCGGCGCGATCCGCGACCAGGCCGGGAAGGCTGCCGCCGCGGCGGCGACGGCGCGCTCGACGTCTTCCGCCCGGCCGCGCGGGATCACCGCGATGGTCTCGCGCCGCGCCGGATTTTCGACTTCGAGCGTCTCGCCCGATGCGCTCGTCACCCAGTCGCCGCCGACCAGCATCCGCGCCTCTCGCACCGGGGTTTCGGATTGCGTTCTCGCCTCGACCGTCGCCATCGCTTTCCTCCTGTCGCGCTCACCGCGTTGCTTTGCGATATGGTCCATCGGGGCGATCCATCAACGCCGCCGCCGGCTCCCGCCGGGTCGACGAGGCAAGCAGCGAGCCGATCGCGACGACGGCGAGCACGCGCAGTACGGATCGGCCTGTGCGCGATCCTTGCCGCTTCGCGCACAAACGCGGTAGGAGTAGAAAAGGGGCAAACCCAGTGGGAGGAGTCTCTGCCATGTCGAGCACACCATCCGAAGCTCCGGCCGCGGCGGTCACCCCGTCGGGCCTCAATCATCTCGTCCTCAATGTTCGCGACATCGAGGAATCGCACAAGTTCTGGACCGAGATCGTCGGGCTGAAGCAGGTCGCCGAATTGCGCTCGCGGCCGGATCGGCCGAACCCGCCGAAGATGCGCTTTTACAGCGCCGACCACGACGGCAAATTGACGCATCACGACGTCGCCCTGGTCGAGAGCCCGAACCTGCCCCCGCCCGCCGACTGGGTCCTGGCCCAGAGCGGGGTCGCGATCAACCACGTCGCCTTGACGATGCCGAGCCGCGAAGCCTGGCTCAAGCAGCTCGCCTTTCTGCAGAGCCGCGGCGTCAAGTTCAACTGGCGGGTCAATCACGGCGTGACGCACAGCGTCTACATCAACGACCCGAACGGCTACGGCGTCGAGTTCCTTTATGAATTGCCGCGCGAGATGTGGGAGAACGACATCCAGGGCGCGATCGACTACCTCCACAACTTGCCGACCGAGGGCCCGGAGGCGCTCGCCGACCCTGAGAGCCCGAGCTTTGGCGTGAAAGAGCCGGTTCCGGCGGAATAACTGCGGCCGAGCCCATTACGGGCTGCCCCTCACCCTCCCGCTCCGCGGGTCCCTCCCTCTCCCCGCGAGCGGGGAGAGGGCTGGGGTGAGGGGCCCGGCGCGAGGACGCCGCGGCGGATCTGGTCGCGCTCGATCGATTCAAACAGGGCGCGGAAATTGCCCTCGCCGAACCCCTCATTGCCCTTGCGCTCGATGATCTCGAAAAAGATCGGGCCGATCACCGTTGCGGTAAAGATCTGCAGCAGGAGGCCCTGGCCGGGCCCGCCGTCGATCAGGATATGGTCGCGTTCGAGACGGGCGAGGTCCTCGCCATGGCCGGGGAGCCGGCTCTCGATCCTCTCGTAATAGGCGTCGGGGACCGGCATGAATGCGATCTCGCGGGACTGGAGCGCCTCGACGGTCGCATAGATGTCATGGGTCGCCAAGGCAATGTGCTGGATGCCCTCGCCGCGATAGGCTTCGAGATATTCGGCGACCTGCGACTTGTCGTCGGCGCTCTCGTTGATCGGGATGCGGATCTTGCCGCACGGGCTGGTCATCGCCTTTGAGCGCAGCCCGGTCAGCTTTCCCTCGATGTCGAAATAGCGGATCTCGCGGAAATTGAAGAGCCGTTCGTAGAACTCGGCCCATTCTCCCATCCGCCCGCGATGGACGTTGTGGGTCAGATGATCGATCGCGGCAAGCCCGACCCCCTGCGCCGGAGCCGTGCCCGACGGGACGAAATCGACATCGTAGATCGTATGGTCGCCGTAGCGGTCGACTAAATAGAGCAGGCTGCCGCCGATCCCTTCGATCGCCGGGATGTTAAGCTCCATCGGCCCGACCTTGCCGTGCACCGGCCGCGCCCCGAGCGCGATCGCGCGCCGATAGGCAGCGGCGGCGTCGGCGACGCGCAACGCAATGGCGCAGACCGAGGGCCCGTGCAAGCGGGCAAAGGCCTGGGCGAAGCTTTCAGGCTCGGCGTTGAGGATGAAGTTGATGTCGCCCTGCTGATAGAGCGTCACGTTTTTCGAGCGGTGCCGCGCCGCCGCGACAAAGCCCATCCGCTCGAACAATGCGGCGAGCGCCGCGGGATCGGGCCCGGTATATTCGATGAACTCGAACCCGTCCGTTCCCATCGGGTTATCCCACAGATCGCGTCTTTCCTGCTTTCCCTGCCCGGTCGCCATCGCCGCCTCCAAAGCGCGCCCTGGTACAGCCGATGTAGTCGCTGCCCGCGCGCTCGCCAAGGAAACCCGGGGAGCCGGGTTCTGTTCCGCCTTGTTTGCGTGACGGGAATTGAGCGACGGGGCCGGGATGGATGTCGTCGGCTTGTTGATCGGCCGCAGATTGGCGAACCGCGAAGGCGAGGGGCGCAAGATCGGCGCGCTCGAAGGCTTTCCGGCGATGGGTCTCGACGGCCTCAGCTCCGCGGCCTACGGCCCCGAAGCCGCGCTCAGCGTGTTGATCCCGGCGGGCGCGGCCGGGCTCGGCGCGATCCGCCCGATCATGGCGGCGATCCTCGTATTGCTGCTGATGCTGTTCGCCTCGTATTGGCAGACGATCGAGGCCTATCCGAACAACGCCGGGTCCTACAGCGTCGCCAAGGAAAACCTCGGCGCCAATGCCGGGCTGCTGGCCGCAACCGCATTGATGATCGACTACATGCTCAATGTCGCGGTCGGCATCTCGGCCGGGGTCGGGGCGCTAACCTCGGCCCTGCCGCTGCTGCATCCCTACACATTGCCGCTGTGCCTCGTCGTCCTGGCGCTGATCACGATCGTCAATCTGCGCGGCACGCTCGAAGCCGGCCTCGCGTTCTCGATCCCGACCTATCTGTTTGTCGCGAGTTTTGGCGGGCTCTTATTGCTCGGCCTGTGGAAGGCGGCGGGCGGGAGCCCGGCGCCGGTCGTGCCGCCGCCGGCGGTTGCCGCCGGCGGCGCCGGGATCACTTTGTGGCTGCTGTTGCGCGCTTTCGCCAGCGGCTGCACGGCGATGACCGGCGTCGAAGCGGTCAGCAACGGCATCGGCGCCTTCCGCGAGCCGACCGTGCACTATGCCCATCGCACCCTGGCGGCAATCGTGCTGACCCTGGTGGGGCTGCTCGTCGCCATCGTCTACCTGACGCCGGTCTATCACATTGCGGCGATGGATCAGACGCGGCCGGGCTACCAGACCGTATTGGCGCAATTGGCGGCGGCGGTGGTCGGGCGCGGACTGTTCTTCTTTGTCGCGATCGGCAGCCTGTTGGCGGTCCTGTGCCTGTCGGCGAATACGAGCTTTGTCGCCTTTCCGCGGCTGTGCCGGCTGTTGGCGCAGGACGGCTATCTGCCGCGCGCCTTCACCGCGCCGGGCCGCCGCCTCGTCTACACCGCCGGGATCCTGTGGCTGGCGCTCGGCGCCGGCCTGCTGCTTGCGGTCTTTGGCGGCATCACCGACCGCCTGATCCCGCTCTTTGCCGTCGGCGCCTTTCTCGCCTTTACGATGTCGCAGGCGGGGATGGCCGTCCATTGGCGCCGCCGGCGCCGCGCAGCAGAGCCGCACGGGGAACCGCAAGAGCCGCGCGGGGGGCTCCTATGGCGAATGGGGATCAACGGCACCGGAGCGGCGGCGACGGGAGCGGCGCTCCTTGTCATCCTTGCCGCCAAATTTGTCGAAGGCGCCTGGATCACAATCGTGGCGATCCCGTGCGTGTTGCTGCTGCTGAAAGTGATCAAGCGCTATTACGACGGGATCGATCTGCAATTGCGCGCCGCCGGCGCGATCGATCTGCGGCCGCAACAGCCGCCGGTCGTGGTGACCGCGATCGCGCGCTGGGACCGGCTCGCCGACAAGGCGGTGCGCTATTCGCTGCTGTTGTCGCCCGATGTGCATGCGGTTCACCTGACCCGATTGGAAGGCCCCGAGGCCGAGGAGGCGCTGGGCCAACTGCGCCGGCAATGGCGCGAGGACGTCGAGCGCCCGGCCCGCGCCGCCGGCCTTGCGCCGCCGCAACTGGTGATGCTGCCCTCGCCCTATCGCAGCTTTGCCGGGCGCGTATTGCGCTACATCGCCGCCCTCAAAGCGCACGATCCCGACCGCCCGATCGCGGTCGTTGTTCCCGAACTGGTCCGCGAGCACTGGTGGGACTACCTGTTGCAGGGCTGGCGCGGCGCCCGCCTGCGGGCGACGTTATTGCGTCACGGCGGTCCCAACCTCGCCGTCGTCATCGTCCCCTGGGCGCGCGAACCGCCGCACCCGGAAACGGTGATCGCGACGGAAGAGCCGGCATCGAAGCCGCCACGGCACCGCGCCTAATATCCCATCCCGCGCGCGGTGATCGGCCACAGGCCGGCGCCGCCGGCGCGCTCGTCAAGCGAGCGCGAGGAACGCGGCCTCCTCATGTGCTGCGAAATCCAGGATTTGGCTCTGGCGCTCCTTCAGCAGCCGAATGATCTCGTCCGTCGAGCAATTGCCCAGCCGGATCCAGATCACTTTCGGTGGTCCTCCATAAAGCACGGTCATTCGATGAAAGTCTTCGTCCTTGCTCACGATAACCATCCCGTGCTCGCGCGCATATTCCCAGATTGCACGGTCGGAAGCAGGCGCCAGACCCAGATCGCCGACATGAGCCGATCCGGGATATGGCTCCGCGAGTGCCGCGACGAGGCGGGCCGCGAGATTCTCGTCGAAAAGCAGCCGCGGCGACGGCTCAGACAACCGGAATGCTCATCAGCCGGCGCTCGCGCTCGGCGGCAAAGGCGAGGCAGGCGCGGATGTCGGCGCCGGTGAGCTGCGGAAAGTCGGCGAGGATCTGCTCCTCGGTCATGCCGGAGGCGAGATAGGAGAGGACGTCGCCGACAGTGATCCGCGTTCCGCGCACACACGGCTTACCAAACCGAATTTCGGGATCGATCGCAATCCGGTTGCGGTAGTCCATGCGCACTCTGATAGGCCTGCGCTTGCGCAGAAGCAAGGTTGCGCGCGCCCTCTCAGGTGATGGCGCCGCGCGCGGTGATCGGCCACAGGCCGGCGACGCGGTTGCCGCGGATGCAGACATACCAGTCATAGAGGTTGACGGTCGGGTCGCAATGGCCGGGGACGAGCCGGACCTTGTCGCCGATCCGCAGGCGGTTGGTCGCCGCGGCGACGGCGAGCCGGCCGTGCTCGTCCGAGGCGCGCTCATAGGTAACGGCGGGTTCATCCCAGACGAGGGGCGGTCCCGAATCGAAGGCGAGCGCCTTCAGTCCGGCGTCGAGGACGGCGCGCTCTTCGGTCGGGCGGCTCATCACTGTCGCCCAGACGAAAAGGCTCGGCCGGAAGGTGCCGACGGGGGCGCCGTCGCGGTCGCGGTTGCGTCCGTAATCGGCGTCCATAAAGATATAAGAGCCGCATTGCAGTTCGGTGTAGACGCCGCTCGCCGCCTCGAACTCGAAGCTGCCGGTGCCGGCTCCGGTCACGACCGGGCAGGAGAGGCCGTTCGCTTCGATCAGCTCGCGCGTCGCCGCCGCCTTATGGGCTGCCTGCTCGATCGCTCGCCGCCGCTCGTCCCAACCCCGCAAATGCTGCGCCGAGCCGTGATAGGCCTGCAAACCGGCAAAGGCGAGATGCGGCATCGCGGCGATCGCGCGGGCGAGCGCCAGGGCCGGCTCCCCCGGCTCGACACCGCAGCGGTTGCCGCCCATATTGACCTCGACATAGACGGGGAGCGTGACTTCGGCCTCGCCTGCCGCCTCCTCAAGCGCCCGGATTTGACCGGGATCGTCGGCGCACACCCCGATTTCGGCGAGCTGCGCCAGGGCGGCGAGGCGCCGGAGTTTCCCGCGCCCGACGATCTCGTTGGTGACAAGCACGTTCTTGACCCCGCCCTGCACCATCGCCTCGGCCTCGCCGACCTTCTGGACGCAGACGCCGACGGCGCCGAGCGCGATCTGCTGCAACGCGATGACCGGGCATTTATGGGTCTTGGCATGTGGGCGCAGCCGCACCGGGCGGCCGGCGACCTCCTGCGGCAGGCGGCGCAGATTGGCCTCGAAGGCGTCGAGGTCAATGACCAGGGCCGGGGTGTCGACTTCGTCAAGGCTCATGCCGATCTCGGCGGGCGGTCGCGGGGTCATGGCTCCTCCTCTCTTGCGGCGCGAAACTGCCGCGAGGCTCGCGCAGGGCCGGCACAATTGCAACACAGGGGTGCATCGCCCAACCCCCTCCGCTCATGCTAAGAGGCTTTGATGCTGACTCTCTCCGGCGTCGTCTACCGCCTCGGCGGGCGCACCTTGTTGAATGGCGCAAGCGCGCAGATCGCGTCCAGAAGCCGGGTCGGTCTGGTCGGCCGCAACGGGACCGGCAAGTCGACCCTTCTCGATCTGATCCGCGGCGCCCGCCAGCCGGACGGCGGGACGATCCGGCTGATGCGCGGCGCGCGCATCGGCTTTCTCGCCCAGGAGGCGCCGGGCGGCGCGCTCAGCGCGCATGAGGCCGTGCTCGCCGCCGGACATGAAAGCACGCGCCTCGACGACAGCGAAGCCTATGCGGCGCCCGCCCGGGCCGCCCGCATCCTCGCCGGCCTCGGGCTCGACGAGGCGATGCAGCACCGGCCGCTCGGCGATCTGTCGGGCGGCTGGCGCATGCGCGCGGCCCTGGCGGCGATCCTCTTTGCCGAGCCCGATCTGTTGTTGCTCGACGAGCCGACCAATCACCTCGATCTCGAAGCCGCGCTGTGGCTCGAGCGCTTTCTGGCCCGGTATCGGCACACGCTGATCCTGGTCAGCCACGATCGCGGCCTGCTGAACGCAGTGACCACCATGACCTTGCATCTCGACCGCGGCAAGCTCACCGCCTATGCCGGCGATTTCAACGCCTTTCTGCGGGCGCGGCGGGAAGCGGCGCAGCGGCAGGACATCCTGGCCCGCCAGCAGGCGCAGCAGCGCGAAAAATTACAGAGCTTTATCGACCGCTTTCGCGCCAAGGCGAGCAAGGCGCGCCAGGCGCAGAGCCGCCTCAAGGCGCTCGCCCGGCTTGAACCGGTCGTGCTCGTCGCCGACGAGCCGCCGCCGCGCCTCGTCTTTCCGCCGCCGCCCCCTCTCGCGCCGCCGCTCGTCACGTTCGAACGGGTCAGCGTCGGATATGAGGCGGGAAAGCCGGTCCTGTCGCGGCTCGATCTGCGGCTCGATCCCGATGACCGGGTGGCCCTGCTCGGCGCCAACGGCAACGGCAAGACGACGCTCGCCCGGCTGTTTTCCGGCCGCCTCGCGCCGCTCTCGGGCCGGGTGACGCGCTCGCCGAAATTCGCCTGCGGTTTTTTCGCGCAGCATCAGATCGAGGAGATGCGTCCGCAGGCCGCACCCTTCGATCACCTGCAGGCGCTGCTCCCCGAGGCCACTGCCGAAGCGGTGCGGACGCGGCTCGGCGGGTTCGGTTTTGGCCAGGACAAGGCCTTTGTGCCGGTCGCGGAATTGTCAGGGGGCGAGCGCGCGCGGCTCGCTTTGGCCCTCGCGACCCATCACGCGCCGGCCTTGCTGATCCTCGACGAGCCGACCAATCACCTCGACATCGAGACCCGCGAGGCCCTCGTCGCCGCCCTCAACGCCTTTCCCGGCGCGGTGGTCCTGGTGACCCATGACTGGCATCTGGTCGAATTGGTCGCCGAACGGCTTTGGCTCGTCGCCGGGGGGACCGTGCGCCCCTTCGAGGGCGATCTGTCGGATTATCGGCGCGCGCTCGAAATCTCCGAGCCGGAGCCGGTCCGACGGCCGGAGGATCCGGAGAGCCGCCGCGCGCAGCGCCGCCTGGCGGCATTGCGCCGACGCGATCTCGAACCATTGCGGCAAAAGGTGCGGCATGCCGAGGAAAGGATCGCCCGGCTCCTGCGCGAGCAAAAGGCGCTCGACCGCGCGCTCGCCAAACCCGGCGGGTTCGGCGGCGACGGAGCGGCGCTGTCGGAGGCCTTGAAGCAGCGGGCCGAATTGGCCCGGCTGCTCGCCGAGGCGGAAAGCGAATGGCTCGCCGCCGAGGAAGCGATCGAACGCGCTTCCGCCGATTAGCGGCCCTGCAAAATCGTTTCTTGTCGCCGAACCCGGCCACTTCCATCGTGAGGATGCCGCGCCCGCTCGCTTTTGTCCGGGTTTTAACCTTAAGCAAGAAATACGCCCGATGCGCGCGGCCGATAGCCGCAGCTCTGGAGTGCGACAGGGAAGCACTTTGACAAGTTGTTACAACCTGTTTATCTGTTGTTACGGGGAAGGCACTTTGCCGGTTCGGACGTCCTCGGCGCAACGCCCGGCCACTGAAGCACCGCTTTCCGGAGATAGGTTTCCGCCATGACCGACACTCCTGCTCTGACCGACCGGAACCTCGAAGCGACGACCAACATCTCCCTCAAGCGGGAACCGGCGTGCTTCGCCTTTCTATCGGCACGTTCGATTTCGCCGGCAATGCCGATCGACTCGATCAATCTCGATCTGGCCTCCGCCGATTATTTTCAGGGCCGTGCGACGCTGTGGGCCACGCTCGAAATCCGCTCCTCGGTCAGCGACGACCGGCCAGTGGCGATCCTCGGCTTTGACGAGACCTTTTTGCGCCCGTTCGCGCGTGCGCTGATCGAAGCGGCGACGAGCCGGGCGGCCTACCGGATGACGATCGTGCAGGAGCCGGGCAGCACCAAGCGCTGCCGGGTCGTCGAATATGTAACCGGCGGGGGCAAACCCCTCGGCGAATTGATCATTCAGCCGTTTGATAACGTCGTTCTGGTCAGCGCGGCCAATACCGAGGACGGCGACGAGACCCTCTTCCAACTGCCGCGCACTGACAGCTTTTTACGCGCCTTTGCCAAAATGGCCTATATCGCCGACCAGGCCTTGCACGATCTGCTCGACGAGATGGAACGCTTCGCGAAGAAGCGCAAACCCGTAGCGAACGGCTGAGCGGTCTCGTCCGACAAGTCCGACCGGACCCGAATCGGTCGGGCGGGGAGAGGATCGCAGGGCAATATCCTCCCCTGAGGGGCCGGCCAAACAGTCCTGTCGTATCGCGATTGGTAGAGTGAAAAAGCAAGGGGGGCAAATGCCCCCCTTGCCAATGTCAAAGGCGTGATCTGCCTCACTCCTGCCGGGGCATCATCCCCTGTGAGGGCATTCCCTGCGAGGGCATCCCCATTTCCGACGGCGGGGCGCCGGCGGGTGCCGAGCCGCCCTGGATGCGCGACAGCTCTTGCCGGTTCAGCTGATTGGCCATGCTGTCGCTGCTGGCGCCGCGCTCGTGACGCATATGGTGCATCGCCATCCCGTGAGACATCGTCCCGTGGGACATCGCGTGATGATGGTGAGCCCGGCTTGCATGGTGGTGACCGTGACGGGCAGCATGATGCTTCATCGATTTCTTGTGCGCATGCTGCTCCATCCCGGGTTCCGTGGAGGACGGCGCTGCGGCGGAGGGCGGCGGCGTCGTCTCCGCAGGCGGTGCGGTCTCCGCAGGCGCGGGTGCGGCCGCCGCGGGAGCGCTCGGCGCCGGCGGGTTCGCCGGGGTCGGGCTGGTCTGCGCCCAGCCTGGCGCGGCGATCGCCAGAACGGCGACGACTGCAAGCCCATTCAAGAGATGCTTCATTGAGATCCTCTGTAGCAGTTTGGGTTTGGCCAAGACTTCGGTGGACGCTCTTCTACCCAGGCGGACCCTGCGGCCGGGAGGCAACCATGACCAAAGAGGCCGTATTATTCCCGCGATGGTGCGGCAACTATCCCATGTTGTAACCCAGCCGAAAATGGATGATAAAGCCGATACCCTTTCTCTTCAAGCGCAAGAGTCGACGCAGCGTCGAGGCAAAAAACGGCAGCGGCAAATCCTCGCCGTATCGGCAGGCTTGTCGGGCCTGGCGCTTTGCCAAAAAGAACCGCCGCGGCTCGCCGCGGCGGTTGAGGCGATGCCGGGGACCACTGCGATCCCCGGAGATAGGGCGAGATCGTTTACGGGAAGACGATCTCGACGCGCCGGTTCTGCGGTTCGCGTACGCCCTGGGCCGTCGGAACGCGCGGGTTCTGTTCGCCGAGGCCGCGGATGACCATGTCGTTGCGCGCTACGCCCAGCCGCTCGAGAGCGGTGGCCACGGCATTGGCCCGCCGCAAGGACAGACGCTTGTTGTACCCGGCTGAACCCGAGAGGTCGGTATAGCCGGTGACCTCGATCTGCACCGGGGCGCCGGAGTGCCAGTGCTCAGATGCCTGCCGAATGACGGCATAACCTTCCGGCGTAATGTTGTAGCGATCCCAATCGAAGAACACCAGATAGACCTGCCGGACTGGCGGCGGCGGCGCCGGAGGCGCCGGCGGAACGGGGGTGGGCGGCGGCGGCGGCGGCGGGCCAAAGCGTACGATCAGGCTGGCCACGAAATTATGCGTGCTGTACCCGGTCTTGTATCGGCCGACCGGCAGGATGCCCTTGTTCTGGATCGTCGCATCCGAGGCGGTTGCCAGATAGCGGTAGTCGAGATCGAGAGCGACATTCGGGTTGATGTTGTATTCGATGCCGGCGATCGCCTGGTAGCCGAACTCCCAGTCGCTGCCATGCAACAGCGAGCCGCCGGTGATGGTCGGCCGCGGCAGAATCGGCGGCCCAATCAATGTCGGCCGCAGCGTCAGGCTGTCGACCACATCGATCGCGCCGATGCCGCCGCCGATATGCGGCGTGACCGGCCAGCCAAACGTAAAGTCATAAATCAGGTTCGTCATGGCCGAATGCGACACGCGGCTGCCGCGGAGCACGCCCGTGCCGAACGGACCAAAGCTGTGGAGGTCATTGCGGCGATAGTTGTATTCTTCCTCCAACCGCCACGGTCCCCACTGCAAACCGGCGCGGGCGCCGACGTTGTAGCCGTCGTCGAAAGTTTCCTTGGCGCTGAACGGACCGGCCCGATCGCGTTGGTCTTCGAGATTGGTCCACCCACCCTCGCCACCAAAATAAAAGACTTTTGGTCCCGGCGGCAGCAGGAGAAACTGCGCCGACGCCTGGGCGCTACCGAGCGCCATGGCGAGCGCAACGCCTGCGCCTAACAGATAGCGATTTTTCATCCCTTACCTCCGGCCGCAAATACGCGTGTGACGATGGTCGTCCCGCCACCGTTCAGCGATATTTGTCATCAGGCTGATCGATATCAATTGGTTTTTGCCGGAAACGCGATAACCGCGCGGAAAACCAGCGGACTGCGGCATTTGCGCAACGGTTTGACTGTAAGGCGCGGGATTTATGCAGGTATAACTGCGACTTTCTCGCAACAGAGGCGAGCCGAACGGTGCCTTCGGCGGAATTGCCCGGGCGCTGGGGGAACCGAGCGTACTACCTCTGCGTTACCCTCGACCCAACATGCTCCGGATTCTCATGTTCGACTTCCGGTGAAATCGGGCGTGGGCGCTCCCGTCTGCTTCCGGGCCTGTCCGAGCAGAGATTGGCGACGATGGCGGTGGAGTACGCTGCGCTATTCCGCCCTACACCGCACAGCAGAACCGTAGGCGGAAAAGCCTTTAGCCCCGTGGGCCTTCAGCCTACGGACTTATTCCGTGGGGAAAGCCGGGGGGAGCGCATTCCGCCGCTCTCACGCCTCGTCCTGCAACGACAGCAGGGCGGCATTGCCGCCGCTGGCGGTGATGTCGACGGAGAGCGTGCGCTCGACCGCGAATCGATGGAGATAGCGGGGCCCGCCGGCCTTGGGCCCGGTACCGGACAGACCCTCGCCGCCGAACGGCTGCACCCCGACCACGGCTCCGATCATATTGCGGTTGACGTAGGCATTGCCGGTTTTGAGCCGCGCCAGGATATGACGCACGGTGTCGTCGATCCGGCTGTGAATGCCGAGGGTGAGGCCGTATCCGGTCGCCGCGATCTCGTCCAACGCCCGGTCGAGCCTGCTCGCGCGCCACCGCACGACGTGCAGGATCGGGCCGAACACCTCGTGCCGGAGGCGATGCGCGCCGTCGATCTCAAAGGCGCGCGGCGCAAAAAAGGTGCCGTGCTCGGTACCGGGCGGCAGCAGGCACTGATGCAGGAGCCGGGCCTCGCTGTCCATCCGCGCGGCGTGACGTTCAAGCGCCGCGCGCGCCGCCGCGCTGATCACCGGGCCGACATCGCTCGCGATCAATCCAGGATCGCCGATCGCAAGTTCGCTCATGGCTCCGCTTAGCATCGATAAGAGCCGCGGCGCGATGTCCTCCTGGACACAGAGCAGGCGCAAGGACGAGCAGCGCTGGCCGGCGCTGTCGAACGCCGAGGTCAGGACATCGGCGACGACTTGCTCCACGAGCGCCGAAGAATCGACAATCATCGCATTCTGACCGCCGGTCTCGGCGATCAACGGCACGATCGGGCCGGAGCGGCGCGCCAAGGCGAGATTGATCTGGCGCGCCGTCTCGGTCGAGCCGGTAAAGGCGACGCCGGCGATCCGCGGATCGGCGACGAGCGGGGCGCCGACGGCTTCGCCGGTGCCGGGCAGCAAGTGGAGAACGTCGACCGGGATCCCGGCCTCGTGCAACAGGCGGATCGCGGCGGCGGAGACGAGCGGGGTTTCCTCGGCGGGCTTGGCGATGACCGCGTTGCCGGCAGCGAGCGCCGCCGCGATTTGGCCGGTGAAGATCGCCAGCGGAAAATTCCACGGAGCGATGCAGGCAAAGACGCCGCGCCCGTGCAGGGCCACTTCGTCGCGTTCGCCGGTCGGCCCGGGCATGCCCTCGGGGCGGGCGAAATCGGCGCGCCCGCGCTGCGCATAATAGCGCAGGTAGTCGACCCCCTCGCGAACCTCGGCGAGCGCGTCGGGGATCGTGCGGCCGGCTTCGCGAATGAGCAATGCCATCAGCTCCGTCCGATGGCTTTCGTAGAGGTCGGCGGCGCGGTCG
>DATFCQ010000102.1:0-30332 GCA_035252905.1 Allostellaceae bacterium | reverse complement strand
GACGGCGGCGAGGCGCAGGCCGGGAAGGCCGCGGTCGAGATGCCGCCCGACCACCCGGCCGATCGCGCCGAACCCGGCGATCGCGACCCGCCTTTCCTCTTCGCCCGCCATTGCCGCCCTCCTGGTCAATTCGGGGTCAATTCGGGCGATCATCGCGCGATCGGCCGCGACTTTCCAGACTGTGCCGCCTGCCCGCCGATCCGCGCCGGCTCGCGGCACAGGGTATGCGGGCGCGATCTCGGCTCAGGACTGAGGCAGGAACAGGAAGCCGTGACTGACGCCGTTGGCGTCCATATAGACCCCCATGATCACCCCCGCCGGGGTAATGCCTAGGGGTGCGGTGCCCTGGTCAAAGCCGTTGCCGGCGCCCGGAACATCAAAGGTGGTCACGGTGCCGTCGCTCGTCCGCAGGAAACCATGGTTAACGGTAAAGCCGTCGTTGAAGGATCCGATGATCGTTCCCGACGGGGTGATGCCGGAGGGGAAGGACCAGATGCAGCAGGGCGGGTAGGTCGCGGCATCGAAGGTCGTGAAGGTGCCGTCCGCGGCCCGCACAAAGACCCGGAAATTGCCCCCGAAGGGGTTCCCGGCAATAGGTTGAAAATAGGTTCCCGCGATCACCCCCGCCGGGTTCATGGACAAGTTGGTTCCGAAGGAGAACGGGGCGAAGGCAGCGATCTGCCCCGGGGAATCAAAGCTGGAAAAGCTGCCGTTTCTGGCCCGCAGAAAGCCGTGATTGTCGAAGTTCGCGTCGGTATAGATTCCCAGGATCACCCCATCGGGGCTGATGTCGACGGCCGCAGTGCCTTGCGGAAAACTCAAACCCGTTGTGCCGGCATCCGGGGCATCGAAGGTTGTTATGTTGCCGTCTCTGGTCCGCAGGAAACCGTGCAGTATGGCGTTCGGGTCGTTCAGGTAAAAGAAAGATCCAGTGGTCGCTTGCTCGGGGTTGATGGCGGTCCGGAGAATGGCGGTCTCGCCGCCCGGCACATCAAAGAGGGTGAGAGTGCCGTTGCCGATCCGCAGGAAGCCGTGGCTCGCGGAGTTCGGGTCGTCCAGGTAAAAGAAGGATCCCGCGACTGCTTGGGCGGGGTTGATGCTATCCGGGAAAGTGGAGGTCCCGCCCGGCACGTCAAACGTCGTGAAAGCGCCGTTTCTGGCGCGCAAGAAGCCATGGATCAGGCCATTCGCGTCGGTATAGGTTCCCGTGATGTCGCCAGCCACGTTGATGCTCGCAGGATTAGTGCTGGTGACGGCGCCCGGGACATCGAAGGTGATAAAGGTGCCGCGGGCCTTCGGGCCCGGAGGGTCGGGTGCGGGATGGCTAAGCGCCGCCTGACCGGCCTTAGTTTTGGCGGCAGCGGCCGCGTCGATATCCGGTTGCTTTGCAGATGCCGTTTTGGCGGCCAAAGGGACGAGCATTAATGCAAGCGCAATACCTATCAAGGCCGCGCGCGGCCGTTGCGTCATCTTAAGTTCCTCCCTGATAAGCTCGACTTTGGCCATTTGAGGGATTCAGCTAATGAAACCAATTGTTTAGTCCTTTGGCTGAAATTCAGTCCGTTTTCAGTCTTTTCAAAGGGTTACGCTATGAAATGGCCAAAGTCGAGATAAGATAGAGAGGTTTTTCCTCTCATATTACGAGAATGCGTTGACCGAACTTTCCCGTCAAGAAGCAGGATTAAGATCAACTCGACCAATGGGTAACGCGGGCCTGTTGCGCGCGGGAAAGGGGTGCGGAAGCCCGGTTTGACGCCGGTGCCGCGGCGCCCTAAGTTTTGCCGGCGGGCGCCGGCGCCCGCACTCGACAGGCGGAGGCCCCATGGACGGCTCGACCGCGGCGGAGATCGTCGCCCCCCTCAACTTTCTCGCGCCGATGGCGGAGAAGCCGGTCGCCTATAATTACGAGCCGCCGCCCGGGGTTCCAGCGCGCTACGGTCGCGGCGAAGAGCACCGCGTGCCGGTCCACGACGCGCGCCGGGCCGGCGAGTTGTCGCTCGACCGCGAAGGGTTCGTGTTATTGCGCCACAGCAGCGCGGTCGGGAATTTCTATGACGAGGCGGAAATCGCCTCCGTCTATTATCCCGAATGCGAGCGTGTCGTCCGGGAAGCCGCTGGCGCCGCCCGCGTCGTCGCCTTTGACCACATCACCCGCAACGCCGCCCTGGCGGCGGTCGCAGGCAGCGGCGTCAAATCGCCGGCCAAACGCGTCCACAACGACTACACGGCGAAATCGGCGCCGCAGCGCGTCCGCGGCCTGATGGGTGAAGAGGCCGAGGGCCTGTTGCAGCGCCGCTTTGCGATCATCAATCTGTGGCGGCCGATCCGCGGGCCGCTCCTCGATTCTCCGCTCGCCTTGTGCGACGCGCAGACCCTCGCCGACGCCAATCTGGTGGCGACCGATCTCAAATACCCGGACCGCACCGGCGAGATCTATTCAATCACCTATGACCCCGGGCAGCGCTGGTATTACTTCCCGCGGATGCAATCCGACGAGGCGGTATTGATCCGCTGCTTTGATTCGGCGCTCAAAGGGCCGCAGCGCTTCTCGGCGCACGGCGCGTTCGACGATCCGCAGACCCCGCCCGACGCGCCGCCGCGCGAAAGCATCGAGGTGCGCACGCTGGTGTTTTATTGACTTCGGCGGATTGGCTACAGGGCCGGCTGCCCCTCACTCCCCCGCTGCGCGGGTCCCTCCCTCTCCCCGCTCGCGGGGAGAGGGCTGGGGTGAGGGGCTCCTGATCCGGTGCAGTTCCGGCAATAATTCCTCGCCAATGAGGCGCATGCTGGACAATGCATGGCCCAACGGCATGCCGCTCCAATGCGTGCGGAACACGAGGAAATTGGCGCCGACCTCTTCCCAGCACGGGCGCAGTTGCTCCCAGCATTCCTCGGGGCTGCCGAGGATAAAGCGGTCGCGCTGCAAGGCGTCCAGTGACTGGTGGAACGATTCGTTGCCGGGCAGGACCGCATCCTGCCCCCAGGCGGCATAGGCGCGATATTTCTCGGCGAGGTAGGGGCCGGCCAGTTCGAGCGCGGTCGCCGTATCCTTGGCGCAGAAGATCTCGCGCGCCATCGGCAGCACCTGCGGAAAGGGCTTCTTAAGACGCTCGCGCTCGGCGCGGTAGAGCGCCATCTGGCGGGCGATCGTCTCCCTTGTCGCATGCGGGTTGATGAACCAGGTGTCGCCGAGCCGCGCCGCCCGCCTGACCGCGGCGTCGCTGTTGGCGGCGACCCAGATCGGCGGGTGCGGGTGCTGCACCGGGCGCGCGGTCATCGTGACATTGTCGAGCTTGCACGCTTCGTTCTCGAAGCTAACCGGCTCGCCGCTCCACAGCCGCTTGACGGTCTCGACGCATTGCTCATAGCGGCGCGCGCGCTGCCCCTTCGGCACACCGAAGGCGTCGAACTCGACGTCACGGTAGCCGAGGCCGATGCCGAACACGAAATTGCCGCGCCAGATCATATCGAGCGAGGCTACGCATTCGGCCAGCTCGACCGGGTTGTGCAGGGCGGCAAGCAGGATCCCGGCGATGCCGGTCATGTGCCCGGCCTCGGCGGCGAGCCGCGCCAGGAACGGGACCAATTGCGGCTGGCTGAAGCCTTCGCTCAGATAATGCTGGCCGGTGCCGACCGCATCCCAGCCCTGATCGCGGGCAAAGCGCGCCATCACGTACTGGGCTTCGAGCGCGGCGACCATATCGCTGCCCGGCGGGTATTGGCAGGTCAGGAAAATGGCGACTTTCATGGCCCCCTCACGCTGCGAAATTGAGGCGCAGCCCGGCTTCGGGCCACTCCATCGCCGCCAGTTCGCCCTTCCCCGACAGAGTGATGTAGGCGGTCTTCAAACCGGGTCCGCCAAAGCAGATGTTGGTCGGATAAACGTCCGGCATCTTGACTTGGCGGACGAGGCGGCCGTCGGGGGCGATCACGGTGATGTGGCCGCTGATCAAAGTGGCGACGCAGATGTTGCCGTCGGCGTCGACGGCAAGGCTGTCGAAGCGCTGGAACCCCGGCAAGCCGCAGACGAGCCGGCCGCCATAGGGGGCCGGGAACGGCTCCTGCTTCACGACGCCGGGAGACAGGATGTCGTAGGCGAACAGGCGCGAGGTCTCGGTGTCGGCGACATAGAGCACCTTTTCGTCGGGCGACAATCCGACCCCGTTCGGGCTCAGCATCGGATACACCAGTTCCTCGATCTTCGCGCCGTCGGGCCGCGCGTAATAGAGCCCGCCGTGGTCGCGGTCGCGCGCCCGCCTTTTGCCAAGGTCGGTGAAGTAGAACCCGCCTTCGCGGTCGAAGACGATGTCGTTCGGCGCCGACAGGCGATGCGGCCCGCAATGGGTATAGAGCGTTCTCGTCTCCCCGGTCCTCGTGTCGATGCGCTGGATCGAGCCGCCCTTGTAATCCTTTGACGGTCCGGTCGACAGAAACCCGCCCTGGGCGTATTCGTTGCCGCCGTTGTTGCATAGATAGAGCGCGCCGTCGGGGCCCAGCGCCAGCCCGTTGGGTCCGCCGCCGGCCTGCGCGAGCACGCTCTTGCGGCCATCCGGAGCGATCCGCGTCACCGCGCCGCCGGCGATCTCGCCGAGCACGACCGAGCCGTCGGCCATTGCCACCGGCCCTTCGGGAAATCGCAAACCGCTCGCAATGATGCGGATCTCGGCCATTCGAGGCTCCTGTCGAGGGGGATGTGCGGGCGATTGTGTCGCCCGACCGCGGCGGGCGTCAAGCCGGGCCGGGCAGACGCGGCGTTGTCCGCCGGGCCGAAAGCGAATAGCGTCGTAATCCATAGCGGCAGGGAAGAAGGGGATGTCGTTCGAACTGGTCGAGCCGGACTCGTTGCCCGCGGCGCTGGCCCTGCTTGATCCCGAGGATCCCGGGGTGCGCGCGATCGCCGGCGGCACGGCCTTGATGTTGATGCTCAAATCGGGCTTTTTTCGGCCGCGCCGGCTCGTTAGCCTGCGCCGCATCGGAGACGGGATGAGCGGCATCCGGGCGAGCGCGGAGGGCGGGCTCGTCCTGGGCGCGATGGCGCGGCTGCGCGACATCGAGCGCGCGCCCGCGGTCTGGCAGAGGGCGCCGGTCGTCGTCGAGACCTTGCGCGTCCATTCGAATATCCGCGTGCGCAATGTCGCGACGATCGGCGGCAATCTCGCCCATGGCGACCCGCACATGGATCTGCCGCCGGTTTTGATCGTCCTCGGCGCCCATCTCACCGCGACGGGGCCTGGGGGCAGCCGAACGATCGCGGCCGAAGACCTCGTATCCGGCTATTTCGAGACCGTGCTCGGCAATGACGAATTGATCACCGAGATCGCGATCCCGCCGCAGGGCGCGCGCCGCGCCGCCTATCAGAAATGCACGACGCGCGCGGCCGACGACTGGCCGGCGCTCGGCGTCGCGGTGTCGCTTGGCCTCGAAGGCGCGGCCATTCGCGAAGCGCGGGTCGCGGTCGGCGCTGTGACCGACAGACCGGTGCGGCTCAGAGAAACCGAGGCCCTGTTGCGCGGCGGCGCAGTCGGCGAGTCCTTGTGGCGCGAAGCCGGCGAAGTCGCGGCCCGGGAGGTCGAGCCGGTCGGCGACGACCGCGGCTCCGCCCTGTACAAGCGGCAATTGCTGCGAGTCGCGATGCGGCGCGCGCTGGCGCAGGCGGCGGGAGCGGCCGGGTGAGCGGGGTGCGTCAGGTCGGGCGCTCGTTGCCGCGCCTCGAAGCGCGCGCCAAGGTCACCGGCGCCGCCGAATATGTCCACAATCTGCATCTGCCCGGCATGCTCCACGGCAGGATCTTCAGGAGCGCCGTGCCGCATGCCGAGATCCGCGCGCTTGACGTAAAGGCGGCGCGGGCGGTCGCCGGCGTCCACAGCGTCGTCACGATCGACGACATCCGCACCGTCATTCCCGACCCCTATTACGGCCCGGCCTTTCACGATCAGCCGATCCTCGCCGAGGGCAAGGTGCGGCATGTCGGCGAGCCGGTCGCCGTCGTGCTCGCCGAGGAGGCGAAGACGGCCGAAGAGGGCTGCCGCGCGATCGCCGTCGAATACGGCGAATTGCCGGCCGTCTATGACGAGGTCGAGGCGGCGCGTTCGGCGGTCCATGTCCACGACGCGCTGAAGCCGGCCGGCGCCTTTCCCGATCTGCAGCATCTGGCCGGCCGGCGCGCCACCAATGTCGCGCTCGACTTCCACCTGCGGCGCGGCGATCCGGAAGGCGCCTTTGCTGCGGCCGAGCGGGTGTTCGAGCACACATTCCGCAGCCAGCAGGTCATGCACACCCCATTGGAACCGCATGTCTCGATTGCCGAGGCGAGCGGGTCCGGGATCACGATCCACACCTCCTCGCAGAGCCCGTCTTTTGTGCGCAGCGAGATCGCGCGGCTCTTGGGGTGGCCGGAGAACCGCGTACGGGTCAGAACCGCCTATCTCGGCGGCGGCTTCGGCGCCAAGGTCTATGTCAAACTGGAAGCGCTGGCGGCCGCGCTGGCGCTCCTCGCCGGGCGGCCGGTCCGGATCGCGCTGACCATGGACGAGCAGTTTTTCACGATCAGCCGGCACGCCACGACCGTTCACATCAAGAGCGCGGTCGACCGGGACGGGAAGATCACGGGGCGGCAGTGCCGGGTCTATTGGAACGGCGGCGCCTATGCTGACATCGGCCCGCGGGTCGCGCAGAAATCGGGGTTTACCGCGGCCGGTCCCTATGATATCGCCAACGTCGCAATCGAGTCCTGCGAGATCTACACCAACCGCCCGCCGGCCGGGGCGCTGCGCGGCTTTGGCGTGCCGCAACTGGTGTGGGCCTATGAGAGCCACACCGACCTGATCGCCCGCGCGCTCGGCCTCGATCCGGTCGAATTCCGCCGCCGCAATCTGTTGCGCGAGGGCCGACCGCAGGCAACCGGGACGAAGATGCGCGATGCGGCCCTGCATCAGGTATTGGAACGTCTTGCAACGCACATCGAATGGGAGCGGCCGTTCGACCGCGGCACGCCGCTGCGGCGGCGCGGCCGCGGCGTCGCGATCGGCTTCAAGGCCAGCATCGCGCCGACCACGTCGGTCGCGATCGTCGCTCTCGCCGCCGACGGCAGCGCCACGCTGTATTGCAGCACCGTCGACATGGGACAGGGCTCGGACACCGCGCTCGCGCAGATCGCCGGCGAGGTGCTCGACATTCCGGCCGAGAGGATCCGGGTCGCCCATCCCGATACTGAGGCGACGCCCTACGACATGGGCACCCTCGGCTCGCGCTCGACCTATCACATGGGACAAGCGGTGCGCCGGGCCGCCCTTGAGGTGCGCGACAAGCTCGCCGCGCTCGCCGGCGAACTGGGCCTGCCGCCCGGCAGCAATCTGCCGATCCCCGAATTGTTCCGCCGCAAATACGGCATGGCGGCCGGCAACCTGATCGGGAGCGGCAGCTTTATGCCGAGCTACGCCCCGCCCGATCCCCTGACCGGACAGAGCCCCGATGCGACGCCCTATTGGATGTCGGCCGCCGCCGGCGCCGAGGTCGCGGTCGACACCGAGACCGGACAGGTCACGGTCGAGCGGCTCGTCCTCGTCGCCGATGCCGGGACGCCGATCAATCCGCAGATCGTCGAGACGCAGCTTTCGGGTGCGGCGATCATGCAATTCGGCTTCACGATGCAGGAGGAGATGGTGTTCGAGGACGGGCAGCTCCGCAACCCGTCTCTTGCCGACTACAAGATCCCCGGCCTGCGCGACCTGCCGCGGCGGATCGAGGTCGAGACCGTCGACGCGGTCGAGCGGGACGGGCCGTTCGGGGCGAAGGGGGTCGGCGAGAGCGGCACCTACGCGGTCTCGCCGGCGATCGCCAACGCGGTGGAGGATGCGGTCGGGGTCCGCCTCAACGAATTGCCGCTGAAGGCCGAAGCGGTCTGGCAGGCCCTTGCCGCCGACAGGGGTGGCCGATGACGGGCGCTGCGGCTCACCCCCTCCCAAATCCTCCCCCATCAAGGGGGAGGGCTCAACCACTTACTCCCTCCCCCTTGATGGGGGAGGGCCGGGGTAGGAGTGACGCGGCACCGACTCTGCTGCCGGCAGAGGACTGAGATGCCGCACATCCATTTCACCTTGAACGGCCGCCCCGTCGCGGCCGAGGTCGCGCCGGACGAGACGTTGATCGAAACGCTGCGCGAGCGCTTTGCGCTCTATGGGGCGCGCGAGAGCTGCGGGCAGGGTCTGTGCGGCTGCTGCACCGTACTGGCCGACGGCCGCGCCGTGTCGAGCTGCCTGTATCCGGCCGCCTTCGCCGCGGACAGCGAGATCGTCACGATCGAGCATCTCGCCGCCGGGGGCGAGCTCGATCCGGTGCAGCAAGCCTTTATCGAAGCCGGCGCGTTCCAATGCGGCTTCTGCACGCCCGGCTTTGTGTTGATGGTCAAGCAACTTCTCAATGAATATCCTGATCCGAGCGAGGAGGAGATTCGCCACTACCTCAGCGGCAATCTGTGCCGCTGCGGCAGCTATCCGCAGATCGTCGAGGCGGTGAAGCGCGCCGGGGATCTGCGCCGCGCAGCCCCTTCCGGGTCCTGAGCACTCGTGCGATGATTGCGGCATCGGGGAAAGGGATCGGGGAGGAGGTGCGGGCGGCCGCCCGCCAACGGAGGTGCCAACGGAGGTGAGGGTGGAACAGCCTGCCGATGCGCCGCTCCCGGACGAAGCGCTCCGCGCCGACGAGCAGTTTTTGCGGCTCGCCCTCGAAGCCGGGGAAATCGGCACCTGGGAATGGGATTTGGCGACCGGCCGGATGCGCTGGTCGGCGCAGATGTTCCGCAATCTTGGCCTCGAACCCGGCCGGGACGACGATCTCCATGCGGTGCTGCTCGCTGTCGCGCATCCGGAGGACCGCAGGCAGCTTGCCGCCGCGCTGGCGGAATTTCGCCGCCAAATCGGGCCGATGCGCGTCGAGATGCGGGCGGTCTGGCCGGGCGAGGACATCCATTGGATCGTCTTTCTCGGCCGCACGGTCGCCGACGCATCCGGCCGGCCGGCCACCATGCGCGGGATCACGATCGACGGCACTCGCCGCCGTCGCGGCGAGGAGGGTGCCCGCCTCTCGGCCGAACGGCTGCGCCTGGCGATGGCCGCGGGAAAGCTCGCGAGTTTTGAGATCGATCTCGTGCGGCGGCAGGGCCGATGGTCGCCGGAGGCCGCCGCGATGCACTGCCGCCCGCCGCAGGTCACGGAGATCAGCCTCGAAGACTGGCTGCGCCTGATCGCCCCGGAAGATCGGGACGTTTGCGAGAAGCGCTTTGCCGCGGCCTTGCAGCGGCCCGGCGACTACCGCGCCGAGTATCGGATCATTGAGGACGGCGGAGCGCGATGGATCGCGGCGCAGGGCAGCGTCGAGGTCGATGCCGAGGGCCGGCCCTGCCGCATCGTCGGCATCGCCCAGGACATCAGCGAGCGCAAGCGCACCGAAGCGGCGTTGCAGGACCTCAACAGGAATCTGGAACGGCTCGCCGAGGAGCGGGCGCGCCAGCGCGACGCCAGCCGCGCCCAGTTGCAGGCGGTGTTCGACAATTCGCCCGATTGGCTGGTCCTGTTCCACGGCACCGAGGACGGCCGCTTTGTCTACGAGAACGTCAATCAGGCAACCCTGCGCGCCTATGGTCTTGCGCGCGACCAGGTGATCGGCCGCAGCGTCGAAGACGTCCTCGGGGCCGAGGCGGCCGGGCTGCCGCTGCAGAAATTGCAGGAATGCGCCCGCACCGGCGAGACCCAGCGCTATACGGCCCGTCGCACGATCCTCGGCGTCAACCATACTCTCGACGCGATGTTCGCGCCGGTGCCGGAAAGCCGGGACGGCCGCTCATTGTTCGTCGTCAATGCGCGCGACATCTCGGAATTGGAAGCGGTGCAGGAGCAATTGCGCCAGGCGCAGAAGATGGAGATTCTGGGGCAATTGACGGGCGGGGTCGCGCACGACTTCAACAATCTGTTGACGGCGATCCTCGGCAATCTCGAATTGCTCGGACCGCGGATCGCCGGCGACGCGCTCGCCGCCAAATATGCCGGCGCCGCGGAGCGGGCGGCGGAGAACGGAGCGCGCCTGACCGAGCAATTGTTGGCCTTCTCGCGCCGGCAGCATCTGCGCCCCCGCAGCGTCGACCTCAATGCCGTCATCGGCGGGATGCGCGATCTGTTGACCCGCATGATCGGCGCGACCGTGGCGGTCGAGACCCGGCTGATGTCGGAATTGTGGCCGGTCCTGATCGATCCGACACAGATCGAGATCGCGATCCTCAATCTCGCCATCAATGCCCGCGATGCGATGCCGTTGGGCGGCACTCTTGTGATCGCGAGCCGCAACATTCCGGCAGGAACCGAGACGGTCCCGCGCGAGATCGGGACCGGCGACTGCATCTGCGTCTCGGTGCGCGACAATGGCTCGGGGATGAGCGAGGAGGTATTGCGCTCCGCCGTCGAGCCGTTCTTCACGACCAAGGAGGTCGGCAAGGGCAGCGGCCTCGGTCTCAGCCAGGTCTACGGCGTGGTGCAGCAGTCCAACGGCAGCCTCGCGATCGAAAGCGAGGTGGGCAGAGGCACGATTGTGTCGATCTATCTGCCGCGCGCGGTCGCGGCGTCCGGAGCTGCGGACGGACCCGCCGATACGGAGGCGCCGGAACCGGAGAGCGGGCGCGTTCTCGTCGTCGACGACGATGCCGGAGTGCGCGAGATCACCGTCCAGATGCTGCGGCAGATCGGCTATGGCGTGAGCGAGGCCGATAATGGGCAGGGGGCGCTCGATACGCTCGCACGCGGCGAAACCTATGATCTCCTGGTCATGGACATCGCCATGCCGGGGATCGACGGGATCGAGACGGTAAAGCGCGCGCGTCAGACCGCGCCCGGCCAGCGCGTCCTCTACATCACGGGCTACGCCGATTCCGCGCGAGCGGACCGGCGGACCGGGGACGACCCACTGATCAAAAAACCGTTCCGCCAGCGCGATCTGCGCGAGGCGGTGCGGCGCGCCCTGAGGCACACTCCCGGCAACAGCCGGGCGCGGAGCGCAAGGCTGGGCGGTCCCGCGCGCCGCGCCGCGCCCGTTCGCGCCGTGTAAACCTGTCCCGCCCGATCACTCCGCTATAAATCTCGCCGCAAGCCTGTCGAGGAAACAAACATGCACATCGAGATCATCTGCACCGGCGACGAGGTGCTGACCGGCAAAATCGTCAATACCAATTTCGGCCATATCAGCCAGAAGCTCGAAGATGTCGGGCTGTCGGTGCACTGGGGGACGACCGTCGGCGACGATCGCGAGACCCTGCTCTCCGCTTTTCTCCTTGCCAGCGAGCGGGCCGATGCGGTCATCGTCAATGGCGGGCTGGGGCCGACCGTCGACGATCTGTCGCAGGAGATCGCGGCCAAGGCGGCCGGCGTCGAACTGGTGCTGAACGCGGACTGGCTCCTTCGCATGGAGGGGTTCTTTGCTCGCCGCAACCGCGTGATGTCCGCCAACAACCGAAAGCAGGCGATGCTGCCGACGACCGCCGAGATCCTCGACAATCCGATCGGCACCGCTTGCGGCTTTGCCCTTGATATCGGCAAGGCGCGGTTCTTCTTTACCCCCGGCGTGCCGCGTGAGCTTTACCGCATGCTCGACGAGCAGGTGATCCCGCGGCTGCTGGCCCGGAGCGGCGCGCCGACCGCGATCCGCCTCAAGCGCTTTCATACCTACGGGCTCGGTGAATCGCATGTCGACCAGTTGTTGGCCGGGGTCGAGGAGCTGGTCCCGGACGGCAGCCTGAAGCTCGGCTTCCGCGCCCATTACCCGCAGATCGAGACCAAGGTCACGGTGCGCGGGGCCGACCCCGACGACATCGCCCGCAAGCTCGGCCCCGTCGAGGCGGAGATCCGCCGGCGGCTCGGCAATTTCATCCTCGCCGAGGATGACGAGAGTTTGGAGGGCGCCGTACTTGCCGCGCTGGCCGCGCGGGAGGGCTCGCTGGCTCTCGTCGAGACCTTCACCGGCGGACAGATCGCCGCCCGCCTCGCCCCCCTCTCCGGCGCCGAAAAAATCTTCCGGCGCGCGCTCGTCGCCCGCGATCCGGCCGAGATCGCCCGTGCCCTCGGGCTCGACGGCGGGCTCATTGCCGGCGAGATGACGCGCGAGGCGGCCGAACAGGTGGCCGAAGCGGCGCGCCGCGAGGCCGGCGCGAGCCATGCCCTCGCGGTCTTGATCGAGGTCGACGACGGCCCCGACCGCATCGATTTCGGCGGCAGCATCCATCTGGCGATCGCCGCAGCGGACGGCGGCGCGTCGCGCCGCGCGCGCATCTATGGCGGGCGCGAATGGGTGCGCCTCGGCGCAGTCGAACTCGGCCTCGACTGCCTGCGCCGCCATCTGAAGGGTCTACCGGTCAGCGAGCGCACCGATTTCGAGCGGGCTTGAGCACGAACGGGGGCGCGGCAGCGGAGCGTGGCCGGGGCTCCCGAACCAGGTCCGAGGCCGTCGCAAATCCAAGTACCGGATGCTGAGCAAACTCAGTGCATTGCCGTTTGGCCCGCTAATTCGGTTGCGCCGCCGCAGAAAACAGCTCAGTGTTAACCTTCAGCTTCGATCAGGCCGTCACAAGGGGGGACCACACCAAAATCAGGGAGGGCTGAGATGAGATATGTCTCATTGGTGTTGGTTCTGCTTGCAGCCGTAATGTTGCAGGCACCAGCCGCCTATGCAATACCGATCACGTTTGTGGCTGACCTCACGCAGGCGATTGAGGTCCCGCCCACCGGTTCGCCGGGGACGGGAAGCGCAACGGTCGTTCTTGATACGGCTGCCAACACGATGCACGTCGACGTGACATTCAGCGGCCTAACGTCGGGCACGACGGCAGCGCACATCCATTGCTGCCTGCCTTCTCCCTTTGAGACCGGCGTCAACGTGCTGGTTGCCACGACAACTCCTACGTTTCCTGGTTTCCCCTTAGGGGTGACCTCTGGAACCTACGATAGGAGCTTTGATCTTCTAGACGCGGGGACCTACAACCCGGCATTTGTTACAAGCTCCTTCAATCCCAGCGGGACGATCGCAGGGGCTGAAGCAGCTCTGGTAGCGGGAATTGAAGACGGTGAAACCTATCTGAACATCCATACCAAGGATTTTCCGAGCGGGGAAATCCGAGGCTTTCTGACTGCGGTGCCGGAGCCGGCCAGTTTGGTTCTCCTCGGTTCGGCGCTTCTTGGTCTTGCCATGACAAGGCGTCGCAAACCGGCGGCTTGATGCGCAGCATCGCCGCCTGAGCCAAGGGGCGAGATCCGCCGGCAGCGGGATCGCGTCGCCGCCGTTGATGCGCCGGCACTGCCCCCAATTCGCGCAGTGCAAAGAGGCGACCAGATCGCCTGGGTTGATCGGAAAGGCGAGCACATCAAAGATGATCTCGCCGGCGCCGGGCGCCGGCATTGGGCGCCTCATGCATTGCGCCACCGCCTCCGGCGCGCCATAAGCGGCGATCTCGACTCTCTTCGTCGCAATCTCCCCCCATACGATGATCGCATCGACGAATATACGATTTCTATTTCTCATAGGGATATTGTGTATATTCCCGCTCCCGATCGCATCTGCGGCTGAGACTGAACGCGCGGCACCGATCATCGGGTTTGGAGAGACCCGCTATCAGGCTTCGATCTCGGGCAGTCACGTCAAGATCTCGACTATCAAGACAGCGCCTGTCGGTTGGTTCGGAAAAGGACTTCGGGTCGACTTCGCAGCGGCGGCGCGGCCTGAGCTGACGATCCGCATCGGCGAGGAAGGAGCGGATTGGTCGGCGATGCGGCAATTGGCGATACCGGTGAGCAATCCCAGTCCCGATCCGGTCACCCTGGCCGTGCGCGTCGACGGGATCGGTTCCGATAGGGTGCCGCATGCGCGCTCCGGCATTGCCCGGCTCCAGCCTGAAGAGTCCGTCGTGCTCGTTCTGCCGCTGCGCGACAATAACCCCGCTGCGATGGGGATGCGCAGAGGGCCGCCACCGGATGTGCCGCGGCTTGGCAGGCCGGCCCGAGTGATCGGCGGAGCCAAAGGAACCGTCGATCTCCGGCGGGTGACCATGGTTCATCTGGCGCTGCCTTATCTCGATGCAGATCAGGTCTTATTGTTTGGCGAGCCCGGCACTCTGCGCAGCCAGGATTCGCAAAGATCCTACCGGCATATCGTCGATCGGTTCGGTCAGTATACGCGTGCGCCCTGGCCCGAAAAGATCAGCTCGGCGGCCGAAATGCAGGAGGAAGGCCGCCGCGAAGAGCGCCTCTTGCGGGAGTGGCTGGCAACGCTGCCGCCGCGCGACCGTTTCGGCGGAATCATGCAAGGGCCGAATTTCAAGGCGACCGGCTTCTTCCGTACCGAGCGCGCGCATGGCCGCTGGCGGCTGGTGACCCCGGAAGGCCACGCGTTCTTCTCGTTGGGTCTCGACGTCGTTAGCCCGAATGTCGGGGCGACCATAATTGCCGGTAGGGAATTCATGTTCACCGCACTGCCGGGAAAGGACGAGCCGCTCGCCCGGCATTTCGGAACCCGGCACGGCGTGACCTTCGATTTCTACGCGGCCAATCTCGAGCGCAAATACGGCCGAGACTACCTGGCCGCATGGCGGCGCACCGCGATTGCGCGCCTGCGGGCCTGGGGCTTCAATACGATCGGCAACTGGAGCGAGCCGCAATTGATCGCGAACGGCGCGATGCCCTACGTCGTACCGATACACCTGTGGGGCGATTATCGGCATATCGCCGGCGGCCCGGGCGCGCGCAGCCCTATGCCCGACGTGTTCGATCCGAAATTCGCCGCCGCCGCCGACGCGATCATCGCCCCGGTGGCGTCAAGGCGCCGGGCCGACCCGTTTCTGATCGGCTATTTTGTCGACAACGAATTGGCGTGGGGCAGCGCCCACAGCAGCGATCCTCGTTTGCGCTATGCGCTTGCCGTCAATACGTTGCGGCTCGGGGCGGAGAGCCCGGCGAAGCAGGCATTCGTGCATTTGCTCGTCGCCAAGTACCACTCCGCCGAGGCGCTCGCCTCGGCCTGGGGCGTAGCCGTCTCTCCCTGGGATAGGGTGCAGCGAGACGGTCTGAGCTTGTCCGCTGCCACCCTGGCAAGGCCCGCGATGACCGCCGATCTGTCCGCGTTCACGACGCGCTACGCCGATGCCTATTTCCGCATCGTTGCGGCGGCAATACGCCGCCACGATCCGAACCACCTTTATCTCGGCAGCCGCTTCCAGGCGCGGCCGCCGGAAGCCGTCAAGGCCTGTGCGCGCTATTGCGACGTGGTCAGCTTCAATGTTTACAGGCGGGACATCTCCGGCGCGGAATGGGCGCGTTTTCATAATCTGGGCAAGCCCGCGATCATCGGTGAATTTCAGTTTGGTACGGCCGATCGAGGTCTCTTCTGGCCCGGCCTCTTCAATGTTGCCTCCGAGGATCAACGCGGTCCGGCCTATGCCCGCTATCTCAGATCCGCGCTTGCCAATCCCGACATCGTCGGCTGCCATTGGTTTCAGTATGTCGACGAGCCGCTGACCGGGCGTTTCCACGACGGCGAGAACGGCCATATCGGCTTCGTCTCGGTCGCCGACGTCCCGTATCACCGGTTTGTCTCCGCGGTGCGCGAGGCCAATCTTTCATTGCTCGACGCCGCCAGATAGTTCATGCGACACCGACAGGGATGGAACGGGATGCCCATCGCCAAGGAAGAGCTCTATCGCACTCTCGCCGCCCAGCTCGGGGCGCTGCTCGAAGGCGAAACCGACTGGACCGCCAACGCCGCCAATGCCGCGGCGCTGATCTATTCCGGTCTCCCCGACCTCAACTGGGCCGGCTTCTATTTCCGCAAAGGGACAGAGCTGGTGCTGGGGCCTTTCCAGGGCAAGCCGGCCTGCACGCGGATCCCGATCGGCAACGGAGTATGCGGTGCCGCGGCGTCCCGCCGCGAGACCGTGCGGGTTGCCGACGTCCATGACTTTCCGGGCCATATCGCCTGCGATCCGGTTTCGCGCTCCGAATTGGTCGTGCCGTTGGTCGAAGGGGCCGAGGTCCTCGGCGTCCTCGACCTCGACAGCCCGCTCGTTGCGCGTTTCGACACGGCGGACCAGGAGGGCTGCGAAAAACTGGTTGCGCTGTTCCTCGATCATCACCGGCAGGATCCGGCCAAAGCCGGACCTCCGGAGGATATCGATCCCCGATCCGGGTGCCGGCTGCCGTTGCCGAGACGCGAGGATCTCGACGAGGCCGGGCGGCGCATCTACGACCTGCTGGCCGATCCCAAGGGCGGAACATTGCGCGGGCTCAGGGGTCCCGGCGGCATCCAGTTGCACAGCCCGCAACTCTCGCGCCATGCCCGGCCGCTCAACCATTATCTGCGGCACGAGGCAGGGCTCGGCGGGCGCGTCCGCGAACTGGCCATCCTGACGACCGCCCGCGAATGCGGCAGTGAGTTCGAATGGGCAGCGCACGAACCTGAGGCGCTTGCCATGGGGATCCCGCGCGCGGTCGTCGACGCCGTCAGGCGACGCGAGAGCCTCTGCGGGCTCGACGAAGCGGACGCGATCGTCATTGCGCTGGGGCGCGAGATCTTCGGCGCGCGCAAGGTCGCGCCGCAGACCTTTGCCCGGGCTTTGCAGCAATTCGGCCGCCGCAAACTGGTCGATCTCGTTGCCCTGATGGGGAATTACGCCGCAACCGCGGCGCTGCTCACAGCCTTCGACATGCAGCTCGATCCCGGCCAGAAGCGGCCGCTGCCGAATTTGTGAGCTGGCCATGCAATAACCATACCCTCGCCGCTTTCGCCCGTATATGCTGCGCGCGATCCGAAACGGCGATGCTGAAGCGGACCCGGCGTGACCAGCCTGGCCAAGATCGTCCTGGTCGAAGACGAGGCCTTCCAGCGCCAGCTCATCGCGGAATGCCTGGCGCAGCACGGCCTGCGGCCCACCGCGCTCGCCTCCGGCGCCGAACTGAAGCGCCTCGCCCATCGCGCCATGCCGGACCTTGCTTTGCTCGACGTGCATCTCGACGAGCCCGAGGACGGCTTTGCGCTGGCGCGCTGGCTGCGCAGCCGCTCGGCGCGGATCGGCATCATCATGCTCACCGTTGCCGGCGACACGATCGATCGCGTCGTCGGCCTCGAATCCGGCGCCGACGATTATATCCTGAAGCCTTTCGATCCCCGCGAACTGGTCGCTCGCGTCAAGGCGCTGCTGCGCCGCGCCGGCCCTGCCGCGCCGCCTCCGCGCCTCACCGAGATCAGGGTCGGCACCGCGCTATTGGATCTCGATCGCCGCATATTGATCCTCGCCGACGGCACCGCCGACAATCTCACTGCCAGCGAATTCGACCTGCTCCGCCTCTTTGTCGAAAACCCCAACCGCCCGCTCACCCGCGATTGGCTGCTGGAGACCATCGCCCATCGCGACGCCGAGCCGTTCGACCGGGCGATCGACAACCGCGTCATGCGCCTGCGCCGCAAAGTGGAGCGCGATCCGGCCAAGCCCGAGGCGATCCGCAGCGTGCGCGGCATCGGCTACATGTTCGTCCCGTCACAAGACTGAGCGCATCGCCCGCACGGTCTCGGCCAGCAGCCCGCCTATCCGCTCGGCCGCGCCTCGCGCCGCCGCCAGATCCCCGGCATCGGCCGCCGCCTCGATCCGCGCAACCTGATCGGCCAGGCGCACGGCGCCCGCCATGCGCGCCGCGCCCTTCAGCCGGTGCGCCGAGGCGGCCAGTTGGGCCAGGTCCGGCGCTGCCTGCATCGCCGCGACATCCTGCACTGCGCTGTCGGCAAAGCTCTGCACCAGCGCCGCCAGCCGCGCGCCGTCGAACATGCTCCGCAACGCGCCTGGATCGAACAATTCTGCGGTCGCGCCGCTCTCCGGCGCAAGATCGGGCATCCATCTCCCAAGCACGCGGGCCAGCCCCTCGACCGAGATCGGCTTTGACAAAAACCCGTCCATGCCGGCGGCAAGACAGCGCGCCTCCTCACCTTTCAGGGCATCGGCGGTCACCGCGATCAGCGCGGTTCGCGGCAGGTTGCGCCCTCCCTCCTCGTCGCGGATCGCCCGGGCCAGCCCGAACCCGTCCAATACCGGCATGTGAAGGTCGAGCAATACCGCCGCATGGCGCCTCTGCCGCCACAAAGCGAGCGCCGCCGCACCGTCCTCCGCGACATCGGCCGCCAGCCCCAGCAGCTCCAACTGGCGCAGCATCACCTCAAGGTTGATCGGCGCGTCATCCGCGACCAGCAGCCGTGCCGCCCCGGGCCGCGCCGCCAATGCCGGGGCCAAAGCCGCAGCCTGCGGGCTTGCCATTTCGGGGCCGGCACAATCCGCCCCGGCTTGAAGGCGCAGCGTCACCGTGAACCGGCTGCCCTCGCCCGGCGTGCTCTCCACCGCGACGTCGCCCCCCATCAGCTGGGCCAGTCGCCGCACGATCGACAAGCCAAGCCCGGTGCCGCCGAAGCGCCGCGTCGTCGAGCTGTCGGCCTGCGTGAACGGCTGAAACAGCCGCGCCTGTTCCGCCGCGTCCATGCCGATGCCGCTGTCGCTGACGCTCAGCGTCACCGTCACGGCGCCGCTCTCCTCGACCCGGCTGTCCGCGCTGATGCGCACATAACCGCGGAGGGTGAATTTGATTGCGTTGCCAACCAGGTTGAACAGGATCTGCCGCACGCGCGTCGGATCGCCGACCAGCCGGTCCGGACCGCCGCCCGGCGGATCGGCGAACAGCGCCAGTCGCTTATGCCGCGCCTGCGGCAGCATGGTTTCCACGGTGCCGGACACCAGCTCGTTCAGGCTGAACGGCAGCGCCTCGATGTCCATCCGACCGGCATCGATCTTCGAGAAGTCCAGCACGTCGTCGATGATGCGCAACAGGGCATGCGCGCTGTCGCGCATCACCGCGACGCTGCGCGCCTGCGCCGGGTCGAGTTGCGAGCGCTCCAATACCTCCATCATGCCGAGCACGCCGTTCATCGGTGTGCGGATCTCGTGGCTCATTGCGGCGAGAAAGGTGGACTTTGCCTTGTTGGCCGCCTCGGCCTCCGCCCGCGCCCTCTCGGCAAGATCGCGCTGGCGCTCGGCGGCCTCACGCGCCGTCTGCAATTCCTCGAACAGGCGCACATTCTCGATGGCGATCACCGCCTGGTCGGCAAAGGTCGAAACCAGTTCGATCTCGCGTTCACTGAACGGTTCGACGCGGGCGCGCGCCAACCCGAGCGCACCAATCGGCACGCCTTCGCGCAATAACGGCACGCCGAGCATGGAGCGAAACCCGCCGACCCGCGCGTCGTCCTTGCGCCCGTAATCGGGGTCGCTGCGGACATCGACGATTTGCACGGTCTTCCGCTCCTGTACCGCGCGACCGACGAGCGTTCCCCGTCCCGGCCGGACCACTAGGTGCCGCTCCAGCTCCTCGTAGGCGGGCGACAGGCCGTAGCCTACGGCGAACCGATAGATGCCGTCCTGCCGTCGGAACAGCACCGCCATTTCGGCACGGCACAACGACTTCGCATTGGTCACCACCGTCTGCAGAACGCTCGTCAGGTCGAAGGCCGAGCGGCTGATCACGCGCAGGATGTCGCTGGTGGCAGTGCGGAACTCCAGCGCCTCCTGCAATTCGCGCAGGATATCGGCTGAACCGGGATTGGCAGGCTCGATCACGGAATGCATCCCTCCGGCATCCTCCCCCCGCCTGATTGGTGGAGGCTCAGCTTAAACGTAACAGAGCGCGTCATTCCGGGACGGCCCTTTGGGCCGGACCCGGAATCCAGGAGCACCAGCCGGGCAAGGCAGGCGAGAGCCTGTGTTCATAGGTTCCGGGTTCGCTGCTGCGCAGCGCCCCGGAACGACGGGTTTGGGCATTCTCGACCTTATTTCAAATCCCCGCCTGATCGCAGAAGTTGGTCGCGTTCGTATCGCATCCGTCGATCCGGTTTGTCGCGTCGGTCGCGCCAATTTTCCAGCACCGCCTCCGACATGACGGACGAGACGATAGAGAGCCTCGCCCGCGATCGTCGCGCGACGCGCCTCCGGCAGAGTGCCCCGCACCGCCCGGCTCACCGTGGCGAAGGTACGGACAGGAGGACACGATGATCGACGAGACCAAATTGCACGAATTTGTCCTGCGCATGTTGGGCGACCTCGGCGGCGCGCTGAGCGTGCCGCTGGTGCGCATCGGCGACCGGCTGGGCCTCTACAAGGCGCTGTACGCGAACGGCCCGATGACGCCCTCCGAACTGGCCGCGAGGGCGGACATTGCCGAACGCTATGCGCGGGAATGGCTGTCCCATCAGGCGGCTTCCGGTTACCTCACCTATGATCAGGCCACCGGCCGGTTCACGCTGCCCCCGGAGCAGGCGATGGTGCTCGCCGAGCCCGACAGCCCCGTGTTTCTGCAGGGCGGTTTCGATCTCGCCGCTGCGATGATGGAGAACCAGGCTCTGCTCGAACCGGCGTTCCGCACCGGCAAAGGCGTCGGATGGGGCGCCCAGTCGCAATGCCTGTTCTGCGCCGCCGGGCGCTTCTTCCGTCCCGGCTATCACAACAATCTGGTTTCCGCCTGGCTGCCGGCTCTGGACGGGGTGGCGGTGAAGCTGAAGCGCGGCGCGACCGTCGCCGATGTCGGCTGCGGCCACGGTTTCTCCACCGTGGCCATGGCCAAGGCGTTCCCGAACTCGACCTTTGTCGGCTACGACTTCCACCCCGGCTCGGTCGATCAGGCACGCCGCCACGCCGAACAGCACGGCGTAACCGCGAACACCCGTTTCGAAGTGGCGCTGGCCGGCGAATTCCCCGGTCGGGATCTCGACCTCGTCACCTTCTTCGACTGCCTGCACGACATGGGCGATCCGCTCGGCGCGGCGCGCCATGTGAAAGAGACGCTGAAGCCCGACGGAACCTGGATGATCGTTGAACCGGCTGCAGGCGATCGGCTGCAGGACAATCTCAACCCGGTCGGCCGGCTTTATTACGCAGCGTCGACAATGGTCTGCGTACCCACCTCGCTCGACCAGCCTGTCGGCGCCGCGCTCGGAGCGCAGGCGGGCTTCGATGCGCTCTCCGCGGTCATCCAAGACGGCGGCTTCCGACACGTGCGCAAAGCGACGGCAACGCCGTTCAACATGGTCCTGGAGGCGCGCCCGTAGGGCCGACGCCCCCCGCGGCGGGCGGGCCGCGCAACCCCGCCGCTGACAAGGGTAGGTATGTCGGCTTGTGAGGGGAGAAGATCGCCCCTCACCCCAGCCCTCTCCCCGCATGCGGGGAGAGGGAGGGACCCGCGCCGGTAGGAGCGGGAGGGTGAGGGGCTGCGGTGCTCCGTCAATGGCGACCTCCCGCCCGGATCACACAATCTGGTTCCTCAGCGTCTCCTCGCCCCGCCACAGGCGTTCGAGGTTGTCGAGCAGGATGTCGAGGACGTTGTCCTCGTACCGGCGCGTCTCTCCGGCGGTGTGGGGCGTCACCAGGACGTTCGCCATGTCCCATAGCGGCGATGCGGCAGGGAGCGGCTCCTCGACGGCGACGTCGATCGCCGCTCCGGCGATCCGCCCCGCCCGCAAGGCCTCGATCAGGGCCGGCTCGTCGACGCAGCGGCCGCGCGCAGCATTGACCAGGAACGCCGACGGCTTCATCCGCGCGAAGGCGGCGGCATCGATCAAATTCTCGGTGTCCCTGGTCAAGGGACAGGTCAGCGCGACAAAGTCGGCCTCCGGCAGCGCTTCCTGCAACCGGTCCGGTCCCAGCACGGCGTCGGCTGCTCCGTTGCCGGCGGCGGGGTTGCGCCGGATCCCGACGACCCGCATGTCGAACGCCTTGGCGAGGCGCGCGAGCCGGCCGCCGATCGCGCCGATGCCGACGATTGCGAGAACCTTGCCGCCGAGTTCATCCTCGCGTGCGGCGAGATCCCCGATCATGTCGCGCCATACATGCCGCTTCTGGTTGTCGCGGGCCTCGGGAAGGCGGCGGGCGAGGGCCAGGATCAGCGCCATGGCATGCTCCGACACCGCCCGGGCATTGACGCCGCTGGCGCTGGCGAGGCGGATGCCGCGTTCTTTCAGCCGGTCCCGCGGGAATTGATCGGTGCCGGCGCCGATCGCCTGGATGAACCGCAGCCGCTGTGCGCGCTCGAGCAAGGCGTCGCGCCACAGGCCGGAAATCACCAGGACATCGGCATCGCCGATGCGCCGCTCCAGTTCGGAGCCGCTGCGGACCTCGAAAGTGGCGATATTCAAGTTGCGCCGCGCGAACTGCGCCTGCAGTTGATAGGCGACATGCGCGAAGCCGATCGTCAGCTTGTCCTTCTGCGGGATCATGACGCCCCCGCATCTGCGATGGTTCTGTGAAAGCGCGCCAGGAAGGCGCGCGTGCGCTCGTTCTGCGGCCGCACCAATACCTCCTCGACCGTTCCTTCTTCCACCACCTGGCCGGCGTTCATAAAAACCACGCGATCGGCGACATCGCGGGCGAAGGCCATTTCGTGGGTCACGACGATCATCGTCGTGCCTTCGATCGCCAATTGCTTGATCACGTCGAGCACCTCTCCGACGCGTTCCGGGTCGAGCGCCGAAGTCACCTCGTCAAACAGCATGACGTCGGGCGCCATCGCCAGCGCCCGCGCGATCGCGACGCGCTGCTGCTGGCCGCCCGACAACGCGCGAGGATAGCGGTCGCGGCACTCGGCCAGTCCAACCTTGGCTAAGAGGTCGGCGGCGAGGGTCTGCGCCTGCTGCGGCGGCATCTTCTTGACGATCACGGGCCCCGCCATGACGTTGCCCAGGGCCGTCATGTGCGGAAACAGATCGAATTGCTGGAATACCATGCCGGTGCGCGCCCGCAGCCGGGCCAGATCGCGGCCTGCCGGCAGCTTTTTTCCGGGCCCGAAGGCGATGGTCCGGCCGCCGAGTTGGAGGGTGCCGGCAGTCGGCTCTTCCAGAAGGTTGATGCAGCGGAGCAATGTCGATTTCCCGCAGCCGGACGGGCCGATGATGACGACGACCTCGCCGCGGTGCACATCCAACGACACGCCGCAGACCGCATGCACGGCGCCATAGCTCTTGTGAATGTCGCGCAGGCAGACCATCGCCTCGACGGAGTGAACGGCGCCCTCTTTGCCGTCACCGGTCACTTGCGGTTTCCAATCGCTTGGCCCACTGCGTCAGCGGATACAACATGATAAAGTACATCACCGCGACGCTTGTGTACACTTCGAGGGGGCGATAGGTCTCGGCCACGATGATCGATCCGGTATACATCAGGTCGGGAACGGCGACGACGTATAACAGCGAAGTGTTCTTGAGCTGGGTGACCGACTGGTTGACGAGGGGCGGCACCATGCGCCGTATCGCCTGCGGCAGGATCACGTATTGCATCAATTCCGCATAAGTCATGCCGAGGGCGCGCGCCGCCTGCCATTGGCCGCGGTCGATCGAGATGATGCCGCCGCGGACAATCTCGGTCGAGAACGAGCCCATATAGAGCGTCAGCCCGAGGCCGGCGGCGAGCCATGCCGGCAGCGCGACGTGCGAGATAATCGGCAGGGCGTAATAGAACCATATGATTTGGACCAACACCGGCGTACATCGGAAGGTCTCGACATAGGCGTGGACCGGAAGCGTCACCCAGGATCTGCGGGTCAATGTCGCCATCCCGCAGACGACGCCGATAACGAGGCCGCCGATCACGGTGCCTGCCGCATAGGCGAGCGTCACGCCGGCCGCCTCGAACCAATAATCGGCGTAGCCGGTGACGACGCTGAAATCCCATTGATAAGCCATCCCTGCACCCTGAGCGTTTGCCGCCGCCGTGGGCGGCCCGCTCCTCCTACGACTGCGAGAACGACACGCCCGGCGGGATCTTATTGATGCCCAATTCCACTAGCGAATCGCGCATGCGCCGTTCATTGAAGCCGAGCAGATTGTTCCATTCCGCCCAGCGGTTCAGGAACTCCTGCCAGCGCACGTCCTCCTCCATCCGCAATCCGGCATAGCCCGGAAGCGCCACGCGCGGCGTCGGCGTGACGAACTCGCCGAGCCCGGGGTTTTTGGTTTTCGCGACCAGGCTGGCCAATACCGTGGTGGTGAACGCATCCGCCCGGCCGGAGGAAACCGCGAGAACGATCTGCGCCAGCGTCTCCAATTCGACGCGGGTCGCCTGCGGCGCCTTCAATTGCAGAACGAGTTCGTCCGCGGAGCCGGTCTGAACCGCGACCTTGACGCTCGGTTTGTTGTAATCCGCCCAGGTCTTGGCATGGAATTGCGGGTTGTTCACCGCGACCCATTGGATCCAGTAGATCGGCCCGGCGAAGTAGATCGCGGCGGCGCGCTGCGGCGTGGCCTGCAATCCGAGATGGAAGTCGATCTTGTTCGACTGCAATGACAAGACCACCTCGTCCCAGCCGCCGATCAGAACCGGCTCGAACGTCACCTTGAGGGTCTTGGCGATGTCCCGTCCCATGTCGATCAGGGCGCCCTGCCACTCTCCACTCGCCCGGTTGCGCGAGTAGTAGGGAGGAAAATCGAACACGCCCATGCGCACCTTGCCGGCGCTCTTGATCTGATCCCAGGTCGAGCCGCCCGTTGGCTGCGCCCGCGCCGCGCCCGCGGCGGCCAGCACCGGAAATGCGGCAGCCGCGGACAATCCGGCGGCGAGGCCGCGGCGGTTGACGACGAGCGGCGAATGGTCGGGGGTTCGCGTGCCCATTTATCCCTCCCCAATGTCGGGCGCCACTGTTTGCACCCGCAGGACGCCTTATGCCGGCGTGCGCGTCCCGCCGTTTCGGTCGCCATACATTCATCGATGATGCGACGCTGTAGCGGTCTGGCGGTTGAGGGCCGACCGCAGCGCGCCTCAAAGCGGCCTCGGCAAGGAAAAACAAGGGAATTACGAAGCCTGACCGGAGTCAAGCGCGATGGGCAAGCGGGAGTCGCTCGACCGTAGGGCGGAAGGGCGCCGCGAAGCGGAGCGCATTCCGCCGCCGTCCTTGCTCAAACAGGCTGTCAGATCCTATGGCGGGCGAGCCTGTCCTCGTCCACTTCGATGCCGAGGCCGGGCGCGGTCGGCACCTGCACCTTGCCGTGGCGGACCGGGAAGGGGCGGGCGAGCAGGTCTTCCGCGAGATAATAGGTCGGCTGATAGAACTCGCGGCCGAGCGAGATGTTCGGCGTCGCGGCGATCAGGTGGGCACCGGCCGTGCAGCCGATCCCGGTCTCGAACATGTCGCCGCCATAGCAGGCCAGTCCGCCGGCGGCGGCAATGGCGGCAATATCGCGGGCGCGCAACATCCCGCCGGACTTCTGGACCTTGATGCTGATCAGGTCCGCCATGTGCCGGCCGGCGACCCGCAGCGCATCGGCCGGCGTGAACACGCTCTCGTCGGCCATGACCGGCGTATCGAGCGCCGCCGTGATGGCGGCCAATGCGTCATATTGATCGGCGGGCACCGGCTGCTCGATGAAGGTGGGGCGGAACGCTTCGATGTCGCGCAGGCGGCGGATGGCCTCCCAGGGCTCTATGCCCTGATTGTAGTCGACCCGGATCTCGGCATCGTCCGGGAGCGTTTCGCGCAATCGGGTCAGGCGGCGAAGATCGTCGGCATGGTCGGCAAAGCCGGTCTTGACTTTGAACAGCCGGATCCCCTCGCCGTACAGGTGGCCCGCCAGTTCGAGATCGCGGCCAAAATCCGGATCGGCCACCGAAAAGCTCAAGGGTATCTCGTCTCGCACCCGGCCGCCAAGCAGGTCGCAGACCGATATGCCGAGCGCCTTGCCGACAATGTCGAACAAGGCCATCTCCAGCGCCGCCTTGACCTCGGTGCAGTGCACGACAGTGTGGGCGGCGGCCGCCGACAGCGCCTCGATGCGAAAGGGATCGGCGCCCAGCAACAGCGGCCGCAAATAGACGTCGAGCGCCGCCGCCGACGCTTCCGGCGAGCCGGTGAAGATGGTCCAGGGCGCGGCCTCACCCCAGCCGGTGATCCCGGCGTCGGTGTCGAGCCGCAGGATCACGTTGGTTGCATCGGCGACGTCGCCGATGCCGTGGGAATGCACGGTGCGCGCAGCGATCCGCACGGTGAAGACGGTGACGGCGGAAATGCGAAGCTGGGGAGGAGACATGGGCGGTCGCCTTTGCTGCGGGCCACGGGCGAGGCGGCGCTGCGTTGTAGCCGCGGTTACGGTTGTGCCGTACGATGTAATCGGACGATAGTTTATGGTGGGTGCGGCTCCCGTCACAATCTAAAGAGGATCAGGGGATCGGGTGATGGAACCTTTGTTCGAGCGCGGCGAATATCTGGCGCGCATCGGCCGGGTCAAGACCAGGATGGCCGAGCGCGGCATCGATCTGCTGTTGGTCGCCTCGCCGGCCAATCAGTTCTGGCTCACCGGGTATGATGGCTGGTCTTTCTATACGCCGCAGATGGTTGCGGTAAGGCTCGACGCCGAGGAGCCGGTCTGGGTCGGCCGCAAGATGGACGCGGTCGGCGCCCGGTTTACCGCGTTTCTCAAGCCCGAGAACATCGTGCCCTATCCCGACCACTATGTCGCCAACCCCGATCTGCACCCGATGCAGTACCTCGCCGAGGAAATGACGCGGCGCGGCTGGGACAGGGGTACGATCGGGGTCGAGAGCGACGATTATTACTACACGGCCAAATGGGATGCGCTGCTGAAGGCGGGGCTGCCGAACGCGCGCTTTGTCGACGCCTTCCTATTGGTCAATTGGTGCCGGATGCGGAAATCGCCGCGCGAGCTCCAATTCATGCGCCAGGCCGGCCGCATCGCCGCCGCGGCGCAACAGGCGGCCCTTGCGGCGGCGGCGCCCGGCGTGCGGCAATGCGATGTGATGGCCGAGCTTTACCGCGTGACCACCGCCGGCCTTCCCGAGTTCGGCGGCACCTTTCCGTGCAAGCCGCCGAACGCAATGGTCGGCGAGGTCTGCGCAGCGCCGCATCTGTCGTGGACCGACGATCCGCTGAAGCCCGGCGATCTGTTCTATATCGAGATGGGCGGCGTGCGGCACCGCTATCATGCGCCGCTGTCGCGCTGTATCTATCTCGGCCGGCCGCCGGAGCGCATGGACCGGATCGCCAAGGTCATCGCCGAGGGGCTCGATGCCGTGCTCGACGCGGTGAAGCCGGGCGTTTTGTGCGAGGAATTGGCGGCAGTGTGGAAATCGGTCATTGCCCGCCACGGCATCGAGAAGGACAGCCGCATCGGCTACCCGGTCGGCATCGGCTACCCGCCGACCTGGGGCGAGCTGACCGCGAGCCTGCGCGCCGGCGACCGCACCGTGCTGGAAGAAGGGATGACCTTCCATTGCATTCCGGCGCTCTGGCTGGAGAATTACGGCATCGTGATCTCGGAGAGCTTTGCCGTGACCGCGCGCGGCGTCGAATGCTTTGCCGAATACCCGCGCATAGTGTTCGCGAAGGGATCATAACGTGGACGCTTCCTCGCTCCCCGCTCGCCGCGCCCGGTTCGGAGTGCCGGTGCGGCGCCTGACCACGGCGGTCTATCCGCTGGCCGCCCTCATCGGCGCCGTCCTCTTGTGGTACGGCGCCGTCGTGATCGCCAAGGTCCCGCCCTATCTGTTACCGTTGCCGGGCGCCGTCTATGACCGCATCGCCAGCGACCTGCCGTTCCTCGCTTGGCAATCGGCGATCACGATCGAGGAGACGCTCGGCGGCTTCGCCCTGTCGATCGTGCTCGGCATCCCGATTGCGATCGTCCTCGTCGCCTCGCGCACATTGGACCGGGCCTTGATGCCGTGGCTGATCCTGAGCCAGACCTTTCCCAAGATTGCATTGGCGCCGCTGATTGTCGTGTGGTTCGGGCTCGGCCTGTGGCCCAAATTGCTGGTCACCTTCCTCGTCGCGTTCTTCCCGATCGTCATTTCGACAATCGTCGGACTGCGCTCGGTCGAGCGCGAGATGATCGAACTGGCGCAGTCGATGCGCGCCAGCCGGTTGCAGATGTTCTGCCATTTCCGGATCCCGCTGGCCCTGCCCAACATCTTCGCCGGGCTCAAGGTTTCGGTGGCGTTCGCGGTGGTCGGCGCGGTCATCGCCGAATGGGTCGGCGCCACCGCCGGGCTTGGCTATCTGCTGTTGCAGGCGAACGCCAACCTCGATACGACGCTGCTGTTTGCGGTGCTCGTCGCGCTGATGGTGATCGGCATTACGCTGTATTACGTGGTCGAAGTCATCGAGCGCCTGTGCATCCCCTGGCATGCCGTGATCCGGTTGCAGGATGCGGCGACCCCGTAACCGAAAATCGGCCTCACAGGATGGGAGCGAGAACCTCATGACAGCGATCACCCGGCGCCGCCTTGTTGCGGGGACAACGGCAATGCTTGCCGCCTCCGCGCTTGGCATGCCGTTCGTCCGGCGCGCCCGCGCTGCAACCGCGATCAGTTTCCGGCTTGACTGGACGACCTACGGCGCCCACGCCCCGTTCTATCTGGCCTTGCAGGAAAAGATGTTCGATAAGGAGGGGCTCGCGGTCACGATCGGCCCCGGCCAGGGATCGGGCATCGTCTCGCAACTCCTTGGCCGCGGCAACGATCAGCTCGCCTTTGTCGATTTCGGCACGATGGTCAAGGCGATCTCTGAAGGCGTCCCGGTGATCGCGGTGCAGCGGCTGTTTGCCAATCTGTTGTGCGTGATCAGCCATGCCGACGCTCCGATCAAGACCCCCAAGGACCTTGAAGGCAAGATCATCGCCTTCGCGCCGTCCGAAAGCTCGGGGCAGATGCTGCCGGCGCTGATGAACAAGAGCGGCGCCGACGTCAAGAAGGTCAGCATCCTGACCCCGGCGGTCGGGGCCAAGAATGCGCTGTTCCTGGAGCGCCGGGCGGACGCCATTCCAGCGCAGCTCAATGTGCAGATCGCCCAGCTCGAAGCGCAGGGCGCCAAGCTCTATTATTTTCTCTACAGCGATTTCGGCATATCGCTATTAAATCAGGGATTGGCCGCAAATGTCGCCTGGCTGAAGGCGAACGGGGCGGCGGCGAAGGCGTTTGTCGCGGTCTCGGTCGAGGCCCACAAGGCTGCTCTGGCCGATCCCGAAAAGGCCGTCGATCTGTTGATCAAGGCATTGCCGCAGCAGGCGCGCAACAAGCAGATCCTGTTGAACCAGATGGAAATCGCCCGGAACAATTACGTGACCCCGGCCACCAAGGACAAGCCGTTCGGATATATGGCCGCCGCGGATTGGGACACGACATTGGACAATCTGGTGCAGTATGGCGGGCTGAAGCAGAAGGTGCCGCTAGACAAATTGTATACAAACGCTTATCAAATGGAGTGAGAGGGCTGAGATCGGGGCACGGCTGTGGCGGTCTTGCCGTTCCGACAGCAACGGGATACGGCGAGCGCCGCGGATGGGCCTACTCGCCCGGTGCCGGCGGTTTCGCTGAAAGCGGTCGACAAGAGCTTTGGCGAGGGTCGCGAGCGCGTCGACGCTCTGCGCGACATCAATCTTGACGTCGCCGAGAACGAATTCGTCTCGGTGGTCGGCGCCTCCGGCTGCGGCAAGTCCACGCTGTTGCGCCTGATTGCCGGTCTGCTGCCGCCGAGTTCCGGAGCGGTTGCGATCGGCGGGCGCCCGATCGACGGGCCCGATCCCGGCGTCGGCATCGTGTTCCAGACGCCGGTCTTGCTGCCGTGGCGGTCGGTGCGGCGCAATGTCGAATTGCAGCTCGACATCCGGCGGATCGCGACACGGGATCGCAAATCCCGCGTCGGCGAGTTGTTGCAGCTTGTCGGTCTTACCGGGTTTGAGGAGCGCAAGCCCTACGAATTGTCGGGCGGGATGCAGCAGCGGGTGGCGATCTGCCGCGCCTTGGTGCACAACCCCTCGCTGTTGTTGATGGACGAGCCGTTCGGCGCGCTCGACGCCCTGACGCGCGAACAGATGAACCTCGAACTGCAGCGCATCTGGATGGAGACCCGCAAGACGGTGTTTTTCATCACCCACAGCATCACCGAGGCGGTGATGCTGGGCGACCGGGTCGTGGTGATGACGCCGCGTCCCGGCCGCATCATGGATGTTGTGCCGGTGCCGCTGCCGCGGCCGCGCGATTTTTCGGCCATGCGGCGTGCCGAATTTCACACCGCCTGCGAGCGCGTGCGCCATCTGATGAGCGCGGCCGGCTTTATCGAATGAGCGGGCCGCGACCGGCATTCGCGCCGCCGATGCAGGCGCATCGGCCGGTGATCATGGGCGAGCGCGGCATGGTCGTGGCCGGCCATCACACCGCCGCCGAGGCCGGCGCGGCGATCCTGCGCGCCGGCGGCAACGCCGTCGACGCCGCGGTCGCCACGGCG
>DATFCQ010000101.1:0-17481 GCA_035252905.1 Allostellaceae bacterium | reverse complement strand
AGGCCGCGCGCGTGCTGCAAGGGGGCAGGCCGACCCTGCTGCTCGTCACCGGCCGCGCCTTGCGCGCCGACGGGCTCGAACTCGCCGGCCGCATCGCCAGAAAGACCGGAGCGCGCCTCCTCGCGCAGACCTTCAATGCGCGCATGGAGCGCGGGCGCGGCCGGGTCGCGGTCGAGCGCATTCCCTATCCGGTCGATCAGGCGCTCGCGGTGCTGGCCGGCATCGAGCACGTGATCCTGGTCGGGTCGCGGATGCCGGTCGCGTTTTTCGCCTATCCCGACAAGCCGAGCCTCTTGGCCCCGCCGGAGGCGCAGGCGCATGTCCTCGCCCGGCCGGACGAGGATCTGCTCCAGGCGCTCGCCTGGCTCGCCGAAGAGGTCGGCGCCGGGAGCGTCGCCGCGCCGGTTGTCGACGAGGCGCCGCCCGCCCCCGCCCAGGGGCCGGTCACGCCGGCTGCGCTCGCCGCTTCGCTCGGCGCGTTATTGCCGGACAATGCGATCGTCGTCGACGAAGGGGTCACGACCGGCCGCGGCTTCTTTCCGTCGACGCGGGCGGCGCCGCCGCACGACTGGCTGCAGAACATGGGCGGCTCGATCGGCATCGGCATGCCGATGGCGACCGGCGCCGCGGTCGCCTGTCCCGGCCGCCCGGTGATCTCGCTCGAAGCCGACGGCAGCGCGATGTACACGGTCCAGGCCCTGTGGACGCAGGCGCGCGAGAGCCTCGAAGTCAAGACCGTGCTGTTCAACAACCGCAGCTACGCGATCCTGCGTCACGAACTGGCCAATGTCGGGGCCGGCAACCCCGGCCGCAAGGCGCTCGACATGCTCGATCTCGACCGCCCGACCCTCGATTTCACGCGGCTGGCGCGCGGCATGGGCGTTCCCGGCGCGCAGGTCACGACGATGGAAGAGTTCAACCGCCGCTTTGCCGAAGCCGTCGCCACGCCCGGACCGTTCCTCGTTGAGGTTATACTGTAAGATTATTCGCTACAGAGGCACGGAGGACACAGAGAGGAATTATTGCGCGCCCCCTTCGACAGGCTCAGGAGGCGCGATCCTCTCTTCTCTGTGTCTCTGTAGTGAGCCGCCCCTCCGGCGGAACTTCGCCGGAAGGGGCGCGTTGGGAGCGCAGGGGACGACGGGCAGGGGGATGCCCGTTATTTACGCTTGCGATGGCGATCGGGGCCGGCGATGGGCGAGGGACTCCGCATCTACAATCTGTTCCCCACATTGGCGGGGACTGTGCGCGACTGGACCGCGCATCTGCCGCGCATTGCGGCGATGCGGTTCAATGCCGTCTATCTGAACCCGTTCCACTACCCCGGATTTTCCGGCAGCCTCTACGCGGTCAAGGATTATTACCGCCTCAATCCGCGCTTTCGCGGCGGCGGGGGAGGCGACGACGACGCGCTGCTCCATGGTTTCACCGAGGCGGCGCACGGCCACGGGCTCAAGGTCATCATGGATCTTGTCGTCAACCACACGGCCAAGGACAGCGAACTCGTCGCGAGCCGGCCGCACTGGTTCGCCCGCGACCGCTCCGGCGCGCTGGCCTCGCCCTATGCGACCGATCCGGCCGACCCGAGCCGCAAGACCGTGTGGGGCGACCTCGCCGAACTCGATTACCGGCCGCCGCAGCGGCAGCAGATCCTCGCCTATTTCGAGGAATTGGTGCGGCATTACCTCGCATTGGGCTTTGACGGGTTCCGCTGCGACGCCGCCTACAAGGTGCCGGCCGAGGCATGGCATGAGCTGATCGCGGCAGCCAAAAGCGCTGCGCCCGGGGCGGTCTTTCTCGCCGAGACCCTGGGCGCCCCGCAAGAGGCGGTCCTGGCGCTCGCCGGGGCCGGCTTCGACTATCTGTTCAACAGCGTCAAATGGTGGGATTTCGAGAGCCCCTGGCTGCTCGACCAATACGAGACCTTCCGCCACATCGCACCGTCGATCGGCTTTCCGGAGAGCCACGACACCGAGCGGCTGGCCGCCGAACTCCTCGCCGCCGGTTTTCCCGAAGCCGAGATCGAGCCCCGCTATCGCCAGGCTTACGCCTTCGCCGCGGCGTTTTCGACCGGGGTCATGATGCCGATCGGCTTCGAGTTCGGCTGGTCGCGGCGCGTTCACGTCGTCGCCCCGCCGGAACAGGAGCCGGAGCCCAACCGCTTCGATCTCTCCGCCTATATCGCCGAGGTCAATGCGATGAAGGCGTCGGTGCCGGCGCTCAACGAGGAGGGCCCGCAACGCCGCCTCAGCTCCCCGGACGATCCCCTCGTCGTCCTGGCGCGGCGCACCGACCGGGGCGACGAGCGCGCCTTTGTCCTCGTCAACACGCAGGAGCGCGAGACGCGCGATCTCGCGCTCGGCGCCCTGTTCGCCGCTTCCGGCTCGGACGCCCGGCTCACCTTCGAGGACCGCTCGCCCGGCGGCAGTGGGATTGGCGAGCGCATTGTCGTTGCCCCGTTGGACGTGCGCGTGTTGCGCGCTCTGCGGCGCACACCGGAGCGCATCGTCCAGCATCCGCTGTGGCGCCCCGATTCCCGCATCGTGATCGAGGAGGTCTATCCCGAACTCGATTGCGGCCGCTATCCGGTGAAGCGCATCCTCGGCGAGACTTTCGAGGTCTGGGCCGATCTGTTCCGCGACGGCCATGACAAGTTGCGTGCCGTGGTCCGCTACGCGCCCGAAGGTCAGCCCTGGCGCGAGACCCCGCTCGTCTTTTTCGAAAACGACCGCTGGGTCGGCCGCTTCCGGCTCGATGCCATCGGGCGCTGGCGCTATACGATCGAGGCCTGGACCGATCCCTTCGAGAGCTGGCGCGACGAGGTCGACAAGAAGCGCGAGGCCGGCCAGGACATCGCGCTCGAACTGGTCGAGGGCCGCGATCTCGTCGCGGCGGCATTGCCCCACGCCGACGCCGACGACGCCGCACTCTTCGGCACGGTATTGCGGCAATTCGACGAGGCCGACGGCGAGCGCCGCGGCGCATTGCTGCTGGAGGCGGAATTGCGCGCCGCGATGGCGCGGGCGGACCCGCGCGAGGACGTAGAGCGCTATTCGCGCGAGCTGGAGGTCGTCGTCGACCGCGAGCGGGCGCGCTTTGCCGCCTGGTACGAGATGTTTCCGCGCAGCCAGGGCCGCGTGCCCGGGCAGGGGGCGAATTTCGACGACTGCATCGCCCGGCTTCCCGAGATCGCCGAACTCGGCTTTGACGTCGTCTATCTTGTGCCGATCCACCCGATCGGCCGGGTCAACCGCAAGGGTCGGGACAATGCGGTCGAGGCTCAGCCGGACGATCCGGGCAGCCCCTATGCGATCGGGTCGGAGGAGGGCGGCCACCGCGCGATCGAGCCGGGGCTCGGCACGCTCGCCGATTTCCGGCGATTCGTGCGCGCCGCCGACGCGCTCGGCATGGAGGTGGCGCTCGACTTTGCGATTCAATGCGCTCCCGACCACCCCTGGGTGCGCGAGCATCCGCAGTGGTTCCGCTTCCGCCCCGACGGAACAATCAAATTTGCCGAAAACCCGCCCAAGAAATACCAAGATATTGTCAACGTCGACTTCTATAATCCCGATCGCGACGGCTTGTGGACCGAGCTGCGCGACACGGTGCTGTTCTGGATCGGAGAGGGCGTGCATATCTTCCGCGTGGACAACCCGCACACCAAGCCGCTGCCGTTCTGGGAATGGCTGATCCGCGAGGTGCAGGCGCGCCACCCCGACACGATCTTTCTGTCCGAGGCGTTCACCCGGCCGAAGATGATGCGCGCCCTCGCCAAGGCCGGCTTTACCCAGTCCTATACCTATTTCACCTGGCGCAATACCAAACCGGAGTTGACCGAATATCTGACCGAATTGACCCAAGGGTGGGCCAAGGAATATTTCCGGCCGAACTTCTTCACCAACACCCCCGACATCCTGCCGGTGTTTCTGCAGGAGGGGGGCAGGCCGGCCTTCCGCATCCGCCTCGCATTGGCGGCGACGCTGTCGCCCGCCTACGGCATCTACAACGGCTTCGAATTGTGCGAGAACACAGGGATCCCGGGCCGCGAGGAATATCTCCATTCCGAGAAATACGAATACAAGGTCTGGGATTGGGACCGGCCCGGCCACATCAAGGACGACATCCGGACGCTGAACCGCTTCCGGCGGGAGAACCCGGCCCTGCGGGAATTCGTCAATCTGCGGTTTGTCCCCTGCGCCGACCCGGCGATCCTCGCTTACGCGAAGGCGACGGCCGACCGCAGCAACATCGTGCTCGTCGTCGTCAACCTCGACCCGCACGCGGTCCATGAGGCCGAGATCGACCTGCCGCTCGGCGAACTCGGGCTTCCGGCCGATGCCGGGTTCACCGCCGAGGAAGCCTTCAGCGGCACCCGCTCGCTCTGGCACGGCGCCCGCCATCCTCTCCGCCTCGATCCCGAGATCGATCCCGCCCTGGTCTTCCGCCTGATCCGCCATTCATGACCCCACCCGACGAAGCTCCCCTCCCGCAGGCCCTGGACCGCGCGGCGCCGCGCGCCGCGTCCGAGAGCGCGCTGTGGTACAAGGACGCCATCATCTATCAACTGCACGTCAAGGCGTTCTTCGACGCCGACGACGACGGCATCGGCGACTTTCAGGGATTGCGGCAGAAGCTCGACTATCTGCAGGATCTCGGGGTCACGGCGCTGTGGCTGTTGCCGTTCTATCCCTCGCCGCTGCGCGACGACGGCTACGACATCTCCGACTACAAGAACATCCACCCGGCCTATGGCCGCATGGCCGATTTCAAGGCCTTCATGCGCGAGGCGCGGCGCCGCAATCTGCGCGTCATCACCGAATTGATCGTCAATCATACCTCGGACCAGCACCCGTGGTTCCAGCGCGCCCGCCGGGCTAAGCCGCATTCGCCGTTCCGTGATTTTTACGTGTGGAGCGACACCGACCAGAAGTTTCTCGGCACCCGCATCATCTTCATCGACACCGAGAAATCGAACTGGGCGTGGGACCCGACGGCGCAGGCCTATTACTGGCACCGCTTCTATTCGCATCAGCCCGACCTCAATTTCGACAATCCGAGGGTGTTCCGGGCGATCGTCGACGTGATGCGGTTCTGGCTCGATCTCGGGGTCGACGGCATGCGGCTCGACGCCGTGCCCTATCTGATCGAGCGCGAGGGGACGATCAACGAGAACCTGCCCGAAACCCACGAGATCCTGCGCCGGCTGCGTCACGAGCTCGATCTGCGCTACGGCGACCGCATGCTGCTCGCCGAGGCCAACCAATGGCCCGAGGACGTATTGCAGTATTTCGGGGCGGGCGACGAATGCCATATGGCGTTCCATTTCCCGATGATGCCGCGCATCTACATGGCGCTCGCGACCGAAGACCGGCATCCGCTGACCGACATCATGCGGCAGACGCCGGACATTCCGGAGACCTGCCAGTGGGCGGTGTTTCTGCGCAACCATGACGAGCTGACGCTCGAAATGGTGACCGATCGCGAGCGGGATTACCTGTGGAACTACTATGCCGCCGACCGGCGCGCACGGCTCAATCTCGGGATCAGGCGGCGGCTCGCGCCGCTGATGGAAAACGACCGCCGCAAGATCGAATTGTTGAAGGCGTTGATCATCTCGATGCCGGGAACGCCGGTGCTCTATTACGGCGACGAGATCGGCATGGGCGACAATGTCTTTCTCGGCGATCGCGACGGCGTGCGCACGCCGATGCAGTGGTCGTTTGACCGCAATGGCGGGTTCTCCCGCGCCGATCCCCCCCGCCTCTATCTGCCGCCGATCATGGACCCGGTCTACGGCTTTATGGCGGTCAATGTCGAGGCGCAGAGCCGCTCGCCGTCGTCATTGCTGAACTGGGTCAAGCGGCTGATTGCGGCGCGGCGCTCGCGGCGGGCTTTCGGGCGCGGCACCCTGCGTTTTCTCTACCCGTCCAACCGCAAGGTCATCGCCTATCTGCGCGAGTACGAGGACGAGACGATCCTGATCGTCGCCAATCTGTCGCGCTCGCCGCAGGCGGTCGAACTCGACCTGTCGGGTTTTCGCGGCCGCCAGCCGGTCGAACTGCTGGGGCGCAGCGCCTTCCCGCCGATCGGCGATATGCCGTATGTGCTGACCTTGCAGGCCTACAGCTTTTTCTGGTTCGACCTGGTGGCGGCGCCGGAACCGGCGGTGTCGGCGGTGTCGGCATCGCCCGAATTCCTTACCTTGGTCATGCCGCAGGGCTTTGCCGACCTGTTCCGGCCGCACAACCGGCAATTGCTTGAAGGCGAGGCAATCCCGGCCTACCTGCCGCGCCAGCGCTGGTTCGCGGCAAAGGACGAGCGCGTCCGGGGCAGCACGGTCGCCGCATACGGCGAAATCGTCGCGGACGCCGACCGCGAGACCTTTCTTGCCGCCATCGTCGAGGCGCGGCTCGCGCGCGGCGAGGCGCAGCGCTATTTCCTGCCGTTCGCGGCGCTGTGGGCGCATCCCGAAAGCGAGCAGCGGCAGGCCTTGCTGCCGGCGACGCTCGCCGAATTGCGGCAATGGCGCCGCGAAGGCGCGCTCATCGACGGGGTATCACAGGACAAGTTCCTGTTGGCGATGATGGAACGGATCCTGGAGGAGGCGACGGTGCCGCTCTCCGGCGGCGAGATCCGCTTCCGCAAGACGCCGAGCTTCGCACAGACGCCGCCGCCGTCGCCGCTGACCTTGCGCCGGCTCGGGGCCGAGCAGTCGAACAGCTCGGTCCTGCTCGAAGATTATGCGGTGCTCAAGTTCTACCGTCGGCTGCAGACGGGACCGCATCCGGAAATCGAGATGGCGCGCTTTCTCGTCGAACGCGCCGGATTTGCCAATACCCCGCCACCTTTGGCGACGATCGAATTCGTGCTCCCCGGGGAAGGTTCGGAGACGAGCGCGCTCGGCGTGTTGTTCGGCTTTGTCCGCAACCAGGGCGACGGCTGGACGCAGGCACTCGATTATCTGACGCGTTATCTCGACGACGCCCTGTCGACCGGCGGCGGCTCGCCCGACCTCCCCGATCCCGATCTGTTTTTCCTGTCATTGGCGCGCCAGCTCGGGATCCGCACCGCCGAGATGCATCGGGCCCTGACCGAGCACGGGAGCGAGGATCCGGACTTTGCCCCCGAGCCGATCTCGCGCGCCGACATTGCCGAATGGCGCGGCGAACTCGACGACTCCGCCGCCCGGATGCTGGCGGCCTTGGAACGCGAGCGGCACCGGCTGCCGGAGCCGGCGTGCGACCTCGCCGAGCGGCTGATCGCCGCGCGCACGCGGCTGTTTGCGCCGATCCGCGCCTTGATCCCGGACGAGATCGCGGCGCAGAAGATCCGCTTGCACGGCGACTTCCATCTGGGGCAGGTCATCGTCGTCCAGAACGATTTCTACATCATCGACTTCGAGGGCGAGCCGGCGCGGCCGATGACGGTGCGGCGGCGCAAGGGCTCGCCGTTGCGCGACGTCGCCGGGATGATCCGCTCGTTCGATTATGCCGTCGTCACCGCGGTGCGCCAGCTCGCCGATACGCGGCCGGCGGCCCTGCCGCGCATGGCCCAGCTCGCCGAAGCCTGGCGCCAGCGCGCCGTCGACGGGTTCCGTGCGGCCTACCGGCGGACCATGCGCGGCTGTCCCGCCTATCCGGAGAGCAAGCGCCTGGCGCGTCAGATGATCAACTTCTTCGTATTGGAAAAGGCCGTCTACGAGGTCTCCTACGAATTGGCCAACCGGCCGGGCTGGGTGGAGATCCCGCTGCAAGGTATTCTCGACATTCTCGCGCGATCGGGCGGATCGGACAATGCTGCACCCCTCTAATCGCGATATCGACGCGATCGTCGCGGCGCGGCACGACAACCCGTTCGCGTTTCTCGGCATGCACCGCACCGCGGCGGGGGTCTGCGTGCGTGCGTTCCTGCCGGCCGCGCAGGAGATGGCGGTCGTCGATCCGGCGAGCGGAGAGGTCGCGGCCGAAGGCAGGCGCATCCATCAAGACGGATTGTTCGTCGCCACCCTGTCCGACCGCCGCGATCCGTTCCGTTACCGGCTGCGCGCGCTCGTGGGCGGGATCTGGCGGGAATTCGAGGACATCTACCGCTTCGGCCCGGTCCTCGGCGATCTCGACATCCACCTTCTGGTGGAAGGCAATCACCTCGCCAGCTATCAGAAGCTCGGCGCCCATCCGCTCGTCCATGAAGGCAGCGAGGGGATCGCCTTTGCGGTATGGGCGCCGAACGCGCAGCGGGTCAGCATTGTCGGCGATTTCAACGCCTGGGACGGCCGCCGCATGCCGATGCGGCGGCGGCACGCCGGCGGGTTCTGGGAACTCTTCATCCCCGGATTGCGCCCCGGCCATGTCTACAAATACGAGATTCTCGGCGCCGACGGCCGGCTGTTGCCGCTCAAGGCCGATCCCTATGCCGAACAGTCCGAAAGGCCGCCCGCGACCGCCTCGGTCGTCGCCTTTCCGACGCGCCATCTGTGGCAGGACGGCACCTTCATGGCGGAGCGCTGGCGCCGCAACGACCGCGAGGCGCCGATCGCGATCTACGAAGTGCATCTGCCGTCATGGCGGCGCCATCAGGACGGGGGATATCTGACCTACCGCGAATTGGCCGAACAGCTCGTCCCCTATGCCCGGGATCTCGGCTTCACCCATCTCGAGATGCTGCCGATTACCGAATACCCGTTCGACGGCTCGTGGGGCTATCAGCCGATCTCATTGTTCGCGCCGACCAGCCGACACGGCACGCCCGACGATTTCCGCGCCTTTGTCGAGGCCTGCCACGCGGCCGGGCTCGGCCTCTGGCTCGACTGGGTGCCCGGCCATTTCCCGACCGACGCGCACGGGCTCGGGCGCTTTGACGGCACCGCCCTCTACGAGCACGCCGACCCGCGCGAGGGTTACCATCACGATTGGAATACGCTCATTTACAATTACGGCCGCCGCGAGGTCGGCAATTTTCTGCTGTCGAACGCGCTCTATTGGCTGCGCGAATTCCATATCGACGGCATCCGCGTCGACGCCGTGGCCTCGATGCTGTATCGCGACTACAGCCGCCGCGAAGGCGAGTGGATCCCGAACGCCTTCGGCGGCCGCGAGAACCTCGAAGCCATTGCGTTTCTGCGGCGCCTCAACGAACTGGTCTTCGGCGAGGGCAGCGGCGCCACATCGATCGCCGAGGAATCGACCGCCTGGCCGATGGTGTCGCGGCCCACTTATGTCGGCGGCCTCGGCTTCGGCTTCAAATGGAATATGGGATGGATGCACGATACGCTGCGGTATATGTCGCACGACCCGATCCACCGCAAATATCATCACAACGATCTGACCTTCGGCCTGCTTTACGCGTTTCACGAAAATTTCATCCTGCCGCTGTCTCATGACGAGATGGTGCACGGCAAGGGCTCGCTGTTGGGCCGGATGCCGGGTGACCGCTGGCAGCGTTTTGCCAACCTGCGCGCCTATTTTGCGTTCATGTGGACTCATCCCGGCAAGAAACTCCTGTTCATGGGCGGCGAGTGGGGCCAAGAACGCGAATGGAACCACGATATCGGGCTCGACTGGCACCTTCTTGCCGATCCGTTGCATCAGGGCGTGCAGCGCCTCGTCGCCGATCTCAATCGGCTCTATCGCGAGACGCCGGCGCTCTACCGCCTCGATTGCGATCCCGAGGGCTTTTCCTGGATCGACGCGTCCAACAATGCGGAGAGCGTATTGTCCTATCTGCGCCGCGACCGCGATCCGCGCGCGCTTGCGGTCGTCGTCTGCAACTTCACGCCGGTGCCGCGCGAGAATTACCGGATCGGCGTGCCGCGGGGAGGACGCTGGCGCGAGCGCATCAACACCGATGCCCTCGACTACGGCGGCAGCGGCGTCGGCAATGCCGGAGAAGTGCATGCCGACTCGCACCCGATGCACGGCCATGCCTATTCGCTGTGCCTGCGCCTGCCGCCGCTTGGCGTGCTGATCTTCACCGCCGAAGAATAACCGGGAACACGAGCGATGCCGTCGCAGACCAAGGTGTGGCCCGGCCGCCCTTTCCCGCTCGGGGCGACCTGGGACGGCAAGGGAGTGAATTTCGCGATCTTTTCGGCTCACGCCGAAAAGATCGAATTGTGCCTGTTCGACCGCACCGGGATGCACGAGGAGGCGCGGATCACCCTGCCGGAATATACCGACGAGGTGTGGCACGCCTATCTGCCCGACGCCCGGCCCAACCTCCTCTATGGCTATCGCGTCTACGGCCCGTTCGACCCGGCGGGCGGCCATCGCTTCAATCCCAACAAATTGCTGATCGACCCTTACGCCAAATCATTGCACGGGCGGATCCGCTGGAGCGACGCCGTCTTCGGCTATCGGGTCGGCAGCCCGCGCGAGGATCTCTCCTTCGACCGCCGCGACAATGCGCGCAACGTGCCGAAATGCCGAGTCATCGAGCCGGCCTTCACCTGGGGCGACGATCGCGGCCCGCAGACGCCCTGGGAAGAGACGATCATCCTCGAACTGCACGTGCGCGGCATCACAGTGAAGCATTCCGGCGTCGAGCCCCGCTTCCGCGGGACCTTCGCCGGCCTCGCCTCGCCGCCGATCATCGATTATCTGGTCGATCTCGGCGTCACCGCGATCGAATTGTTGCCGATCCACGCCGCGGTCGACGACCGCCATCTCGTCGAGCGCGGGCTCGTCAATTACTGGGGCTACAATACGATCGCCTTTTTCGCCCCGGACCCGCGCTTTCTGCCGACCAGCTCGATCGCCGCCGTCAAGACCGCCGTCAAGCGATTGCACGACGCCGGCATCGAGGTCCTCCTCGACGTCGTCTACAACCACAGCGGCGAGGGCAATCATCTGGGGCCGACCCTGTCGTTCCGCGGCATCGACAACAGATCCTATTACCGGCTCGACAAGGACCGCCGCTACTACCAGGACGTCACCGGCACCGGCAATACATTGAACCTCGACCACCCACGGGTCCTGCAACTGGTCATGGACTCCTTGCGCTATTGGGCGCAAGAGATGCACGTCGACGGGTTCCGCTTTGACCTGGCGGCGACATTGGCGCGCGAGAACGGCGATTTCGGACAGGGCAGCGCGTTTTTCGACGCGGTCCGCCAGGACCCGGTCATGGCCGGGCTGAAACTGATCGCCGAGCCGTGGGACCTCGGACCCTACGGTTACCAGCTCGGCAATTTTCCGCCGGGCTGGGCGGAATGGAACGGCCAATACCGCGACACGGTCCGCCGCTTCTGGAAGGGCGACAACGGACTCGTCGCAGTGCTCGCCTCGCGCGTCGCCGGCTCCTCCGACATCTTCGGCTATCGCGGCCGGCGCCCGTGGGCCAGCATCAATTTCATCACCGTCCATGACGGTTTCACATTGTGCGACCTCGTCAGCTACAACGACAAGCACAACGAGGCCAATGGCGAGAACAATCGCGACGGCAGCGACACCAATCACAGCTGGAATTACGGGGTCGAGGGGCCGACCAACCGGCCGGAGATCACCGCCTTGCGCGATCGGCAGCGGCGCAACCTGCTGGCGACATTGTTGTTGTCGTTGGGCGTGCCGATGCTGCTCGCCGGCGACGAAATCGGCCGCACCCAGCGCGGCAACAACAACGCCTATTGCCAGGACAACGAGATTTCCTGGTTCGATTGGGACAACATCCGCCCGGAGGACGAGGAACTGCACCGTTTCGTCCGCTTTCTCGTCCATCTGCGCCGCCGTCACCGGGTGTTTTCGCGGCCGCGCTTCCTGCGCGGCGAGGTGTTGTCGGAGGCGGGGGTCAAGGACATCACCTGGATCATCCCGTCGGGCGCCGAGGCGACCGCCGCCGACTGGAACAACCCGTTTGCATTGTCGCTCGGCTATGTCTTGAGCGGCGCCGCCGGCGAGTTCTTCACGCCGGGCGGCCAGCGCGACATCGACGAGAGCTTTCTCGTCATGATGAACGCCTATTACGGCGATCTCGATTTTGTCCTGCCGCATCTCGCGGCGCCGCTGTCGTGGCAGCCGCTCGTCGACACCGCCGAAGGGGGCGGTCTTGTCAATGGCGGCAAGATCTACCATCCGGGCGAGAAATATCGCCTGCGCGGCCGCTCGTTTGCACTGTTCATCAACCGCGAGCCGCGCCCCGAAGCGCCGCCGGCCGCCGCGGGCGAAGGCGGCGAGCGGGGCTTCGGGCCGCACGAACCCATTCCTTCAGAGAACGATGATGCCGTGCCCCCATAAATTCGGCCCCCATAAATTCGGCTGTGGCGCCGAGCCGATGCCGCAGGGTGCGCGGCGTACGCGATGACCGACCGCTCCGCCCTGGTCGATACCGCCGCGCGCCTCGGCATCGCCGCACGGCACACCGATGCGCTCGGCCGCACTCGCGAGGTTTCGGACGAGGCCTTGTTGGCCTTGATCGGCGCCTTCGGTTTTTCCGAGGATCCGCTGCTGGCGCGGCACGAACTGGAAGAAGAGGCGCGGCAAGCCCCGTTGGGGCTCGCGCCGATGCATCTGGTGCGCGCCGAAGACAGGGCGCCGATATTGCCGTTGCGTCTGCCGCCCGGAACCCGGGAGATCCTGTGGTCCTGCCGCCTGGAGGACGGTGAGCGGCGCTCCGGCAGCGCCAGACCCGATTGCGAGGGGGAGGGGAGCCGATACGCTCTTCTGCTCCCGGCGGGACTGCCGCTCGGCTACCACCGCCTCGCACTCGCCGCCGGCGGGGTCGAGGCCGAGATCTCGCTGATCGTTGCTCCCCCTCGCTGCTACCTGCCCGACGCGCTCGGGCCCGGCGCGGGGAGCTGGGGGCTGACCTGCCAGCTCTACGGATTGCGCCGCGCCGACAATTGGGGGATCGGCGACTTCACCGATCTCGCCGCGCTCGGGCGCACCGCCGGTTCCCGGGGGGCCGCGGCGCTCGGCATCAACCCGCTGCACGCGCTCTTTGCCGCCGAGCCACTGCATTTCACCCCGTATTCGCCGTCCAGCCGGAACCGGATCAACTATCTCTATATCGATGTGACCGCGGTGCCCGGCTTTGCCGGCGACGAGGGCGTGCACGGGCTTTTGCACGAGGACGGGTTTGCCCTCACCCGTTCGTTTGCACAGGCGGCCGAACTCATTGATTACGGAGCGGTTGCCGCCTGCAAGCGTCCGGTCCTGGAGGCGCTCTATCGCCGCTTCCGCGCGCGCGAGCTGGCCGCCGAGGGCGTCGCGCGCAGTCCGCTCGGGGAAGAGTTCCGCCGCTTCCAAAAGAGGGGCGGTCGGGAACTGCACGACTTCGCCCTGTTCGAGGCCCTGCACGAATATTATTACGGCCGCGAACGGCACTTTTCGTGGACGAGCTGGCCCCTGCCGATGCGCGACCCGCGCTCGCCCGAAGTCGCCGAATTTGCCCGCGCCCATTGCGAGCGGGTCGAGTTTTTTGAATTCCTGCAATGGGAAGCCGACCGGCAACTGGCCGCGGCGGCGGCGGCCGGCCGGGCCGGCGGGCTGTCGCTCGGGCTCTATCGCGATCTCGCGGTCGGCGCCAATCCCAACGGCGCTGAAGCCTGGTCGGATCAGGAACTGGTGGCGCCCGGAGCGGCGATCGGCGCGCCGCCCGACCCGCTCTCCCTCGCCGGACAGAATTGGGGGTTGGCGCCGATCAATCCGCTGGTCCTGCGGCGGCGCGGCTTTGCTCCGTTCGTGCACGCGCTGCGCGCCAATATGCTCCATGCCGGCGTTCTGCGCATCGACCATGTCATGTCGCTGTCCCGGCTCTATTGGGTCCCGAACGGGATGGAGGCGCGATCCGGCGCCTATGTCGCCTATCCCTTCGAGACGCTGTTGCGCCTCGCCGCGCTCGAAAGCTGCCGCCAGCATTGCGCCGTGATCGGCGAGGACCTGGGCACGGTGCCCGAGGGTTTCCGCGAGAGCATGGAGAGGGCGCAGGTGCTCTCATACCGGGTCGCGATGTTCGAGCGGCGGGACGGGGGCGCGTTTGTGCCGCCGCGCGAATACCCGCCATTAGCCGCAGCCTCCGCCGCTACCCATGACATCGCTACCGTCAAGGGGTTCTGGCTCGGCACCGATATCGCCTGGCGCTGCCGGCTCTCTCTCTATCCCGACGCCGAGGCGCAGGACAGCGAGGCCCGGGAGCGCGGCCGCGATCGCCGGCTATTATTGGAGGCGCTCGTCGCCGAGGGCCTTCTCGCCCCGGAGCGGTTCGGCGAATTTCTGTCCGAGGCGGGCGAGCCTGTCTATTCGACCGAGCTCGGCGATGCCATACTGCTTTATCTGGCGCGCTCGCGCGCCCGGCTGATGCTGGTGCAGCTTGAAGATGTCATCGCCGAGGGCGAGCAGGCAAACCTGCCGGGCACTACCGACGCCCATCCCAATTGGCGCCGGCGGATGCCGCGTTCCTTCGAGGATGGCGGCGGCAAGGCCGAATTGCGCCGCATCGCGGCCCTGATCGCGGCGGCGCGCCCTCCGGCGAAACAGGGATGAGCGCCCGCTTCACCACGATCCGCGCCACCTACCGTCTGCAATTCCATCCCCGCTTCACCTTCGAAGACGCCGCGCGCCTCGTGCCCTATCTGGCCCGGCTCGGGATCAGCCACGTCTATTCGTCGCCGATCATGGAGGCGCGTCCCGGCTCGACGCACGGCTACGACATCGTCGATCACAACCGGATCAATCCCGAGATCGGCGGGGAGGAGGGGTTTCAGGCCTTTGTCGCGGCGCTCAAGGCGCATGGCATGGGGCTCATCCTCGACATCGTTCCCAACCATGTCGGCATCGGCGGGAGCAACAACGAGTGGTGGCTCGACGTCCTCGAATGGGGCGCCGCCTCCCCGTTCGCCGCCTATTTCGACATCAATTGGAAGGCGAGCCGGGAGGATCTGAAAGGCCGGGTGCTGCTGCCCGTGCTCGGCGATCACTATGGAGCCGTCCTCGAAGCGGGCGAGATCACGCTCTCTTTCGACCCTGCGGAGGGCAGCTTCAGCGCGTGGTATTACGAGCACCGCTTTCCGATCTCGCCGAAGATCTATGCGACGATCCTGGCGTTTGCCGGCGAGCCCTTCGCCGATCTTGCCGAGGGGTTCCTGCGCGGCGGCCGGCGCAAACGCGAATGGCGCACCCACGCCGCCGAATTGAAGCGGCGGCTCGCCGAACGGGCCCGCGACCCCGCGGCCGCGCAAGCGCTTGCAGCGGCGCTCGCGCATTTTGCCGGACGACCGGGCGATCCCGCGAGCTTTCGCCCCTTGCACCGGCTGCTGGAGCTGCAGGCCTATCGCATCGCCTATTGGCGGGTCGCCGCCGAGGAGATCAATTATCGGCGCTTCTTCAATATCAACGATCTCGCGGCATTGCGCACGCAATTGCCGGAACTGTTCGACAAAACCCATCAGCGCGTCTTCGATCTGATCGCGCGCGGCGATGTGGACGGGCTGCGGGTCGACCACATCGACGGCCTCTACGACCCCCGCGCCTATTGCAAGGAGCTGCGGCGGCGCGCCGGAGACGCACTCTATCTGGTGGTCGAAAAGATCCTGGCCCGCTACGAAGTCCTGCCCGACTGGCCGGTCGCCGGCACGACCGGCTACGACTTTCTGAACCAAGTCCTGGCGTTGTTTGTCGACCCTGAGGGCGAAGCGGCGATGACCCGGATCTACCGCCGCCTTGGCGGCGGCAGCGGGAGCTTCGACGAGGTCCTCTACGCCGCCAAAGAGCGCATCATGCAGGTGACGTTGGCAAGCGAGATCAGCGTCCTCGCCGACGAGTTCCATCGCCTGTCGATCAGCGAGTGGCGAACCCGCGATTTCACATTGCGCGGCATCAGAGCCGCGCTCGAAGAAGTCGTCGCGGCGTTCCCGGTCTATCGTACTTATGTCTCGCGGCACGGGGCGGGCGCCGACGACCGGCGCTACATCGAATGGGCGCTGGCCCAGGCGAGGAAGCGCTGGGCGGCTCCCGATCTGAGCATTTTCGAGTTTCTGCACGGAGTATTGACGGCGTGGCTCGCCGATCCGCACCGTCACGCGCGCCCGGACGAGGTTCTGCGAGTGGCGATGCATTTCCAGCAGGTCACCGGCCCGGTCATGGCAAAGTCCTTCGAGGACACCGCGTTCTACCGTTATTTCCGGCTGTTGGCGTTGAACGAGGTCGGCGGCGATCCGCGTCGCTTTGGCATGTCGGTGACGGCGTTCCACCATCTGATGCAGGAGCGTCTGCACACGACACCGCACGGCATGGTGGCGACGGCGACGCACGACACCAAACGCGGCGAGGACGCCCGCCTGCGCCTCGCCTTATTGTCGGAGATCCCACAGGAGTGGGAGAGGCGGGTCACCCGATGGATGCGCCTCAACCGTTTCCGCCGCATCGAGATCGATGATGCGGCCGTACCTGGCCGTAATATCGAATATTTTTTCTACCAGGCCTTGCTCGGTGCCTGGCCGCCTGGTCTCGCCGCGGCGGATCCGGACGGCATTGGGGATCTGGCCGAGCGCATGGCGGCCTACATGACCAAGGCGGTGCGCGAGGGCAAGGAGGAATCGAGCTGGAGCAATCCCAATACTGCCTATGAAGCTGCGCTCGAACGGTTTGTGCGCGGCGTGCTCGACGCCTCGCGATCCAACCCGTTTCTTGCCGAATTCGAGGAATTTGTCGGCTCCCTAGCGCGCTCTATAGCGATCGCCTCGCTTGCCCAACTGGTTCTGAAACTGACCGTGCCTGGCGTGCCGGACATCTATCAGGGCGGCGAATTATGGGATTTCAGCCTGGTCGATCCGGACAATCGCGGCAGGGTCGACTGGGAGCTGCGCATGCGCCTGATCGACGAAGTTGCCAATGCAACCGCCGCCGATCTCGCCGCAAACTGGCAGGACGGGCGCGAGAAGCTGTTTGTCGCCGTGCGGCTGCTCGGCCTGCGGCGCCGTCACTCCAGGCTTTTTGCCGAAGGCGATTATCAGCCGCTCGAGGTCTCAGGCGACAGGAGCGCCCATCTCTGCGCCTTTGCGCGAAGCCACGGCGGCGAGAGGCTGGTCGTCGCCGTCCCGCGACTCGTCTACCGCCTCTACCAGGGCGGCCTCGCCGCCCGGTGGGGCGACACCGTCCTCGTACTGCCGCCGCAGGATTGCTGGCGCGAGGTATTCGGCGCGCGCAGCTTCGGCCCCCTGGACCGGATCGGCGCCGCCGATCTTCTCGCGGGCTTTCCGGTCACCGTGCTGCTCGGCCTGCCGGGGTGAAGCAATGATGGTGCACCATTCGCGTCGCCAGAAAACAATCGGATTATTTCATTCGTATAATGCTGCCATATCCTTTTACACCGGCGGATCGTCAGCGGGATTTGGTCCCTTTTTGCTGCCAGGTAAAGATCGAAGAGACGGCGTAGTTCCACACGACCCCGACCGCAGCCCCGGCGAGGCCCGACAGCCACCACGTGTAATGATGCGCAAACACCGCCGAGGCGACCCCGACATTGGCCGCCGCCCCCAGGCTGCACACCGCG
>DATFCQ010000100.1:0-10779 GCA_035252905.1 Allostellaceae bacterium | reverse complement strand
CGAATGGCTCTCGCCTTCGCCCGGCGCGCACAGCATCGCCTCGCGCGCGGTCGACACGGCCGGCAATGTCCAGCCGGCGATGGACGATCCGCGGATCGCGGGCAAACGCACTTACTGGGAAAGCAACGGGCAGTTTGCCCGACGCGTCCGCATCCTTTGAGCGGCCGGAACTGACGAATTTCATGGCAATCCGTCGTGCGTCGCGACCCTCTGCGGCTTGACATCCACGCCGCCGGCATGCGCTGATTTTGCCGGAAAGCGGGGAGAAATCCGATGGCGCATCACCTCGACAGGGACGCCGACGTGCTGATCGTGGGCGCCGGCAACGCGGCCTTCACGGCGGCGCTCTCGGCGCGGCAGGCCGGCTGCACGGTGCGCGTATTGGAAAAGGCGCCGCAGGACTTTCGCGGCGGCAATACCCGCTTCACCGGCGGCGTCTTCCGCTTCATCTATGGCGGGCTCGACGATCTGTTGCCGATCGTCAAGGATAGCGACGATGCCGCCGATGTCGTTGTCGACCCCTATCCGCCCGAAGCCTTTGCCCGCGATCTCGAACGCGTGACCGGCGGGCGCGCCGACCCGGTCCTCGCGCGCGTCCTGATCGCGCGCTCCTACGACACGGTGCGATGGATGGCCGATCTCGGCGTGCGCTTCGAGTTCAGCCGCGCCGTGACCGGGATCCGGATCGCCGGCACCAACCAGACGCGCCTGCAGCCGGGCGTCGCGATCCGTGCCCATCACGAGGGGATCGGATTGTCGCAGGGCCTCTTCGATCTCGCCGCGGCGCACGGGATCGAGGTGCTCTACGAGCGTCAGGTCGCCCGTATCCTCAGCGATGAGAGGGGCCGGGTCACCGGCGTCGAGGCGCGCGGTCCCGCCGGCGTCGAGCGCCATTTGGCCGGCGCCGTGATCGTCGCCGGCGGCGGCTTCCAGGCCAATCCCGAGATGCGCACGGCCTATCTCGGGCCGCCCTGGAGCCTCGTCAAAACGCGCGGCTCGCGCTACAACACCGGCGAATTGTTGCGCGAATTGATCGCTCTCGGAGCGCAGAGCTGTGGCGAGTGGGCCGGCCGGCACGCGACGCCGATCGACGCCGACGCTCCCCAATACGGCGATCTGAAACTGACCGACAAGACCAACCGCCTGTCCTATCCCTACGGCATCCTCGTCAATTGCGACGGCGAGCGCTTTGTCGACGAGGGCGCCGATTTCAACAGCTACACCTATGCCGCCTACGGCGCGGCGATCCTCGGGCAGCGCAACGCCACCGCCTTCGAGATCTTCGACAGCCGCGCCTTTCCGTTGCTCGAAAAGCGCTACGAGACCGGGGTGCCGGTCGAGGCGGCGACGGTCGCAGACCTGGTCGCCGGCATCGAGCGGCGCTATGGCGTGTTGCGTCTCAACACCGCGCGGATGCAGGCGACGATCGAGGACTACAACCGGGCGGCCGACCGCGGCGGCGGCTTCCGCCCCGATGCGCTCGACGGAATCGCGACGCACGGCCTGCGTCCCGAAAAGACCAATTGGGCGGTGCCGATCGAGACGCCGCCATTGCGCGCCTATGCGGTGACCGGCGGCATCACCTTCACCTTCGGCGGCATCCGGATCAGCGAGCGGGCCGAGGTCGTGGACGGCGTCGACCGCCCGATCCCCGGCCTTTTCGCCAGCGGCGAATTGACCGGCGGCTTCTTCTTCATCAACTACCCGCTCGGCTGCGGCCTGACCCGCGGCGCCGTCTTCGGCAAACTCGCCGGCGAGAGCGCCGCGGCTTTTGTCGGCAAGTCCGCCGTCTAGCCGCGTACCGGGAAAGCCCCTCACCCTCCCACCACTTGCGCGGCGGGTCCCTCCCTCTCCCCGCTTGCGGGGAGAGGGCCGGGGTGAGGGGCGACGGCGACGGGAGCCCTCTGCGGTTCTGCGCGTTTCGCATCACAACGCCCGCAGGCGAGGAACGCGCATGACCCAATTCGGCTACAAACTGATGTCGGAAGAGCACGGCCCGGTGGCGCTGGTCGAGAACGGCAAGCGCGCCGAGGAGGCCGGGTTCGACTTTGCGGCGATCTCCGATCACTTTTCGCCCTGGATCGAGGAGGAGGGGCACGCGCCCTTTGCCTTCGCCGTGCTCGGCGCCTTGGCGCAGGCGACGCGCCGGATCGGCCTGATGACGGCGGTGACCTGCCCGATCCTGCGCTACCACCCGGCGATCGTTGCCCAGGCCGCGGCGACACTGGCCTTGTTGAGCCGTGACCGCTTCACGCTCGGGCTCGGTTCGGGGGAGCGCCTCAACGAGCACATCGTCGGCGCCGGCTGGCCCGAGATCGGCGAGCGCCAGGAGCGTCTGTCCGAGGCGGTCGAAATCATCCAGGGCCTCTTGCAGGGCGATCTGGCGCGTTACCAGGGGCAGTTCTTCCGGATCGAACGCGCCCGCCTGTTCGACCGGCCCGAACGCAAGCCCCCCGTCGTGCTCGCCGCAGGCGGGCCGGAAGCGGCGCGGCTCGCCGGCCGCAAGAGCGACGGTCTGATTACGACCGCGCCGAAACCCGAATTGATCGAGGCCTTCGCCTCGGTCGGCGGCCAGGGTCCGCGCTATGCCGAGGTGGCGCTGTGCTATGCCGAGCGCGAAGAGGATGCGCGCCAGACCGCGCATCGCTATTTTCGCTGGACCGCGCTCGGCTCGCCGGTCAATGCCGAACTGCCCGACACCAGCGCCTTCGCGGCGGCAACCGAGCCGGTCTCGGTCGATACGGTCGCCGGTCTGGTCAGCTGCGGCCCCTCGCCCGAGCGCCATCTCGAAGCGATCGAACGCTACCGCAAGGCCGGCTACGACCGCCTGATCCTGGTCCAGATCGGGCCGCAGCAGGGCGCCTTTCTCGACTTCTTCACGCGCGAACTCGCGCCGCGCCTGCGCCGGCTGCAGTGAGAAGGGCGGTGGATGCGCCTTGCCGCGCATTCCGCCAATGCTCAGCGCCGGCATCCGACAGCCCTGCATTGCATTTTTCCGCCGTGTGAGGCCGTTCCCGCGGCGGTATCGATCCGGGAAGGCCGCCTTTCCGGCCCAAGAGGTTTGATTATGGCCGCATCCATCAGCACGTTCGGAACTGCCGAGGCGCATTATCGCAAGGCGATCACCGCCGGGGTCATCGGCAACGTCCTCGAATGGTACGATTTCGGGGTCTACGGCTATCTGGTGTCGACGCTCGCGCAATTGTTCTTCCCGAGCGGCGACCCGGTGGTGTCGCTGTTGTCGACCTTTGCCGTGTTCGGGGTCGGTTTTGTGATGCGGCCGGTCGGCTCGATCCTGTTCGGCATCTACGGCGACCGCAGCGGCCGCCGCAAGGCGCTGAGCGCGGTCGTCTTTGTCATGGCCCTGTCGACCTTTGCAATGGGGCTGTTGCCGACCTACGCCGAGGCCGGCATCCTGGCGCCGGTCTTGCTCGTCGTCGTGCGGCTGTTCCAGGGGCTCTCGGCGGGCGGCGAGTGGGGCGGTTCGACCGCCTACATCGTCGAATTCGCCCCCGCCGGCCGGCGCGGCTATTTCGGGTCCTGGCAGCTTGTCGGGGTCGGCGGCGGGTTTCTGCTCGGCTCGTTGACGGCGGCGCTGCTGACCGCCGTATTGCCGGCTTCCGACCGGCTCGCCTGGGGCTGGCGGCTGCCGTTCCTGTTCGGCATCCTGGTCGGCCTCGTCGGCGCCTATCTGCGCTGGCGCCTCTCCGACACGCCCAAATACACCGAGATCGAGGAGCAGGGCGCGGTCGCCGCGGCGCCCTTGGGCGAGGCCTTGAAGCGCTACCCGCGCGAGACCCTGCTCGGCTTCGGCGTCACCCTGCACAACACGGTCGCCTATTACATCGCCCTCGTCTACATGACCAGCTTCATGACCTCGGCCGGCAAGCTGGCGCACGGGACGGCGCTGTGGATCGGCACCCTGTGCCTTGCCGTCTTTGTCGTCTTGATGCCGGCGATGGGCTGGCTGTCCGACCGGGTCGGGCGCCGGCCGTTGCTGATCTTCTCCTGCGCCGGATACATCCTCCTCGGCTATCCGTTCTTTGTCATGTCGTCGTCCGGCAATATCGGGCTGACTTTGTTCTCGCAATTGTTGATGATCCTCTTTTACGTGCCCTATGCCGGCGCCTGCCCGGCCTATTACGCCGAGATTTTTCCGACGCGGGTGCGCTATACCGCCCTGTCGGTCGGCTACAACGTCGCGGTCGCGATCTTTGGCGGGTTCGCGCCGTTCATCGCCGCCTTTCTGGTGCATGCGACCGGCAGCAACTACGCCCCGGCCGCCTATGTCGTCGCCGCCGCGATCGTCACCCTGGCAATCGTCTGGCGCACGCGCGAGACCGCGTTCTCGCCCTTGCCCTGAGCGCAGGGCGATCGAGGGTTGCCGATGCAGGGCGTGGTGGCCTCGCTGCTGTTCGGCCTGGTCGCGGGGACCTGCGACGGCGCCGGATATCTGGCATTGCACAGACTGCTCACCTCGCACATCACCGGCAATCTGCTGCTGCTGGGAGCGGACTGGGCGACAAACCAGAACCAGGGGGTGCTGGGCCGGCTGATCGCCATCCCGGTGTTTATCCTCTGGGCCTGGCTGGTGCGGCTGGCCGCCGGGAAATTGCACCGGCACGGACTGCCCGCGCTGCGGGCGATGCTGCTCGCGATGGTGGCGCTCCTCGCCCTGTTCCTGCTGCTCGGCATGACGATCGGCCCGTTCCCGAGCCAGGACGCGCCGAACAATTTGATCGTCGGCATGACCGGCGTGGCCGCGATGGCGACATTGAACATCGTCGCCCGGCTGTGGCCGGACCTCGCCGCCGGCACCACGGCGATGACCGGCAACGCCGTCAAGATGGCGATGGACCTTGCCGAACTGGTCATCGGCGAGCACGAGAAGGAGTCGGAGCTGTTGTACGATTCCGGGCGCCTCGGGCTGACGGTCTTGGCCTTTGTCGGCGGCTGCGCATTGGCCGCGCTGGTCTATTGGAAGGCGGGAACGTGGTGCACGGCGCTGCCGCTGGTGTTTGCCGTCGCAATGACGGCCTTGTGGCCGGACGAGCAGCGGCTGCAGGAGAAGCGCTGAGCCGCTGCCCCGCGAGCGGGCCGGCCGGGAAGGGAAAATTAATCCCGGTGTGATCAGCTTCACATCGCTTCGCCAACGACGCTCGTACAGTCAAGCCCGACAGTTCTGCAACAGACCGCCGCGCGCGACGGCGCCTCCCGGCATACGGATGCGGGCGGTTGGAAGAGGCTCGGAAGGGGAGATCCATGACTGACCGGTTTCTCTGGCCCGAATTGCCCGACTTCCTGCATGAGCATCAGGCGTGGGGCAGCCCGGGCGTCGAGCCCCCGATTTGCGAAATGCTGGCGGACCCGATCGTCCAGGCGGTCATGCGGCGCGACGGCGTGAGCCCCGCCGCCCTCAGATCCGTCATCATCGAGGCCCGGGACCGGCTGCGGCACAGGCGGCCTCTCGCGCGAAACCCGGGTCAGGAGAACCTTCTATGATCTGCAAGCCGATCGCCGCAGGCCTTGGGTTTGCCAAGGCCTGCGTCCTTGCCTTTGGCGTGATCGCGGCCGCAGCGGCGGCGCCTCCTCCCGCCGCCGCCGGCGAGGCCCCGGCCGAGTTCATCGGCGTGCTCGGCGGTCAGGCGCTCGAAGTGATCCGCTCCGACGCTCCGCTGGCCCAGAAAGCCGCCTATTTCCGCCAGATGCTGAGCCGGGATTTCAATGTGGCCGGCATGTCCCGCTTTGTCCTCGGCCCCTATTGGCGGGCGACAAATGCGGCGCAGCAGCAGGAGTTCCGCACCCTCTTCGAGGATTACCTATTGCACTTTTACGGCCGGCGCCTGATGCAATATGGCGGCCAGAGCTTCCGCGTGACCGGCAGCCGGACCGACGGCGCCGGGATCGTCGTCACCAGCCAGATCCTCCGTCAGGACGGTCCGCCGATCGCAATCGACTGGCGGCTCGGGATCAGCGACGGCCGCTACAAGATCGACGACGTCGCGATCGAGGGCGTCAGCATGGCGCTCGCCCGCCGCTCCGAATTTGCCGCGGTCATCGCGCGCGACGGCGGACAGGTGGAAGGGCTTCTCGCGCTGTTGCGCGACCAGGCCGATTGAGCGGGAGCATTGCCGGACCCGCCGGCGCTAGGGGCGGCGGTTGCAGGGGAGCGCGCGATGAGCGAATTCGGCCGATTGGTCACCGGAGAAATCCCCGCCTTGCGGCGCTATTCCCGCAAACTGACCCGCGACCCCGTCGAAGCCGAGGACCTGTTGCAGAGCTGCCTGTTGCGCGCGCTCGTCAAAGAGGCGCTGTGGCAGCCCGGCACCGATCTGCGCCGCTGGCTGTTCACCCTGCTCTACCATCAGCGGATCAGCGCCCTGCGCCGGGAGGCGCGCGAGAGCCGCTACCGCGACGAGGCCGCCCGCACGCTCAAAAGACCCGCCTCGCCCGACCCGAGCGTCCGGTTGTTGGCGCAGGAAATGGCGCAGGCAATCGCCGTATTGCCGCAGGGACAGCGCGAGGCGATCCGCCGCGTCGCCTTCGGCGGCATGGACTATGCCGAGGCGGCGGCGGCGCTCGCCGTGCCCGAGGGGACGCTCCGCTCGCGCCTCGCCCGCGCCCGCGTCACCTTGCGCAAACTGGCCGACGGAGAGGAAAACCGCCTCGCCGCGTAACGCCGCGGTTCGCTAGTCGCTCCCTTCCGCCGGCTCGGCGGTCTTCTCCAGATCCTCGGCGATCTGCAACAGGTCGCGGGCGACGGCAGGGGCGCGGGCAGCGAGACGGCGCAACTGCCGCGCCATCTGATGCACCGAGAGCGCCTTCGTCCGAGCGAAGCTCCGCTCGAATTTCACCCGGCCGTCCGGATCGCCTCGGGGCGGCGGCGCGACCTTGCGCTCGTATTCCTCGGCCAGTTCGAGGAGGCGTTTCTGCAGATCCTGGTCCAGAACATGGGCGGCGAGACGGCGGCAGCGCGCCGCCTGTTCCAGGTAATACTCCGAACTGGACATCGCGCGGGAACCGACCGCCTCCTGAGGACAAAGGACGCTTCCCCGGCGCCCGGGGGTTCTTGCCAAACAAGGCCCGGGGACGCGCGGTTCCTGCCGGCCGTACGGCGAAGACGGCGCGCCGCCTATTTCCCCTGAAAGTTGGGCTTGCGCTTTTCCATGAAGGCGGTGCGGCCCTCGGTGTAGTCGCGGCTCCTGAAACAGTCGTCGACGACGCGCCGGCACAGCGCGAGGTCGCGCTCGCTTTCGTCCTTGACCGCTTCGCGCACGATGGTCTTGACCGCGCGCAGGGTCAGAGGCGCGTTCTCCGCGATCATCCCGCAATATTCGTTGACGTAATCTTCGAGCCTGTCTTCCGCGACGACCTGGTTGACGAGCCCCATGCGCAGGGCTTCCTCGGCGCTGAACTGGCGCGCGGTATAGAAGATCTCGCGCGCCGCGGCCGGGCCGACGAGGTCGATCAGGCGCCGGATGCCGTCATAGGCGTAGCCGAGCCCGAGCTTGGCCGCCGGGATGCCGAAGCGCGCGCCCTCGGCGGCGATGCGCAGATCGCAGGCGAGGGCGGTGCCGACGCCGCCGCCGATGCAATAGCCGCGGATCATCGCGATCGTCGGTTTCGGGGTCGCTTCGAGGCGCGCCCGCGCCGCTTCCGAGATCCGGCTGTAGGCCTCTGCCGCCTCGGCCGAGGCGCGCTTCTCGGCAAATTCCGAGATGTCGGCGCCGGACACGAAGGCGCGCCCGCCGGCGCCGCTGACGACGATGACGCGCACCCCCTCGTCCCGCTCGAAATCGTCGAGAATGCTTTGCACGGCTTCCCACATTTCGAGCGAGACGGCGTTGCGCCGCGCCGGGTTGTTGAAGATCAGATGGCCGATCGCCCCGTCCTTCTTGGCGATCATCTTATTGGTCAAAGGCTGGTCGAGCATCGCTTCGCTCCGGGAAAATATGCCAAATCGAGGCGGATGCCCTCACCCACCGGCCCCCTGGGCGGTCCCCCCTCTCCCGCATTGCGGGAGAGGGTGCCGACCTCCGCGCCAGCGGAGGGAGGCGGGTGAGGGTGAGCGCCGCTATACCACCCCGCGGGCGCGCAGATCGGCGATCCGATCATCGCCGTAGCCGAGATCGCGCAGGACCTCGTCGGTGTGCTGGCCGAGATCGGGGGTGGCGTAGCGCATCCGCGCCGGCTCTTGCGTCCGGGTCATGTTGATCGCCTGGCCGACGACCTTCAATTCGCCCAGCCTCGGGTGATCCATCGGCCGCGCCATTTCGAGGTGTTGCACCTGCGGGTCGGCAAAGGTCTGATCGATCGTATAGATCGGCCCGCACGGCACGCCGACCTCGTTCATCAACTCGATCCAGTAGGCGCTCGGGCGCTTTCGGGTGATCGCGGCGATCGTCTCGTTGAGCGCCTTCCGGTTCTTCGAGCGCGCGGGGCCGGTCGCGTAATCGGGGTCGTCGAGTAGGTTGCGCGCGTCGGCGGCTTCGCAGAAGCGGCGGAACATCAGGTCGCCCGAGGCGGCGATGTTGATCAGCCCGTCGGCGGTCGGGAACACGCCGGTCGGGATCCCGGTCGGGTGGTCGTTGCCGGCCTGCGGCGCGACCTCGCCGGCCTGCAGCCAGCGCGAGCCCTGGAAATCGAGCATGAAGATCTGCGCTTCGAGCAACGAGGTGTGCACCCATTGCCCCTCGCCGCTCTGCTCGCGCTCGATCAACGCCATCAGGATGCCCTGCGCCAACAGGATGCCGGCGCACAGATCGTCGATCGGGATGCCGACCCGGACCGGCCCCTGGCCGGGCAGGCCGGTGATCGACATCAATCCGCCCATCCCCTGCGCGATCTGGTCGACCCCCGGCCGCTTGGCGTAGGGCCCGGTCTGCCCGAAGCCGGAGATGCTGCCGTAGACGATGCGCGGATTGACCTTTTTGACCGCTTCATAATCGACGCCGAGCCGGTACTTGACCTCGGAGCGGAAGTTCTCGACGACGACGTCGGCCTTCTCGGCGAGCTTCATGAAGATCGCGCGGCCCTCGTCGCTTTTCAGGTTCAGCGACAGGCTGCGCTTGTTGCGGTGCAGGTTCTGGAAGTCGAACCCGTCGCGCCGCGAGCCGGTCACGTCGCGGCCGTCCTCGCCGCGCGGCTCGATCTTGATCACGTTGGCGCCCCAGTCGGCGAGCTGGCGCACCGCGGTCGGCCCGGCGCGGGCATGGGTCAGGTCGAGCACGGTAAAGCGGGAGAGCGGCAGCATTCGGGCAGTCACGGCGCGGTTTCCTCCACAGGGTGCGCAAGCGCTGCCGCACTTTCGTCCGCCTGTCGGCGAATCGTCAAGGGCGCGGGCGGCTCACCCCATATGCTCCCTCCCCCTTGATGGGGGAGGGCCGGGGTGGGGGTGATGCCGGTGACTAGGACATCTCGACCCCGAGCGCGCGGCGGAAGCGGGTCTTCAGAAAGACGCCGTCGCGCGGCGGCAGGACGCGCGGGGTCTCCGCGGCCGTGATCGCGACGCGCGCAAAGAGCGGGCCGCCGGGTTCGTGAAGGCGTCGGGCAAAACCGGCGAGAGGCTCTTCCGCGGCGAGGTCGAACACCTCGGCAAAGCCGCAGGCGCGGGCGACCCCGGCGAGCGCGACGCCGGACGCGGTGTGGCTCGCCTGCATGCCGGTCTCGCCGTAGCGGCCGTTGTCGAACACCGCGATCGCCAGATTGGAGGGACGCGCGGCGCCGATCGTGGCGAGCGCGCCCAGCCCCATCAACATCTCGCCGTCGCCGGTGACGACGAGCACGCGCCGCTCGGGCTGCGCCAGGGCCAGCCCGAGCCCGACCGTCGCCGCCGCGCCCATCGCCCCCCACAGATAGAAATTGCGCGCGTCGTCGCCGAGCGCGGCGGCGTCCCAACTGGTCGAGCCGAGCCCGGTGACGAGCAGCAGGTCTTGGCGCCCAGCGAGCAGGACGCCGATCGCGGTGCGGCGGTCGAGCCCGGCCGCATGTTCCGTCACTTCAGCCATTCCTTGGCTCCGATCAGGCGCTGCGACAAGAGGACCGCGGTCGCGAGATCGCCGTTGAAGGCGATCGCAAGGGCGGCGGCGACGGTTTCCGCCGCCTCCTGCGGGCGCTCGACGCGGTAGACCAGGACATCCATCAATTCGAGCGCCTGCTGCGTCTTTGACCCCATCGGCACCTGCCACGGGTTGAACTCGGCCCATTCGCCGCGCATCGTCACCAGCAGGACCAGCGGGAAGCGGCAGGATTTGGCCAGCGACAGCAGGTTGACGCAATTGCCGACGCCGCTCGACTGCATCAAGAGGGCGGCGCGCTCGCCGCCGAGCCAGGCGCCGGCGGCGAGCCCGATCCCTTCCTCCTCGCTGGTCAGCGGCACCGCCCGGATCTGCGGGTCGGCGCGGCACAGCTCGATGAGCCGCGCGTGCCCGGCGTCGGGGACATAGCCGACCTGCCGGATCTCCGCCTGCCGCAGGGCCGCGAACACCTGATCGCGCCAGTCGGCGGGCGCGCCGGATGCGGTTTCGCTCACCGCCCTCTCCGTTCCGTCTCGGGACCGGCACCCTAGCACGAAACGCCGCCGCTCAGGACCCCTCGGGCGGCGGGCCGACATAGCGGGCGCGCGGGCGGATCAGGATCTGGCTTTCGTATTGCTCGATGGCATGGGCGATCCAGCCGACCGTGCGGCCGACGACGAACAATCCGAGCGCCGCCTCGCGCGGCAGTGCGAGCCCGGCGGCGGCGGCGGCGAGCGCGAAATCGATATTGGGCGGGTGCCCG
>DATFCQ010000099.1:0-2174 GCA_035252905.1 Allostellaceae bacterium | reverse complement strand
GCACCGCCGCGGCGAGCCGCGCAGCGGCCGCGGCGGCAACGGCGCGCGGGCTCGGCGGATAGAAGACAAAGCCGAGATAGCGGGCGCCGCCCTCGATTGCGGCGGCGACCGCCTCGGCGCTCGACAGCCCGCAGATCTTGGCCGCGACGCTCATCGCGCCCTCACCGGAGGCAAGACCCCGATCGCCTCTTCGCGCGGCACGTCCCGCGCCGCCAATTCGCGTTTCAATGCCTCGATCTCGCGGGCGCGGCGGCGCAGTTCGCGCTTCAGGCGGCGCCGGCCGATCCAGGCGTAGCAGACGCCCGCTGCGAACCCGAGAAGGAGACTGGCAAAGGCGAGCAGATAGAGCGGGGTCAGCGCGATGAACGGCAGCGGCCAGAAGCCGAGGGCGACGCTCTCGCGGTTCGAGACCGCGAACGAGACCAAGACCGCAGCGACGAGCGCCGTCAAGATCCAGAAAAGCGCCCTCAGGCCTGCGGCTCCGCCTGGTTCAGCCGCTCGCGCAACTGTTTGCCGGTCTTGAAGAACGGGATGTGCTTGGCGGCGACGCTGACGCTGGCGCCGGTGCGCGGATTGCGCCCCAATCGGGCGTCGCGGCGCTTGACCGAGAAGGCTCCGAACCCGCGCAGCTCGACGCGGTCGCCGCGCGCCAGGGCCTCCGCGATCTCCTCGAAGATCGCGGTGACGATGACCTCGATGTCGCGCTGATAGAGATGCGGGTTGGCTTCGGAGAGCCGTTGGACGAGTTCTGACTTGGTCATAAGAGTGCCGGGCGCGAGAAGGCGATAAGCGAGCCTGCCAAAGCCGCCGCCGAGCGTCAAGCCAATGCAAAACCATCGTCATTCCGGGACGGCGCGAAAGCGCCGGACCCGGAATCCATGGACACCTGCCCTGGCACAGCAGGCAAAGACCTGTGTTCATGGGTTCCGGGTTCGCGGGCGATGCCCGCGCCCCGGAATGACCAGCGCTCCGTGTCCCTCAGCTCTTGTTTTCTCCGCTCTCCTGGCGGCGCGCGCGGCTGATCGCGGCACCCAGGATCTCGCCAAGGCTGGCGCCCGAATCCGAGGAGCCGAACTCGGCCATCGCCCGCCTTTCCTCGTCGACCTCGCGCGCCTTGATCGACAACACGATCTTGCGGGTCGCCCGCTCGATCGCGGTGATCTTGGCGTCGACCTTTTCGCCGACGGCGAATCGGTCGGGGCGCTGCTCGCTGCGCTCGCGCGACAGTTCGGATTTGCGGATGAAGCCGGGAACGCCGTCGGCCAAGGTCACCTCGATGCCGCCGTCGGTGATGCCGGAGACCGTGCAGGTGACGACCTCGCCCTTTTTGAGCCTGGCCATCCCGGCCTCGAACGGGTCGGCCGCGAGCTGCTTGATGCCGAGGCTGATGCGCTCCTTCTCGACGTCGACGTCGAGGACCTTGACGTGCACCATCTGGCCCTTGCGGTAGTCGCTGACGGCGTCTTCGCCGGGCCGGTTCCAGTCGATGTCCGACAGGTGGACCATGCCGTCGATGTCGCCGGGCAGGCCGACGAACAATCCGAACTCGGTGATGTTGCGCACCTCGCCTTCGAGCTCGCTGCCGACCGGGTGCTCTTCGAGGAAGGCGTCCCACGGATTGGCCAGCGTCTGCTTCAGGCCGAGGCTGATGCGGCGCTTCTGCGGATCGACGTCGAGCACCATGACCTCGACCTCCTGACTGGTCGAGACGATCTTGCCGGGGTGCACGTTCTTCTTGGTCCAGCTCATCTCGGAGACGTGGACCAGGCCCTCGACCCCCGGCTCCAACTCCACAAAGGCGCCGTAGTCGGTGATGTTGGTGACGCGGCCCTTGAACTTGGCGCCGGCCGGGTATTTCAGCTCGACGCCCTCCCACGGGTCGGCTTCGAGCTGCTTCATGCCCAAGGAGATGCGCTGCGTTTCCGGGTTGAAGCGGATCACCTGCACCTTGACCGTCTGGCCGATGTTCAAGGCCTCTGACGGATGGTTGATGCGCCGCCAGGCGATGTCGGTCACGTGCAAGAGGCCGTCGACGCCGCCCAGATCGACGAAGGCGCCGTAATCGGTGATGTTCTTGACGACGCCGGTCAAGATCTGGCCTTCCTTGAGGCTCGCGACCAGCTCCGAGCGCTGCTCGGCGCGGCTCTCCTCGAGCACGGCGCGGCGCGACACGA
>DATFCQ010000098.1:0-7150 GCA_035252905.1 Allostellaceae bacterium | reverse complement strand
CGCGCTCGGCGCCTGGCGGCTGCGCCGGGAGCCGGCGGTCCTGGCGGTGCTCGGCGCCGCCGCGCTGCTCGTCCCGCTCGGCATGCTGCTGGTGTCGCCCTTCGTACCGGTCCTGGTGCCGCGTTATTTCGCGTGGAGCGCCGCCCCGTTCTTCCTCCTCGCCGGAACCGGTCTCGGCAGCCTCAAGGGCGTGCGCTTTGCCGCTGCGACGGCGGCGCTGCTGGCCGCCTGCGCGGTCAATCTGGCGCCCTATTACCATTACGAGACCAAGCCGCGCTGGGACCTGTTGGCGGCGCGGGTCGCCGCCGCGGCCAAACCGGGCGATCTCGTCCTGGTCAACAAGGGCTACAGCTATTACGTGTTCTCGGTCTTTGCTGAGCGCGCCGGCCTCGCCGCGCGCGGCATACGGCTCGCCCGTCATATCGGGGAGGCGGAGCGGCTCGCCCCCGGTCACGACGTCTGGGCAGTCTACGGCCGCACCGGGCAGGGTCCGATGGCACCGCCGGAGCGGTATCTGCGCTCGCTCGCGCGCTTCGGCCGGCCGCAGGCCGAATACGCGATCGGGCGCTACATCCTGGTCTGGCGCTTCCACGAGCCGGCCGACGCCGAACCGGCGCCGCCGGATGCCGGGCCGGTCGAGGCGCTGCAGCCTTAGGTCACGAAACCGGAACCGGAGACCGGTCCTGCGGGTTGCTCCTCGTGGAGAAGAGAGAGCCCCGATGGACGACATCCGAGACTTGCGCGACGAGGCGGCGCATATCCCCCCTCATCAGGTCTGGGCCAAGGGCGGCCCGGTCTATTCCCGTCTCTCGACCGAGACTGTGCACGGGCTGGAAGGCCGGGCGATCGCCTCCTTCGGGGATGCCGCCTCGCTCGGCCTGTGGGCCTTCGCCACCGGCATCTGGATCACCGGCCTGTTCCAGACCGGCATCCTGTCGATGCGCGAGACCAGCCTGCTGTTCCCGACGCTGCTGATCTATGCCGGCATCGTCCTGTTCATCGCCGGCCTGTTCCTCTATCGGCGCAACGACAATTTCCTCGGCAGCATGTTCTGCTCGTTTGCTGCGATCAACATGTCGCGCGCGGTGCTGCTGATCCTCGTGCACAGCGGCATTCTGCCGGGCGGCGGCACCGCCACGGTCGTCGAGGGCGCGCTGATGGAATCCTGGGCCTATATCGCGCTGTCGCTGTTCGCCGCGTCGAGCAGGATGAACCGGGCGCTGATGCTGGTCTTGATCTGCACCTTGATCGGCTACGCCCTCGGCGGTCTGCCGTTCATCACCAACGATCTGACTCAGGGGGGCTGGCTCGAAGCCGGCCGGATCGGCGGGTACTTCATGTTCGCCGCCGGCTTTTTCGCCTATTACAGCGGCACCGCGGTGGTCGTGAACACGGCGTTCCGCCGCCTCGTCCTGCCGCTCGGCGGCCCGACATAAATCTTTAACGCAAAGGACGCCAAGGCTGCGCAAAGGACACGAAGGATTCTACTCACATTGCGTCCTTTGCGAAGCGTCCTTTGCGAATCCTTTGTGCCCTTTGCGTTAAGAATTTTATTATTCTGTTTCACCCCAGACCTCGCGCGCGACCTCGACGACAAGGCGCAATTTGGCGAACTCTTCCTCTTCGCTGAGCCGGTTGCCGTCGACGGTCGACGAGAAGCCGCATTGCGGGCTGAGGCACAATTGGTCGAGGGGAACGTAGCGCGCCGCCTCGTCGATGCGGCGCTTCAGATCGTCCTTCGCTTCGAGCGCGCCCCTCTTGCTGGTAACGAGGCCGAGGACGACGCGCTTCCCCTTCGGCACAAAGCGCAACGGGGCAAAGCTCCCCGAGCGCGCATCGTCATATTCGAGAAAATAGCCGTCGACCGCGAGTTCGCCGAAGAGCGCCTCGGCGACGTGGTCGTAGCCGCCCGCGGCCACCCAGGACGAGCGGAAATTGCCGCGGCACATATGGGTGCAGATCGTCATCCCCGGCGGGCGGTCCCGGAGCGCCTCGTTGATCAGGCGGATGTTGATCAGGTGCTGATGCTCGCCGTCGCCGCCGATGCGCGTTACATAGTCGCGCTGGGCCGGATCGTTCAGATAGGCAAGGCTGGTGTCGTCCAGTTGCAGATAGGTGCAGCCCAGCCCCGAAAGCCCCCGGATCTCCTCGGCATAGACTTCGGCGAGATCGTGCCAGAACGCGTCCATGTCGGGATAGGCGGCCTTGTCGATGACGGCGCGGCCGCCGCGATAATGCAGCATTGAGGGCGAGGGGATCGTTAATTTCGGGGTCGTGCCCGGCGGTGCGACCGATTTGAGGAAGGAAAAGTCCTCGGCAAAGATCGTCTTGTCGAAGCGTAATTTGCCGGCGATGCGGAACGCTCCGAGCGCGGCTTCGACCGGCCCGGCCTCGTTCCTGAACGGGATGCGCAGCGTCTGGTCGGTCTTCTCGACTCCGCCGATCCGGTAGAGAAAATCCATGTGCCAGGAGCCGCGGCGGAATTCGCCGTCGGTGACGGATTGGAGGCCGACCTCCCGCTGCCGCTGCGCCACGCCGCGAATCGCCGCGTCCTCGACCCGCCGCAATTCGGCGGCGGAGATCCGCCCGGCTACGTGACCCTCGCGCGCCCGCAAGAGTTCCGGCGGACGCAACAGGCTGCCGACATGATCGGCGCGAAAGGGCGGTTGAGCGGCGCTGTCCATTTCCTGCTCTCTTGCACCGACGCTGGCCCGCCCTCACCCGCCTCGCTGCGCGAGGCACCCTCTCCCGCAGTGCGGGAGAGGGTGGACCGAGCCCTATGGGCTCGGTGGGTGAGGGTATTTCCTCAGAACGGAATGTCGTCGTTGAGTTCGTCGCGGGTGCTGCGGCCGCGGGACGGGGCGGCGGGCGCATCGGCAAAGCCGCCGCCATAGCCCTCGTCGTAACCCGGTTCGGCAGCGCCGCCCGGGGCGCCGCCGCGGGCGCCGTCGAGCATCGTCAACTCGCCGCGGAAGCGGCTCAGCACGATCTCGGTCGTATAGCGCTCCTGCCCGGCATTGTCGGTCCATTTGCGGGTCTGCAAGGCGCCCTCGACATAGACCTTGGAGCCCTTCCTCAGATACTTTTCGGCGATCTCGGCGAGCCGCTCGTTAAAGAGCACGACGCGATGCCATTCGGTGCGCTCCTTGCGCTCTCCCGACATCTTGTCGCGCCAGCTCTCCGAAGTGGCGACCGCCAGGGTGGCGATTCGCGTCCCGTCCTGGGTCGAGCGGATTTCCGGGTCGCGGCCGAGATTGCCGATCAGGATCACCTTGTTGACGCTGCCAGCCATGGGGTCACCGCAGTCTCGTAGAGTTCGGGCGCGGTCATCTTATCAGTTTTGACCCATGTTCCTACTTTATTCTTGCGATCCGCCGGCTTCGTCCGCGGTGGCACGGCCGCCTCGCCCGCGCTAACCTCGTAGGCGCGCGACCCTCAGCGCTGGAGAAGAGCCCCCTCATATGCAGCAGATCCGCATCCGCGGCGCGCGCGAGCACAACCTGAAAACGATCGATCTCGACCTGCCGCGCGACAGCCTGATCGTGATCACCGGGCTGTCGGGCTCGGGCAAGTCCTCGCTCGCCTTCGACACCATCTATGCCGAAGGCCAGCGCCGCTATGTCGAGAGCCTGTCGGCCTATGCCCGGCAGTTTCTCGAACTGATGCAGAAGCCCGAGGTCGAATCGATCGAAGGCCTGTCGCCGGCGATTTCGATCGAGCAGAAGACGACCTCGAAAAACCCGCGCTCGACGGTCGGCACGGTGACCGAGATCTACGATTACATGCGCCTCTTGTGGGCGCGGGTCGGCATTCCCTACTCCCCGGCGACCGGATTGCCGATCGTCAGCCAGACCGTGTCGCAGATGGTCGACCGCGCCTTGGCGATGCCGGCCGGCACCCGGCTCTATCTGCTCGCGCCGATCGTGCGCGGGCGCAAGGGCGAGTACCGCAAGGAGCTTGCCGAGTTGCAGCGGCGCGGCTTTCAGCGGGTCAAGATCGACGGCAGGATGTTCGAACTCGACGAGGTGCGCCCGCTCAACAAGAAGCTGAAACACGATATCGAGATCGTCGTCGACCGCCTCGTCGTCGCCGACGACATCGCCAGCCGCCTCGCCGATTCGTTCGAGACCGCGCTCGGGCTCGCCGACGGCATCGCCGTCGCCGAGGACGCCGATTCGGGCGAGCGCACGATCTTCTCGGCCAAGTTCGCCTGCCCGGTCTCGGGCTTTACGATCCCCGAGATCGAGCCGCGCCTGTTCTCGTTCAACAACCCGCACGGCGCCTGCCCCGCCTGCGACGGGCTTGGCAGCAAGCTCTATTTCGACCCCGATCTGGTCGTCCACGACCCGCGGAGAAGCCTCGCCGAGGGCGCGGTCAGCCCGTGGTCGCATTCCTCCTCGCCCTATTACACGCAGACGCTCGAAGCGATCGCCCGATATTTCAAGCAGAGCATGGATACGCCCTGGGCCGAATTGCCGGAGAAGATGCGGCACACGATCCTCTACGGCTCGGACGGCGAGAAGATCGCGATCGCCTATGATGACGGGTTCCGCAATTACACGACCGAGCGGCCCTTCGAGGGCGTCCTGCCCAACCTCGAACGGCGCTGGCGCGAGACCGACAGCGCCTGGCTGCGCGAGGAACTGGGGCGCTACCAGAACACCCGCACCTGCGAGGTGTGCAATGGCGACCGGCTGAAGCCCGAGGCGCTCGCGGTCCGCATCGGCGACAAGACGATCAGCGCGGCGGCGCGATTGTCGATCGCCGAGGCGGCGGAATGGTTCGCCGGGATCGCCGCCGAGCTGTCGCCGGCAAGCCGCGAGATCGCCGAGCGCATCCTCAAGGAGATCAACGAGCGGCTCGGCTTTTTGAAGAATGTCGGGCTCGAATATCTGACCCTGGCGCGCGCCTCGGGCACATTGTCGGGCGGCGAGAGCCAGCGCATCCGCCTCGCCTCGCAGATCGGCTCGGGGTTGACCGGGGTGCTCTACGTGCTCGACGAGCCCTCGATCGGCCTGCACCAGCGCGATAACGACCGCCTGCTTGCGACCCTGAAGCGGCTCCGCGACCTCGGCAACACGGTCATCGTCGTCGAGCACGACGAGGAGGCGATCCGCACCGCCGACTGGGTCGTCGACATGGGGCCGGGCGCCGGGGTCCATGGCGGGCACGTCGTCGCCGAGGGTCCGCCCGCGGTAATCATGGCCGATCTCGACAGCATCACCGGCCAGTACCTGACCGGGCGGCGCGAGATCCCGGTGCCGGCGACGCGCCGGCGCGGCCACAAAGGACAGATCCTGCGCGTCGTCGGGGCAGAGGGCAACAATCTGAAGGGCGTCACCGCCGAGATCCCGCTCGGCACCTTCTGCGTCGTCACCGGCGTCTCGGGCGGCGGCAAATCGACCCTGATCGTCGAGACGCTGTACAAGGCCCTGGCCCGCCGGCTCAACGATGCGCGCGCCCTGCCGGCGCCCCATCAGCGTCTCGAAGGCGTCGAATTCCTCGACAAGATCGTCGACATCGACCAGTCGCCGATCGGCCGCACGCCGCGCTCGAACCCGGCCACCTACACGGGCTGCTTCACCCCGATCCGCGACTGGTATGCCGGGCTCCCCGAAGCCAAGGCGCGCGGCTACGCGCCGGGGCGCTTCTCGTTCAACGTCAAGGGCGGGCGCTGCGAGGCCTGCCAGGGCGACGGCGTGATCAAGATCGAGATGCACTTCCTGCCCGACGTCTATGTGCAATGCGACGTCTGCCACGGCCGGCGCTACAACCGCGAAACCTTGGACGTGCTGTTCCACGGCAAGAGCATCGCCGACGTGCTCGACATGACCGTCGACGAGGGCGCCCAGTTCTTTCACGCGGTGCCGGCGATCCGCGACAAGCTCGTGACCCTGCAGCGGGTCGGGCTCGGCTACATCAAGATCGGCCAGCCGGCGACGACGCTCTCGGGCGGCGAGGCGCAGCGCGTCAAACTGGCCAAGGAATTGTCGCGGCGCGCCACCGGGCGCACCCTCTACATCCTCGACGAGCCGACCACGGGCCTCCATTTCGAGGACGTCAAAAAGCTTCTCGAAGTCCTGCACGCTTTGGTCGCTTCCGGCAACACGGTGCTCGTCATCGAGCACAATCTCGAAGTCGTCAAGACCGCCGACTGGATTATCGATCTCGGGCCCGAAGGCGGCGATCAGGGCGGCCACATCGTCGCCACCGGCACCCCGGAAGAGGTCGCGCGCGTCGAGGAGAGCTATACCGGGCAGTACCTGCGCCCCTACCTCGCGCGCCACCAGCCGCCGGCGCGGCGGCGGGCGGGGTGAAAGGCCCGGCTCTTATGCGCATTCAAGTGGCGGAATGCGCTTCGCTTTTCCGCCCTACAATGTTTCCGATAAATGGAGCGTAGGGCGGAATAGCGCGTGAGCCGAAGCCCGCGGGCTTGACCCGCGGGGTATTCCGCCGCCTCCACGGTACGACGGCAACGCAAACAGGCTCTCAGGGCGATGGCGGATCGCTTTAGGTCCGGCGAAAGCGCGACGGTGCGCGAGGGATTTGTCGGTCCCTGGAAGCTCGACACCACGCACAATACCGAGTGCCTGTCGGGGCTCCGACAGATCCCCGACGACAGCTTCGACCTGGCCGTCACCTCGCCGCCCTATTGGGGCCAGCGGGGAAACGCCGGGATCGGATCGGAGCCCGATCCCCGAGATTATGTCCGCAACCTCGTGACGATCCTCGCCGAGGTCATGCGATGCCTGAAGCCGTCCGGTACGCTCTGGCTGAACATTGGAGACGCCTATAATACGCCGATAAACTGGCGAACAGAAGATTACGGATACAGCTCCCTGGGAAAGGAAGGGCACGGTCTTCCATTGACAAATTCCGCTTATACCAAAAAACGTGGACGGAGGCGTGCCTTCATCAACCGGGATGTCGGCTGGCTTCGATATGGCAATCTTCTGGGAATCCCATATCGCATCGTATTGGCTATGACGGATTTGAATTTTCTGTTTCGTGGTTACTGCCCAGGTTCTGTGAGCGGTTACTCAAGCCGAAGGTCTGCGATCAGGTGCATGGGATCGCTGGTCAGGGTGTGGAGGAGATCCCAACCCTGTTTTCTGGCAGTCGAGAGCAGCGAGCGGATGACGGCAAACTC
>DATFCQ010000097.1:0-8095 GCA_035252905.1 Allostellaceae bacterium | reverse complement strand
CGCGACGCCGCCGGGTCGGCTCGCCGCCGCGGTCGGCGCAGCGGCGGAGGCGGCGCGGGCAAGCGGCGATGTCGCCGTCGACGTCCTGAACCTCGCCGAAGCCCCGATCGATGTCTGCGACGGCCGCCCGCTCGACGCCTATAGCGAGGCGACGCGCCGGGCGGTCGCGCGCATCGCCGAGGCGGCGGCGGTGTTGATCGCGGCGCCGGTCTACCGGGCAAGCTTCCCGGGAGTATTGAAAAACCTGCTCGACATCACTCCGGTCGAGGCCTTGCAGGGAAAGCCGGTCGGCCTCGTCGCGATGGGCGGCTCGCCGCACCACTACCTCGCCGTCGACACGCAGCTGCGGCCGGTCCTGGCCTGGTTCGGCGCCCTGGTCGCGCCGACCGCGGTCTACTTGACCGGCGGCGATTTCCGCGACGGCCGGCTGGTCTCGGAAACCGCCCACGAGGACTTGGCGGCCCTGACCGCAACGTTGGTCGCGCTGGCGCGCCGGTTCGACCCGGCGGCGCTCGGCCCGCCGCCCTTGGCCGCGAAGTTTACCTGAAGAAACGGGGAGGCTGATCATGAGCGAACCGGCGACATCGGCCGAGGAGGCGCTGGTGCGGCTTTGGGAAGAGCACCTGCGGCACGAATTCGACACCGGAAGCACCGAGGACACGCTCGCGACGATGGTCGAGGACGCCTATGTCAACCACGTCCCGGTCCTGACCGGCGGCTTTGGCAAGACCGCATTGCGCGACTTCTATTCCCGGCACTTTATCCCGAAGATGCCGCCCGACCTGCAGATGACCCCGGTCTCAAGGACGATCGGCAGGGATCGGCTGATCGAGGAATTTGTCCTCTCCTTCACCCATACGGTCGAGATGGAGTGGATGCTGCCGGGCATCGCCCCGACCGGGCGGCGGGTCGAAGTCCCGACCATCGTCGTCGTCCATTTTCGCGACGGCAAGCTTGCCCATGAGCACATCTATTGGGACCAGGCCACGGTCCTGGTCCAGCTCGGGCTGCTCGACCCCGCGAGGCTTCCGGTCGCCGGCGCCGACAGCGCGCGCAAGGTCCTGGACCCGCGCCGGCCGGCCAATGCCCTGATCGACCGCGCGGTTGACCCTGGGAAGCGCTGATGACGGCATCGCAGACGGCGCTCATCAGCGCCCGGATTGCCGCATTCGTGCATCAAGAAACCTTCGCCTCGCTGCCGCCGTCGGTCGTCGCCCTTGCCCGGGACCATCTGCTCGATACGATCGGCTGCTGCGTCGCCGCGGCCGATATCGATACCTCGCAGGAACTTGCCGCACTGGTGCGCGAGGAGGGTGGGGCGGATCAGGCGAGCGCGATCGGAATCGCGACGCGCCTGCCGGCCGCGCAGGCGGCGTTCGTCAATGGGGCACTGGCCCGTTCGCTCGAATACGATGATATGGCGATGCCGGATTTGCATCCCTCCGGCGCCATCGCTCCGGTGGTATTGGCGATCGGCGAGTGGCGGCATGCGTCGGGAGCAGAGCTGGTCGCGGCATATGCGCTCGGACTCGAACTCTGCCTGCGCATCGGCCGAGCCGGCTACGATCCGGTGGCGCGCACCTCGCGCTTTCTGCAGCGCGGCCAGGACTCCTCGGCGATCTGCGGCACCGTGGCCGGGGCGGCGGTGGCGGCCCGATTGCTCGGGCTCGACCCGCGGGGGATTGCGGATGCGATCGGCATCGCGGTCAGCCTTGCCGGCGGCTCGCTGGAAGCGAACCGGTCGGGCGGCACGATCAAGCGCCTGCAATCGGGTTGGGCCGCGAGTTCGGCCGTGCGCGCCGCCTGCATGGCGCGCGCCGGCATCAGCGGGCCGGCCGAGGCATTCGAAGGGCGCTACGGGTTCTATCGCTGCTTTCTCGACGGCGCATTCGATCCCTCGATGCTGGTCGATGATTTCGGTCTGCGATGGGAAGTTCTCAGTCTACGGATCAAGCCCTATCCGTCCAACTACTATACCCATGCCGGGATCGATGCGGCCCTGGCGCTGGTCCGCGGCGGCGTGCGGCCCGAGGAGATTCAATCGGCCGAACTGGCCGTCGCCGCGCCGATGATGCACACGATGGGCGAGCCGCTCGACCGCAAACAGGCCCCGCAGACCGCGTATGAAGCAAAGTTCAGCGGCCCCTATACAGTCGCCGCGGCGCTCCTCGGCGGCGGCGGTCTGGGAGTAGGGATCGATGATTTCTCCGACGCGCTGGTATGCGATCCGACGCGCCGTGCGTTGATGCGGCGCATTACGGTCGTCGCCGATGCGCAGTGCGACGCGGTGTTTCCCGACCAGGCGCCGGCGATCCTGACGATGGTCACGGCAACCAGCGAGCGGCGCACCGAACGCGTCATGGTCAATCGCGGCGGGCCGGACCGGCCGCTCGGGAAGAGAGAACTCGACGCGAAGTTTTCCGACAATGTCAAACGGGCCCTGCCGCCACCGGCCGCGGATGCGTTGCGCAACGCGATCCGGGCTCTGCCGGAGGGCAGCATCGCGAACATCGCCGCGACGCTCCGCGCGGCGTCGCGGAACTGATCCCGAGACCATTTAAGGAGAGGCCCTGATGGCGCGCATCGCAGTCGGCGGATTTCAGCACGAGACCAACACTTTCGCGCCGCAGCGCGCGACCTGGGCCGATTTCGAGCGCAGCGACGCCTGGCCCCCCTTTGTGCACGGGGCGGAACTGCTCGACGCGGTCGAGGGCTTCAACATCCCCATCGCCGGCGCCGTTGCGGCGTTGCGCGCGCTCGGGCACGAATTGGTGCCTCTGTGCTGGTGCTCGGCGCCGCCGGCTTCCTATGTCGAGCGCGAGGCCTACGAGAAGGTCGCGGGACTGATCACTGCCGACCTCGCGACCCAGGGCCCGGTCGACGGCCTCTATCTCGATCTGCACGGCGCAATGGTGGCCGAGCATCACGAGGACGGCGAAGGCGAATTATTGCGCCGCATCCGCGCCGTCGTCGGGACTGCGATCCCGATCGTGACCAGCCTCGACTATCATACCAACCTGACCCCGGAAATGGTGCAGCACGCGACCGCGATGATCGGCTACCGCACCTATCCCCACATCGATATGGCCGCGACCGGCGGCCGCGCCGCCCGATTGCTCGACCGGCTATTGCGCGAACGGCGGCCGCTCTACAAGGCCTACCGACAGATCGATTTTCTGATCCCGTTGGTCTGGCAATGCACATTGATGGAGCCGGCCAAGGGGATCTTTGCCTTGATCGACGAGATCGAGCGCGGCGCCGCTCCCGGCAGGGCGCCGGGCGGGTCGCACAATCAGGGCATCGTCAGCATCACCCATACGCCGGGCTTCCCGCCCGCCGACATCGCCGAGTGCGGCCCGGCGCTCGTCGTCTACGGCTACGACAAGGACGCTGCCGAGGCGGCGGCGGACCGCATCGCCGCCGCGATCCGCGCGCGCGAGCCGGATTTCGCCGGCAGGCTCTACACCCCCGACGAGGCGGTCGCCGAGGCGTTGCGCCTCGCCCGGACCGCGACAAGGCCGATCCTCCTCGCCGACATCCAGGACAATCCCGGAGCCGGCGGCACTTCGGACACGGTCGGGTTGTTGCGCGCCCTGATCGCGCACCGGGCGGAGGGCGCGGTGATCGGCATGATCGTCGATCCGGAAGCGGCGGCGGCGGCGACCGCGGCGGGCGAAGGCGCGCGCCTTGAGCGCGGCATCGGCGCCGCAATCGGCTATGCCGGCGAGAGCCCGGTCGAGGCCGACTGGCAGGTCATGCGGCTCGGCAGCGGCGTCTTCACCGGCAGCGGGCCGATGTATGGCGGCGCCAAATTCCGCATCGGCCCGATGGCGCTCGTGACCGATCGGGCGAGCGGCGTCTCCGCCGTGCTCGCCGCCAAGCGCATCCAGGCGGTCGATCAGGAGATGTTCCGCCATGTCGGGGTCGAGCCGGCGCAGGTGCCGGTCCTCGGGCTCAAATCGACCGTGCATTTCCGCGCCCATTTCCAGCCGATCGCCGAGACGATCCTATGCGTGCAATCGCCCGGCGCGCACATCACCGACCCGGTCGATCTGCCCTACCGCCACCTGCGCCCTGGCATCCGCCTGCGCCCGCAGGGGCCGGTGCACCGGCCATAGATAGCCCACCCCTTTTCGCCTCTCATCCTCCCGCGGCTTCGCCGCGGGTCCCCCCTCTCCCCGCGTTGCGGGGAGAGGGCCGGGGTAAGGGGCGATCTCGCCGACGATGTTGTAGACGGCGACCGGTCGGCTCAGCCCCTTGAGGGTCAGGGAGCCGACCTCTTCCAGCGCGACGCTGTTCTCGACCGCGGCCGCGATCCTCTGGCTTATCAGGATCTGCCCGTCCCGCGCCGTCGAGTTGTGCGACTTCGGTGATCGCCGGCACCTGGCGCAATAGGCGAGCGAAATCGAAGCGGCGCTGGTCGAGCGGGCTCGCCGCCCATTGCGCATAGGTCGTCCAGCCGATCTGCTTCTCGATGCCGTCGATAAAGTTCTCGATGCGCCGCGCCGCCGCGCTCGCCTTTTCGCCGAGAATACGGCCGTGACCAGCAAGACAAAGCCGACCAGGGCGACAAGCAACAGCACGTATTTGCGGAACAGCCGCCCGCCCCGGCGCGGGCTCGACCCGAGCCTCCCGACGCGGCCGGGCGCGAGTCGGCCGACCAGGGATCCTGCACGCACAGCATCGCTCATCGGGTGCCCTCGCCAAGACGCGCTCGCGCCGCCGGCCCCGCAATTGTGCCGAAATCGGGCCAATTATAGCCTATATGCAAGCCGACCGATACCGGCGTCTCATGGAATGAGAGCCGCGGTTCGGCTGCCTCTTTACCTGTTCCGCCTGTTTTTGCAGGAGAAAAGCAGGCGCTCCGATCGAGACTGAAGGCCGCGGAAGCTTGTTCTTCTACTCGATTTCAGCAAATTTGTCAAGGGATAATTGCTTTTTCAGCAAGATTCTATATGGCCGGCAATTTGAACCGTCTCATTCGATGACCTCGTCGGCCTGCGCCAGCACGATCGGCGGCACGGCGAGGCCGAGCACCTTCGCGGTCTGCAGATTGATCACCAGCTCGAAGCGGGTCGGCTGGATGACCGGCAGGTCGGCCGGTTTCGCGCCGGCGAGGACCTTCCCGACATAGATTCCGAACTGGCGATGGGCATCGACGATATTCGCGCCATAGCTCGCCAAGCCGCCGGTCTCGACGAACTCGCGCCATTCGTAGATGGCCGGGACTGCATAGCCGGCCGCCAGCGCCGCGAGTTTCCTGCGCCGGTTAAAGAAAAAAGGATCGGCGCCGACGATCACTCCGCCGGTGCCGCGTTCGACAAGCGCCGCGAAAGCCGTCTCGATCTGGCCTTCGGTATTGGCCCGGAAGACCGCAATACGTTGTCCGACAGTGCGAGCAGCTTGCTGCAGCTCCGCGGCTTGCGCCGCTGCGTTCGGGTTGTCGGGATTGACCAAAAGCGCGATCCATGCGGCCTTCGGGGCGAGTTCGCGCAAGATCCCCAGGCGCTTTGCACCGAGGCCGGCGCCAAGTATGTTTACGCCCGTGGCATTGCCCCCGGGATGACTGAAGCTGCCCACAAGCCCGTGCTTGACCGGGTCGTCACCGATCATGAAGACGATCGGGATCGTTTGGGTGGCGTTTTTGGCCGCCCGCGCCGAAGGAAGGTTGGTCGCCGCAATGACAGCCACGCGGCGGCGCACCAGATCGGCCGCCAAGGCCGGCAAGCGATCGTAGTGATCTTCAGCCCAGCGGAACGCGATCGCTGCGTTCTTGCCTTCGATGTACCCGCTTTCGGCAAGCCCCTCACGAAAACCGGCCGTCTGGTCCTTGCGTGCGGCAGGCGATCCGGCCGTTCCCAGATACCCGATGACGGGCAGCAGAGGGCGCTGCGCCGTTGCGGCGAACGGCACGACGAGCCCGCCGACGAGGAGGAGCGAGAGAAAGCTGCGCCGTCTCATCCGATGACCTCGTCGGCGCGGGCGAGGATCAGGGGCGGGATCGTCAGGTCGAGCGCCTGCGCAGCTTTCGGATTGACCGCGAACACGAACCGCGCCGGCTGTTCGATCGGCAGTGGCGGCGAAGACTGCCGTTGATCCAACCAGAAACTCCCGGCGTTTCATCGCCTCTGCGCCCCTCTCCGAGGCTCGGTTGTGCGTGCCCCTGTTGTGCGGGACTATGAACGAGCTTCAGCCGGCAAAAAAGCCGCGCAACGCCCGATAGGTCTCCTCCGGCGCCTCCTCGGGCAGGAAATGGCCGCTGTCGATCGCTTGGCCGGTCACGCTCTCGGCGCGCTCGCGCCAGACCGAGAGGACGTCGTAGCCGCTGCCTTGGGAACTGCGTTTCCCCCACAGCACGAGGAGCGGCGGCTGGATGCGACGGCCGCGGTCGGCTCGGTCGTTGTCGAGGTCGATCGAGGCCCCGGCGCGGTACTCGTCGCAGGTCGCGCGGATCGTCTCGGGGTTTTGGAAGCAGCGCAGATATTCGGCGAAGACTTCCGGATCGAACGCATTCGGGTTGCGCGCCCAGGCGCCGAGCATGTGGCGCAGGAAGAACTCGCTCTCAGAGCCGATCAATCGCTCCGGCAGGCCGCCGCCCTGGATCAGGAAGAACCAGTGGAAGCTCGACGTCGCCGCCTTCTGGTCGATCGTCTCGAAGCGGTAGAGCGTCGGCACGATGTCGAGGAGGGCGATGCGCGCGATCCGCTCGGGGTGGTCGAGCGCGAGGCGGTGGGCGACGCGCGCGCCTCGGTCGTGACCGGCGACACTGAAATGCTCGAAGCCGAGCGCCGCCATCGTCTCGACCTGGTCCTGCGCCAAGGCGCGTTTGGCATAGGCGGCGTGGTCGGGTCCGGCGGGCGGCTTTGAACTGTCGCCATAGCCGCGCAGATCGGGAATGACGGTCGTGAATTCGGCGGCAAAGCGGGGGGCGAGCTTGCGCCACATCAGATGGGTCTGCGGATAGCCGTGCAATAGCAACAGCGGCGGGCCATTGCCGCCGACGACGAGATTGATCTCGGCGCCCGCGGTGCGGATGCGGCGCTCATCGAAGCCGGGAAAGAAATCGGTCACTGCTGTCCCCTCTCCAAATCTACCGGAAGCCCGAAAGAGTTGTCATTCCGGGGCGTCGCGCAGCGGCGAGCCCGGAACCTATGCACACAGGCCGCGCCAGCCTGGCAAGAACCGGTGTCCATGGATCCCGGGCCCGGCCCTTCGGGCCGTCCCGGGATGACGAGGATAGTTGTTTTCCGCACATGCTCTGATCCGCGACACCACGGGCGAAGCAGTCTATACCGTACTCTGGCGATGGCCCGAGGCGAGAGTGCAATGCCGTCCAACGACGAACTGATCCGGCTGACCGCGACACAGGCAGTCGCGGCGCTGCGCGAGGGCGCGGTCAGCCCGCTCGAACTGATCGACGCCGCCCTCGCCCGCATCGCCGCGGTCGAGCCGGCGGTCAACGCCCTGCCGACCTTGTGTCCGGAGCGCGCCCGCGATCATGCGCGCCGGCTGATGGCCGAGAAGCCGCACCCGCGCGAGCGCGGCTGGCTCGCCGGCCTGCCGGTCGCGATCAAGGACCTCGTCGACGTCGCCGGGGTGCGCACGACCTACGGCTCGCCGATCTACGCCGATCACGTCCCGGCGGTTTCGGCGCCGCTGGTGCGCCGCATCGAGGAGAATGGCGGGATCGTCTTGGCCAAGTCGAACACGCCCGAATTCGGCGCCGGCGGCAGCACCTTCAACGAGGTCTTCGGCAAGACCCGCAACCCGTGGAACACGGCCCTGACCTGCGGCGGCTCGTCGGGCGGCGCCGCGGTGGCGCTCGCTACCGGCGAAATCTGGCTCGCCCACGGCTCCGACCATGGAGGCTCGCTGCGCGGCCCGGCGAGCTATTGCTCGGTCGTGGGATTGCGGCCGGCGCCGGGGCGGGTTTCGCGCGGCACTGCGCGCAATCTATGGAGCCCATTGTCGGTGCAGGGGCCGATGGCGCGCAATGTGCCGGACCTGGCCCTGTTTCTCGACGCGATGTGCGGCGAGGACCTGTCCGACCCGCTGTCCCTGCCGCCGCCTGCGAGCAGTTTTGCGGCGGCGGTCG
>DATFCQ010000096.1:0-5014 GCA_035252905.1 Allostellaceae bacterium | reverse complement strand
AGGGGCCTTTTGCCGGCTCTGCACCTTCTGCTTGAGCGGAGAACGGCATGAACGCGGCATGGCGGCGCATCGGCATCGATGTCGGCGGCACCAACACCGACGCGGTGTTGCTCGACGCCAGCCCCGCGCGACAAAGTCGCGCGGGAACCCCAAAGGCCCGGGTCGTGCATGCGGTCAAGACCGCGACGACCGCGGACGTGACCGGCGGCATTGTCGCCGCGCTCGCCGAACTCGCCCGCCATCCCGAAGTCGGTCAGGGAGCAATCGACGGCGTCGTGATCGGCACGACGCATTTCGTCAACGCCGTCGTCGAGCGGCGCGGCCTTGCGCGCGTCGCCGCGGTGCGGATCGGTCTGCCGGCGAGCGCCTCGCTGCCGCCCTTCTGCGACTGGCCCGCCGATCTCGTCCCGCATGTGCGCGGCGACGTGTTCCTGCTCGAAGGCGGCCATGATTACGACGGGCGGCCGTTTGTGCCGTTTGACGAGGAGGGCATACGGCAGGCGGCGCGGCGGATCCGCGACGGCGGATTTTCCGCGGTCGCGGTCGCCGCTTCGTTCTCGCCGCTCGATCCCTCCTGCGAGGAGCGGGCGCGCGACATCCTCGCCGCGGAATGCCCAGAGGCGTCCGTCACCCTGTCGCGCGATCTCGGCCGCATCGGGTTGTTGGAGCGTGAGAACGCGGCCCTGTTGAACGCCGCCCTCGTCGACCTCGCGCGGGCCACGGTCAGGGGTTTCACCGCGGCGATCGCAGCGAGCGGGATCAGGGCGCCGCTTTATCTGACCCAGAACGACGGCACTTTGATGCAGGCCGAGGCGGCAACAGCCCTGCCGGTCACGAGCTTTGCCTCGGGCGCCACCAATTCGATGCGCGGGGCGGCGTTTCTGTCGGGTCTCGAAGATGCAATGGTGGTCGATGTCGGCGGCACCTCGACCGATGTCGGGCAGTTGCGCCGCGGCTTTCCGCGCGAAGCCAATTCGGTCGTCGAAGTGGGCGGCGTGCGCACCCTGTTCCGCATGCCCGACCTGTTGTCGATCGGGCTCGGCGGCGGCAGCCTCGTCGGTCTCGACCCGCTCACGGTCGGCCCGGCGAGCGTCGGCTACCGCCTGACCCGGGAGGCGCTGGTCTTTGGCGGGCGGACACTGACCGCAACCGACGCCGCGGTCGCTGCGGGCCGTGCCCGGATCGGCGACCCCGTCCGCGTCGCCGATCTGCCGCGCGAGCGCGCCGCGGCGGTGCTCGCCGCGGCGCACGCGAAAATCGAGGATGCGGTTGACCGCATGAAAAGCGAGGCCGGCCTTCAGCCGCTCGTCGCGGTCGGCGGCGGCGCTTTTCTCGTGCCGGAGCGCATGGCTGGGATCTCGGAGGTGACCCATGTGCCGCACGGCGCCTTTGCCAATGCGGTCGGCGCGGCGATCGCGCAGGTCAGCGGCGAGGCCGACCGGATCTATCGCGGCCTGTCTCGCGCCGAAGCAATCGCCGCGGCCGAGGCGGAGGCGCGACGGCGCGCGCTCGCCGCCGGCGCCGATCCGGCAGGTCTTCAGACCGTCGATGTCGAGGACATGCCGATCGCCTACCTGCCGGGCAACGCCCTGCGCGTGCGCGTGCGCGTCGCCGGGGAGATGGCGGCCAGACCGTCGCCCGCAAACGGGACAGTTTCACAATGAGGCGGTGAGGAGAAAATATTGCGCGCCTTTGGCGCGCGATTCTGTTCTTATTCTCACTGACTCGCTGTCTCATTGTGAATAACTAATACGGATCCAGCTCGGTGTCCCAATAGAGATAATCGCGCCAGCTTTCGTGCAGGTAGTTGGGCGGGAAGGCGCGGCCGTTTTCCTGCAGCATATAGGTGGTCGGCTGGATCGGGCGACGCCGCGGATACATCCCGCTCTCCTGCGGCAGGCGATTGCCTTTCAGCAGGTTGCAGCCGGCGCAGGCGGTGACGACATTGGTCCACACCGTGCGTCCGCCGCGCGAGCGCGGCACCAGATGGTCAAAGGTCAATTCATGCGAGGGGTAGGGGTCGCCGCAATATTGGCAGGTGAAGCGGTCGCGCAGGAACACGTTGAAGCGGGTGAAGGCGGGGTTGCGCGCCGCCCTGACGTATTCCTTCAGTGAGACGACGCTCGGCAGGCGCATCTCCAGAGACGGGCTGCGTACAAAGACGTCGTAGCTGTCGATGATGTTGACGCGGTCGAGGAATACCGCCTTGATCGCGTCCTGCCACGACCACAGCGACAGCGGGAAATAGCTCAGCGGCCGGAAATCCGCGTTCAGCACAAGGGCCGGGCAATTGTCGGGGCTCGCCGTCACCAACAGACCGTCCTGCGCATCGCCATTCCCGCCATCGGCGTAACCCTCGATTGCAGGAATTTGATAGCGGATCGGCGGCGGCGGCACAAGATCCGCGCCTGCGTCTCAGCGGGTCGGCACCGGCTCGGCGCCGCGGTAATCGTAGAAGCCGCGGCCGGTTTTGCGGCCGAGCCAGCCGGCCTCGACATATTTGACGAGCAATGGGCAGGGCCGGTACTTGCTGTCGGCGAGCCCTTCGTAAAGCACCTGCATGACCGAAAGGCAGGTGTCGAGGCCAATGAAATCGGCCAGTTCGAGCGGGCCCATCGGATGATTGGCGCCGAGCTTCATGGCCGTGTCGATCGCCTCGACCGAGCCCACCCCCTCATAGAGCGTGTAGACCGCCTCGTTGATCATCGGCAACAGTATGCGGTTGACGATGAAGGCGGGGAAATCCTCGGCGGCGACCGGAATCTTGCCGAGCTTCTTCGCCAATTCATGGGTCAGCGCGAAGGTCTCTTCGTCGGTGGCGATGCCGCGGATCAGCTCGATCAAGGTCATCACCGGCACCGGGTTCATGAAATGCATGCCGATGAACTTGCCCGGCCGGTCGGTCGCAGCGGCGAGCCGGGTAATCGAGATCGACGAGGTGTTGGTGGCGATCAGCGCTTCGGGTTTCAGGAGCGGCGTCAGTTTCTTGAAAATCTCGCGTTTCACCTCCTCCTTTTCGGTCGCCGCCTCGATGACCATGTCGCAGGTCGAAAGGGAGGAATAATCCGGCACCGCGGCGATGCGGGCGAGCGCAGCCGCCTTGTCCTCTTCGCGGATCCGGCCGCGGGCGACTTGGCGCGCGAGATTATGCTCGATTGTCTCCTGGGCATGTGCGAGCACTGCGGCGTCGATGTCGGTCAGAACCACGGCAAAGCCGGAGAGCGCGCAGACATGGGCGATGCCGCTGCCCATCTGGCCGGCGCCGATGACGCCGATCCGGCGGATCCGGTCGAGGCTCGCCGTCATTGGCGGCGCTCAAGCTCGTCGGCGAGCTCGGGGAGGATCTTGAACAGATCGCCGACGATGCCGTAATCGGCGATTTGGAAGATCGGTGCCTCCTCGTCCTTGTTGATCGCGACGATGACCTTGGAATCCTTCATCCCGGCGAGGTGCTGGATGGCCCCCGAGATGCCGACTGCGACGTAGAGCTCGGGCGCGACGATCTTGCCGGTCTGACCGACCTGGTAGTCGTTCGGGACAAAACCGGCGTCGACCGCGGCGCGCGAGGCGCCGACGGCGGCGCCAAGCTTGTCGGCGACCCGCTCGAGCAGCACGAAATTGTCGCCCGACTGCATGCCGCGCCCGCCGGAGATGATGACGCGCGCGCTGGTCAGTTCCGGCCGCTCGGATTTCGACAATTCGGCGCGCAGGAATTCCGACAATCCGGCCGAACCGGTCGACGGTATCTTTTCGATCGTCGCCGTCCCGCCCTCCGCCGCAACCGGCGGAAAGGCGGTGCCGCGCACGGTGATGATCTTGATGCGGTCTTGCGAGCGCACCGTCGCCAGGGCGTTGCCGGCATAGATCGGGCGCACAAAGGTGTCGGGCGACAGGATTGCGCTGATGTCGGAGATCTGCATTACGTCGAGGAGGGCCGCCGCCCGCGGCATCACGTTCTTGCCGAAGGTCGTGGCCGGCATCAATACGTGCGAATAGCCGTCCGCGAGCCTGGCGATCAGCGGCGCCAAATTCTCGGCGAGGCCGTGGTCATAGGCGTCGTCGTCGGCCAGCAGGACCTTGCGCACCCCAGCGATCTGCGCCGCCGCCTCGGCGGCGGCGGCGCAATCCTTGCCGGCGACAAGCAGATCGAGAGCCGGGTCCTTGAGTTCCTGCGCGGCAGCGACCGCGTTCAAGGTGGCGGGCTTTACGGCCCCTTTGTCGTGTTCGGCGACGACGAGAACAGCCATCAGATCACCCGCGCCTCGTTTTTGAGCTTGTCGACGAGTTCGGCGACCGAGCCGACCTTGACCCCGGCCTGGCGTTTTGTCGGCTCCTCGACCTTGAGCGTCACGAGCCGCGGCGCCGGGTCGACCTCGAGCGCTTCCGGCGTCGTCGTCGCGATCGGCTTCTTTTTCGCCCGCATGATGTTGGGGAGCGAGGCATAGCGCGGCTCGTTGAGCCGCAGATCGGTGGTGACGACCGCCGGCAGTTTGATCCGCACGGTTTCAAGCCCGCCGTCGACCTCGCGCGTCACTTCGGCATGGCCGTCGGCAATCGCGACCTTCGAGGCAAACGTCGCCTGCGGCCAGCCGAGCAGGGCCGCCAGCATCTGCCCGGTCTGGTTGCTGTCGTCGTCGATCGCCTGCTTGCCGAGGATCACGAGATCCGGCTTTTCCTGCTCGATCACCGCCTTCAGCAATTTGGCGACGGCGAGCGGCTGCAATTCGACCTCGGTCTGCACCAGAATGCCGCGGTCGGCGCCCATCGCCAGCGCCGTGCGGATCGTCTCCTGGCACGCTTGGGGGCCGAGCGAGACGGCAACGACCTCGCTGACGACGCCGGCCTCGCGCCAGCGCAGCGCCTCTTCGACGGCGATCTCGTCGAACGGGTTCATCGACATCTTGACGTTGGCGGTCTCGACCCCCGTATGGTCCGCCTTGACGCGGATCTTGACGTTGTAGTCGATGACCCGCTTGACCGCGACCAGCGCCTTCATTGCGACCTCAGTCTAAGA
>DATFCQ010000095.1:0-25538 GCA_035252905.1 Allostellaceae bacterium | reverse complement strand
GACCGCCATTTCATCCGCGACTAGATCGCGCGGCTCAACACGGTTCTCGCCCCGGTCCGCACGCTCGACGTGCTGCTCTGCGAATTGCTGCCGCCGGTCCGCGCCGCGCTCGGCGACCCCGATCCTCTCGGCGCCATGCTCGCCTGGGCCCGCCGGGCCGCCCATGACCGGCTCGCAGACCATCTCCGCTCGCCCCGGCACGGCGCGGCAATGCTGCGCCTGCTGCGCCGGGTCGAGGGCGGCGGCGCGGCGGCGTCCGCAGAAACGCTCGATGCGCGGCTGCCCGCCCTCATTGACCGGCGCTTCCGGGTGGTCAAGAAATGCGGCAAGGGTTTCCGGCGGCAGACCCCCAGGGCGCGGCACCGGCTGCGCATCGCGGTCAAGAAACTGCGCTACACACTCGGATTATCCGGCGAATTGTCCGGCGGGTCGCCGGCTTCGCGAGAATTTGTCAAGGAGCTGCGGCGATTGCAGGACGGGCTCGGTTACGCCAACGACGTCGCCTTTGCCGGCAAAGTGCTGCGCCGGCTCTGCGCCGAAGCCGAACCGGCGGGCCGCCTCGCCCGCGCCGGCCTCTTGTTACTCGACTGGCATCGCCGCGCCCTCGCGGAGACGGAGCGTGAGCTGCGGGACAGCCTCTCCCGGCTGAAGTGGTCCCCCCGGTTCTGGCGCGCGGCGGAGATCAGCCGCCGGCCGCGGCCACGCCCGGACAGGTGACGCCGGTGCCGCCGTGGCCGCAATAGCCCCACGGGTTCTTTGACAGATATTGCTGGTGGTAATCCTCGGCGAAATAAAACGGCGGCGCCTCTGCGATTTCGGTCGTGATCGCGCCGTAGCCGGCCGCCGCGAGCCGAGCCTGATAGGCGTCCCGCGTCGCTTCCGCCGCTCGCTGCTGAGCCGGCGAGAAGGCGTAGACCGCCGAGCGGTACTGGGTGCCGATGTCGTTGCCCTGGCGCATCCCCTGGGTCGGGTCGTGCCCCTCCCAGAACAATTTCAACAGCGCCTCATAGCTGGTTTGCGCCGGATCGAAGACGACCAATACGGCCTCGGTATGCCCGGTGCGGCCGCTGCACACCTCCTCATAGGTCGGGTTCGGGGTCGTGCCGCCGGCATAGCCGACGGCGGTGACCCACACTCCCGGCGCCTGCCAGAACAGCTTTTCGGCGCCCCAGAAGCAGCCGAGCCCAAAGAGAGCCTTTTCCAGACCCGGCGGATAGGGGCCGGCGAGCGGACGGTCATTGACAAAATGACGCTCGGGCACCGGCATCGGTGTGGGCCGCCCGGGGAGGCAGTCCTCGGGTTTCGGAACGGAGAGCTTGTCACGCATGAACCGCCACATCCGGGACTCCTTTCGCAAAGGCCGCGCCGGCCGTCTCGAACCTCTATGGGCTCAAATTTAGGCGGCCGCCGCAGGCGCGCCAAGCGCCGGCCATAGAGCACCTAACACAACCCGTCATGGCGTGCGACACGCGACCCGGCGCGCCGGCTAAGCAGGATCCTGTTGGTTCATACACACGCAGCCTCGTTCCCCGTCATCCCGTGGGCCTTCAGCCCACGGGCTTGTCCCGTGGGGAAGGCCGGGATCCACCCTTCCGCGCTACGAGCCGGTGATCATTGGCACGAAAGTTCTGTGTTTCTTGAAAGGTTCAGGGCTGCGGAGCCATGGGTCCCGGCCTTCGCCGGGACGACAAGGAGAATTGGACCGCGCATGAAGATGTGTGTACCAACCTATGAAATTCTGCTTAGGAGCGAGCGGCGCCGCGATGCCAGCCATCGTAAGCCGCGAGCGACGACGTCCGGCACGCCGGGCCGCGCGTCCCTGCGGGTTGCACGAGGAAGGCCGGCGGCCGCTCCTGAGCTTGTCGAAGGGGCGCCGCCTTGCCGATGTCCCGCATCGCCGGCGACAGCGCTCCTAACCGCCGGCCTTCCTGGTGCAACGCACACCGTGACGGGTTGTGTTAGGTGCTCTTACTCGTTCCGGCCGTCGCCGCGATAGAGGCGCCACACAAACCCGCCGAAAAACAATGCAATCGCAATCAGGAGAATGACTACGACGAGCATCTCGTGGAAATCCCGCATCGTCGCCTCTCCAGGATTTTGTTTCTGCCTATTCCATACCCAACCTGCCGGCGAATGCAATCCCGGCGCGCAGCCGGCTTGACCGGGAGAGGCACTCGTGACAAAGCCTCTTCCCGTCTCCGTTCCTGACCCTGCGCGGGGAAAGGTCGGCGTGGGCAAGGAGGATCGACATGGCGGAACAGGGCACAGGTCGGACCGGCGCGCCGGGTGGGCTTCCCGCGAGCGTTCTCGCGCTCGGCGAACAACTGCGCGAAGCCGACGATATCGCCCCGCTCCCCGCCTTATTCGCCGATGCGGAGGTGTTCGCGGCCGAGCGGGCGCGGATCTTCGCGCGCACTGCGATCATCGCCGACCATATCCACCGCCTCCCGGCCGACGGCCGGTATTTCGTCGTCGATACCGGCGCCCGTCCGCTCGTCCTGACCCGGGAACGCGCCGACCGGCTGCACGCCCTCGGCAATCTCTGCCTCCATGCCGGCTACCCGGTCTGCGAGGACGAGGACGGGGCCGGCGAACGGCTGCACTGCCCCTATCACGACTGGGAATACGCGCTCGACGGCAGGCTGCTCTATCCGGCGCTGTCGCCCGAGCGGTTCGATCCGGCGCGGCTGCGCCTCAGGAGCTATCCGCTTTCGGTCCATCGCGGGCTGATCTTTGTCGACCTGTCCGGCTCGGCGCCGCCGGAGCCGGACGGGGCTGCGGCGCTGCCCGAATGGCTTGCCGAGGCGGCGGTCGTGCGCCGCGCGCGCCTCTCGGTCGAGCGGAACTGGAAGCACCTGCACCAGATCCTGTCCCTTGGCGCCGCACCGATCCTCGGCTTCCCGCCGGAAGCGCCGGTCCTGCCCTTCGGCGCGCTCGGCTTTGTCGTGACGGGGGCGGATCGCGCGGCCCTCCTTCGGCTGGTCCCGAAAGCGCCGGACCGCACCGATCTGCACATGATCCGGTTCGGCGTCGAGGCCGGCTCCGCCGACGAGACCTCCGACGGCATCGCCGCGGCGCCCGCGCCGCGGCCCGACCGACGGTTCTTCGCGTGGTACTGGGCGCTGATGGAGGCCGGCGCGTCCTGACCGACTGTTCGTGTGAGGAAAGCGGCGGAATGCGCTGCGAGGCTGGGCAAGAATTCCGGAAAGAGGCGGAAATGGGCACATTTCCCCCTATGTCGTCCCGGCGAAGGCCGGGACCCATTTCTCCGGTACTCGGAATTCTCAAGCAAACACACTACCTTACCAGCCATCCTCGGCTCGTTCTGCTGATGGATGGATCCCGGCTTTCGCCGGGATGACGACGAGAAAAAGGGCGGTAATGGGAATTCTTACCCACCCCTGCAGGGTATTCCGCCAACTCCGCTAATTAATGCGCGGCCGGCGCGCCGTGTTCTTCTGCAGGATGGCGACGGCGATCAGGCCAAAGGCAATGAGACGCAACAGATAAGGCCAGCTCTCGTCTCCCTGCGGCAGGTGTATGGCCGCCAGAACCACCCGGTTGAGCGCGAGCAGCCAGAACGCCGCGGCAAATTTGACGAACAGCCGGTCGCCGCTGCGCGCCCAGAATTTCAGAAAGAACAGTCCGGCAAGCACGTAGCCCATGGCGATCATGCCGGCGATGAAACCGTTCATTAAAATCCCCTATTCGATTTCCCAGACAAAGCCGAACAGCAGAACGCAGACCGCCGCCAGCGACAGCGCCAGGCGCAGCGACAGCAGACTGACGCCCGGAAGCAGGATGATGTCGATAAAGACGAGGAGATTTTCTGCCGCGATCAGCCAAAAGCAGAGGGCGCTCCACAGCAGCAATCTCTCCCGCCGCCTTCGGAATGCCGCACTGAGCAGATAGGCGCACAACCCGCTTGTAAAGAAACAGAGGAGATAAACGGCAGATGGTAGTACCATGTGCTCTTATTTCTTCAAAAGGAAGGCATCGGAGAACGAGCGGATCTTGTCGTTCGGCGACGAGAATATTGCGTTCATTACAGTGATCGGCTTGCGTGAATAGAGATCAACAAGGGCGGCGACCAATTCGGCGAGAGCCGGCGTTTTGGGCGCGTAGGTATACACGCCGGTCTCTCTGGTGGCGACAAGGCCGGCGGCGATCAATGTGGCGAGGCTCTCCTCGACCGCGCCGGTGCTGGCGCGCAATTCGCGCACCAGTTCACGGACGCGCCAAGCGGTCTCTGGCTGCTTTTGCATCAACAGCAGAAGCTCCAGCGGCCAGGCGGATTTGATCGCGCCCTTGACGAAGGAGAGGACGGCTTCCTCGGTCACCGAATCTCGCAGATCACCCTTTGTCCGTCTCGGGCCACGGTAGGAGGACGCCAGCGCTTTTACCAGCCTCGGGAAGAGGCGGTCCGGCCTTCCGCCCCGGCCGGGCGATTTGTCGCGGGTCGGCGCGGATGCGGCTGCGGCACCCAGGGACGCTCGCCGCGGGTTTCGTTGGCGCTTTCGATCGCGACCCCGGCCGGATCGAGCCACAAGGCGACGGAGCCGCGCCGCCAGGTGTCGCTCCGGTCGACGACCGGCACTGCGGCGCGACAGGCGCGCCCGGCTCGGACCCGGGCGACGATTGCGTCGATCCCGGCGCAGTCGAAGGGCGGCGCGACGGCGCCGGTCAGGATCAGCACCCGGCGTCCCTGCGCGCCGTAGCGGCACAGCGCGCCGGCGCAAGCGAGCCCGTCCCGCACCGGGTCCGGTCTCTGCGGCCAATCGCTGATCCTTTTCCCGGTCTCCTCGGCGAGGATCGAGCGGGCGAATTTTGCGCCGTAGCCGGTACTGACCAGATAATCGCCGTCGGGAGCGCGGACCGCGAGCAATCGTCCGCCCTCGGTGATCAGGATGTCGGGCGGTCGGGTCAGGGCCAGGGTGGCGAGCCCGAGCGCGACCGCCGCGACGCCCCACACCCGCCACGAGCCGCGCCACAGGCACAGCCACAACCCGCCCGCCGCGACCGATACGAGCCCAAGAAGCGGCAGGCGCGGCGTCGCCCAGACATTGCCTGGCAAGGCCGCGACATGCTCGGCGACCCAGATCGTCAGGTCGATCCCCCAACCCATCGGCACGAGCGCGAACCGTTCGAGGCCGAACGGCATCAACAGGCAGGTCAGGACCGCCAGCGGCATCGTCCATACCGCAGCCAGCGGCACCGCGACGACATTGGCGAGCGGCGAATAGAGCGCCAGGCGATGAAAATGGTAGATCGCGAACGGATCGGTGCCGAGGGTCGCAACCAGCGTGGTCAGGACGACGGCGCCGCAATAGCCGAGGATCCGGCCGGCCAATGTCGGGCGGTAAAAAAATTTGCCGAGCCGCGTGCCAAAGGTCTCATAGACCGCGATCAGTGCGGCGACGGCGCCGAACGACATCTGAAAGCTCGGGCCGGTGAGGCTCTCCGGTTCGACCGCGAGCACCGCGGCGGCGGCGATCGCGCAGATCCGCATCGAGATCTTCAGGCGGTCCAGCAGGATTGCGGCGAAGACGATGCCGTTCATGACAAAGGCCCGCTCGGTCGGCACGCGGGCGCCGGAGACGACCAGATAGAAGGCGAGCGCAACCAGGGCGAGGGCGGCGGCGATCTTCTTGATCGGCAGCCGCAAGGCCACGGGCGGGATCAGCGCCAGCGCGGTGCGGGCGGTGAAAAAGACAAAACCGGCGACGAGCCCCAGATGCAACCCGGCGATCACCAGCAGATGGGCGAGGCCGGAATTGCGGAAGGCGTCGGCAACCGCCTCCGGGATGTCGCCGCGCTTGCCGGTGATCAGCGCCGCGGCAACCCCGCCGGCGGCCCCCGGCAGGACTGCGGTGATGCGCAGGGTCATCCGCGCCCGCAGCTGCCGCACCCGTTCGCGCCAGCCTGTCGGCGGCAACCGGTCGAGGCGGCGAGCGCCGCCGTAGCTGTAGCCGACCCCGCCGATCCCGGCGAAATAGGCGTCGCGCTGGAGGTCGTGGCCGCCCGGCAGGACCGGACCCGGCACCGGATAGAGCATCGCCTTCATGCCGGCCCGGTCGCCGGGGACGAGGGGATCGCTGCTCGGCCCGATGTGCAGGCGCAGCAGAAGCGGCTGCCTGTCCGGGTCGAGCCTGGGCAACGGGTCGGGGGCGAGGATCAGCCGCCATCCGCGATCGCGGGCATCGATGTCGACGACCCGGCCGGTGATCGCGACCGGGCCGAGCCGGCGCTGCATTATCGGCCCGCCCACCTCCGCGGCGCGCAAGGCGATCCAGGAAAAGCCGGCAGCGGCGACGGCGAGCGCCAGTGCAGCCCCGCCCCATCCCAGGCGCCGGCGCAGCACCGCCGCGGCGATACCAAAGGCGACCGTCGCCGCCGGTCCGAGCCACAGCGGCGGCTCGCGGGTCAGCGCAAAGTAAAAGCCGATGCCGGCGCCGAAAAAGACCGGCAGCCATAAGAGCCGCCGCTCCCCCTCGACGACGAGGCGCCGGGAGAGCGCAGCAATGAAGCGGCGGCCCGGCTCCGACACCCGGCCGAAGCCTCCGCCCGCCGCCGCCATATCCGCCATCGCCGCCCCGCTTTTCGCGCAGAGCGAGTTTATCGTGAAAACAGATCAAGTAGAAGTCGTTGCCGCCCGCGGGTCGACAGAAAGCCGCCAGAGAGGGCAATTTAGGACGGCACGATCAACGGAGTTCGGATATGGCCGTCACACGCAACCGCATCCAGCCGCCGGGAATGAACGTCCGCACAATCGGCGGGCAGCCGCTCTATTCGCACGTCGTCACCGTCGCGGGCGGCGGCCGGATCGTCTACGTCTCGGGCCAGGTGGCGCGCGACGAGGCCGGCAACACCATCGGCCGGGGCGACATGCGCGCCCAGATCGAGCAGGTCGGCAAGAACCTCGAAGCCTGCCTGAAAGCCGCCGGCGCAAGCCTTGCCGACGTCGTCAAGACGACGACTTACGTCACCGACATCGACGAGTTCTTCAAGCACACCGACATGCGGATGCGCTACCTCGGCGCCGCGATGGGAGCCAGCACGACGGTCGAGATCAGCCGCCTCGCCGGCCCCGATCTGATGGTCGAGATCGAGGCGATCGCGGTCATCGATTGAGGTATTCCACCAGTGAGACAGTGAGGCAGTGAGAAGAAGTTGTTGCGCGCCCTTGGCGCGCGAAAATCCTTTCTCACCGTCTCATTGTCTCTGTGGTGATTTAAATCTCCCCCTCCTGGCGCAACAGGCGGATGGCGCCGCGCAATGCCTTCAGCGTGTCGTCCAGTTCGGCTTCGCCATGCGTCGCCGAGGCGAGCCCGCCGGGACTGCCGGAGAGATCGACCCCGCCCAGCATCATCGCCAGGCGCAATTTGTGTACGACCGCGGCCTGGCGGTTGCCGGCGAGGCTCTCCGCCGGCTCGCCCAGCGGATCGAAGCGGGTCGGGGTGATCGGTTTGTGATCGGGGTTGGTGAACAGATGAAACATCGAGAATGTGCCATAGGCCGCCCACGGCATCCGCTCTTCCTCGAACACCTCGTTGAGGCGTCGGCGCAAGGTCTCGCCGTAATGATTGGCGCGGGCGCAGGCGTCGGTGGTGCCGACGATTTCAAGTGCGGCGACGCCGGCCGCCGCCGACAGGGGATTGGCGTTGAAAGTGCCGGGGTGGTTGATCTTTTCGCGGTCGCTCGCCTTGGTGACCTGGAAATCGAGCAGGTCGAGAATGTCCTTGCGCCCGGTGACGGCGCCGCCCGGCAATCCGCCGGCCATGATCTTGGCAAGCGTGGTCAGATCGGGGGTGACGCCGTAATGCGCCTGCGCCCCGCCCGGCGAGACGCGGAAGCCGGTGACGACCTCGTCAAAAATCAACAGGACGCCGTGCCGGCGCGTCAACTCGCGCAAGGCTGTCAGGAACGGCGGGTCGATCGGCAGCCGGGCGCCGTGTGCGCCGGTCGGCTCCAGGATCGCGGCGGCGACGTCGTCGTGCGTTTCCAGGATCCGGGCGAGCCCGTCGACGTCGTTCTGCTCGGCCAATAAGACGTTGCCGGCGACGCCGGGCAGGACGCCGGTGGTCGGGGTGCCGTCGAAATGGCTGGCGAAACCCGAGGTCATGTGGTCGTGCCAGCCGTGAAAATGATGCTTGAAACGGATGATCTTGGACTTGCCGGTAAAGGCGCGGGCCAGCCGCAAGGCCATCAACGTCGCCTCAGTGCCGGAGGAGGTGAAGCGCACCCGCTCGGCCGAGGGGACGAGGCGCAGGATCCACTCGGCCCAGGCGATCTCGACCTCGTGACTGGCGCCGAAATGGGTGCCGCGCACGATCTGCTCATTGACCGCGGCGACCACCTTGGGATGGCAATGCCCGAGCAGCAAGGCGCCGTGGCCGCCGAAATAGTCGACATAAGAGCGACCGTCGACATCCCATTTGCGCGGCCCCTCGGCGCGCGTGATGTAGAGGCCGTAGGGCTCGATATAGCGCGAATCATGGGTGATCCCGCTCGGAAACAGGGAGCGCGCCTTTTCCGCGGCGGCGGCCGATCCCGGGGTCGCGGCGCGGTAGGCGGAGACGATCGGCGAATTGGTCATCGACGTGTCGGGCATGGCGGTCCCTCCTTGCGAGCCGTCCGGCGGATGTTTTAGGCCCTGCAGCCGCCGCGGCCAAGCCTTGCCCGAAATGAGAAGGGCCGTCCCGCAGGACGGCCCTTCCGTCGAACTCAAGCGGCCGGTCGCGGCCGCAAACCGTCACCTCTAGGAGGCGAGGACCTCCACAGCGGGGATCCTGGTCACGGCAGCGGTCGACCGCGGTTCGAGGCTAGACACAGGATCACCTCCTTTCTGTTGTTGCGACGATGCCCAGCATAGTAGGAAGAGACCGCGGCCACGGCAAGCCATTCCTCCCAGGGGAGCGGGGAAGGCCGCAATTCTGCGGGAAGGAGTGACAATGCGCCGCAGCGAACAGCGGATCCTGACGACCCATACCGGCAGCCTGCCGCGTCCGCCGGAGCTGACCCGGCTCTTGATCCGCCGGATGCGCGGCGAATCGGTCGACGCCGACGAACTCGACCGGCTCAGCCGCGAGGCGGTGCGCTGGGCCGTCAGAAAGCAGGCCGAAGCCGGCACCGACATCGGCAACAACGGCGAGCAGCAGCGCGAAGGTTTCTTTCTGCACGTGCGCCACCGTTTGAGCGGCTTTGGCGGGGCGTGGCAGCGGCGGACCCGCGCCGACGCCCTCCGCTATCCGGTGTTCCGGCGCTGGATGGAGCAGGAACTGGCGAAGAAGGAGGCGGTCAGCAACATGATGCCGCCCAAGGCGGTCGGCCCGATCCGCTCGCTCGGCACCGAAGCCGTCGCCGCTGAATGCGCCGATTTCGAGAAGGCGCTCGCCGAGACCGGGACGCATTTTGTCGAGCCGTTTCTGACCGCCCCCTCGCCCGGCATCATCGCCGGGGCGATGCAGAACGAATATTACGACAGCGAGGAGGCCTACCTCGCCGCGCTCGGCGACGCCCTGAGGCCGGAATACGAGACGATCGTCAAGGCCGGGTTCCTCTTGCAGCTCGACTGTCCCGATCTCGCGCTCGAACGTCATCTGTCCTATCAGGACCGCCCGCTCGGCGATTTTCTCGGTTTTGTCGAGCGTGTCGTCGCGACGATCAACCGCGCCGTCGAGAACGTGCCGCGCGAGCAGGTGCGGCTGCATGTCTGTTGGGGCAATTACGAGGGGCCGCACGATTGCGACGTGCCGCTCGCCGACATCCTGCCGATCATCAAACAGGCCAGGGTCGGCGCCTTTTTCTTCCCGTTCGCCAACCCGCGCCACGCCCACGAATACCACGTCTTCGAAAAACAGCCTCTGGCCCCTGACCAGCTCGTCATCGCCGGCGTCGTCGACAGCCTGACCAATTTTGTCGAGCATCCCGAAGTCGTCGCCGAGCGCCTCACACGCGTCGCGCATGCAGTCGGCGATCCGCGGCGCGTCCTCGCCGGCACCGATTGCGGTTTCGACACCTCGGCCGGGATGGGCCGGGTCGCCGAAGACGTCGTCTGGGCCAAGCTCAAGTCGCTCGCCGAAGGCGCCCGCCTCGCCTCCGAGCGGCTCGGGATGGGGTAGCCGGGCGCAGTCTTTGATCTTTTGGCCTTCGACCTCCGGATCGCTATAATCCGGCGCGCGGCAGAAACGGAACCGGAATAACGGCCTCATGAGCGAAGAGAACACTCCAGCCACGGCAACAGGCGACGAGCTGTCTCTCGAAGATGAGTGCTACGCTATGGCGAACCTATCGCCGCGCATGACGGGGGTTTCTCGCCATGTTTTTGTGTCGCCGCGCATGGGAAGCCACGATATCCGAATCAAGGTGAGCAGCACTCCGGGCAAGAACACGCTGCCTGTTGGCGGCGCTATTATCGGTTTGCGCCCGAGGGTGCATCCTATTGCCGGCCCGATGCTGCCCGCCGATATCCTGGCCGAACTGGAAAAGTGGGTCGCCGCGAACCTCGCGGCGCTCATCGCGTATTGGGAGGGCGATATCGATACCGGCGAGCTGCTGGCGGCGCTGAAGCGAATCTGAGAAACGAGATCCCATGGCCGAGGGCGCCCGCCTCGCCTCCGAGCGGCTCGGGATGAGAGAACCCGGCGCAGCCCCTCACCCTCCCGCTCCGCGGGTCCCTCCCTCTCCCCGCAATGCGGGAAGAGGGCTGGGGTGACGGGCGACTGCTCCCCGCCCCGCGTCAGCAACAGGATAACAATCGCTCAGGCCGCCAGCGGGATGCTGAGGGCGGCGATGTCGGGCTCGATGCGCGCGGTCAGGACGCCGACCTTGCGCAGATTGCGCACCAGCCCGGCATGGAGGTCGCGGCGGAAGAATTTGCGAAGGCGGTCTCGGCCGCGCCGGCCCTATCCTTTGGCGCGCTCGGCCTCGTCATGGCGGGTGCGGATCGCGCGGCTCGCTCGGAACTCACGAGGCTCACTCCGCGAAGCCGAGAGGCGGGTCTCAACCGCTCCGAGGCCTCAGGGGCGAGGACGACCAGCAACGCGGATCTGGCCGGGGTTCACAACCAGGAACTCGCCGGCTGCAAGCTCGTCCGCGTGCTCTTCCAGCACGGTATCGAGGTGTTCGATTTTGGTTTGCAGGGAGGCTCCGGGAAGCCTGAAGAAAATGACGCCGATATGGGCAAGCCCCTGGTGGAAAATCAACTCGCCGAAATCGCGGTCGGCAACCAGCAAAATCCGTTGCTCTTTCCGGGCGACGGCAAGGACATCCTCATCAGCAAGCCCGGCAGGGTAGTTGCGGGAGACGGCTGAAACATCATGGCCGAGTTGGCGAAGGTGGGTAATCAGACGGAAGTCGGCGCTCTGGTCAAACAGGAATTTCATAGAGGAGTGGCATTAGAGACCGCTCTCTTTGGCGGCTTTGGGGAGACCGCCTCTCCGGTCACCATCGCCTTCGCGTAGGCAAGGCATGCCTGAACGTCCGCCCGGGTCAGATCGGGATGGGCAGCTAAAAGCTCGTTAATGTCCGGGTTTTGGGCAAGCTCCTCCAGCACCAAGCCCACGGCGATGCGCGTCCCCCGCACTACAGGCTTTCCCGCCAGAATCCGTGGGTCGGCGATGATGCGTTCTTCGTAAGGTTGTGAATCTTCTTTCATATATCAGCCGTTATACATACCAGATGTATGGAATTTCACCAAAGCAGCTCAGGCAGCAAGCGGGATGCCGAGGGCGGCGATGTCGGGCTCGATGCGCGCGGTCAGGACGCCGACCTTGCGCAGATTGCGCACGAGCCCCCCATGGAGGTCGCGGCGGAAGAATTTGCGAAAGGCGGTCTCGTCGCCGCCAGCCGCGCGCTCGCGCCGCAGGTGCCGGATCTCCTCGACCTCGGCCCGATCAAAGCCGAACTCCTCGTAGGCGGCGAGCGGAAAGATCCCGCGCAAGGTACGGTTCAGCGCCCACACCGCAAAATCCTCGATCTCGCGCCGCTCGGCCGCGCTCGCCGCGGCGACGACCGCCGGCAATGACAGCATGCCGAAGCCCATATGGCGCGCCTCGTCCTGCAGGATGCGTCGGCAGACCTGGCGCAACACCGCGTCCTTCGAGGATTCGGCGAGCATGCGGAACAATGAGACGGCAAAGGTCTCGGCGACCAGTTGCAATCCGATCGTCTTCAGATACCACGCCCCGGTGCCGAGCAGGGTGTCGAAGATCTCCTTGACGTTGTTGGCGAGCGGATAGGTCCGCCCGTCGAGGCGCAGGGCGACGTAGCGGTGCAGGACCTCGTTGTGGCGCGCCTCGTCGACGACCTGCGTCGCCTGGAACAGTTTGGCGTCCTGGCCCTCGACATTCTCGACCAATTGGCTGCACACCAGCATCGCGCCGTGCTCGCCCGCCATCAGGGTCGACAGGCGCCAGCGCGCGACGTTATGGTTCAGTTCGACCCGCTCGGCGGGGCTGAGGCGGTCCCAGAACCGCGTCCCGTGGATGTCGACGAGATCGTCGGCGATCAACCCGCCGTCGCCGTCGAGCGGCTCGTCCCAGGCGATGTCGGCGGCGGCGTTCCACTGGTCGAGCTTCGCCTGCTCGTAGAGGCGATGCATGTCCGCGTCCTCGCCGTCATAGAGGTGGCGGAAATAAGCGGTGTTGCGGATCTCGATCTGGTGTCCGCTCTCCATGACGCGCCTCTCCGGGATCGCTGATTTTGGGCAATTTATCGCATTTGTCGGGATAACGGTAGCGGGCGCGCATTCGCTTCCGGCCGGATGCGGCGCTGCCGGCTACGCCTCCGCCACGATCCGCTTGATATTCTCCGGGGCGTAATATTCGGGGATCGGGACGGTGCCGGCGAGGGTGCCGAAAAACCGGTTCCGCTCGGCTGGGTTCGCGCGCAAGGCCTGATAGAGCGCCAGCATATCGGGCGGCGGTTCAAGGGTTGCCATATTGCAGGTCAGATCGTAGATCGGCGCGAATTGCGCGTCGCGCTTGCATTGATATTCGGCCAGGGCCTCGGCGAGCGGCCGCTGCCCGGAGAGGCCCGCATGCACGGCGTCGGCGAGCCATTGCGCGCTGCGGAACGCGTCCGAGATCCCCTGCCCAAGGATCGGGTCCTTGTGATACCCGGCGTCGCCGACCAGCGCCCAGCCGGGGCCGCGGGCCTGCCGGAAGAAATTCGGCAGGGCACCGGTGCCGCGCAGCCGCTCGGCCCGCTCCGCCCGCTGATACGGCTCGGCCAAATCGCCGATAAGGCCCAGCGCCTCCGCCAGATGCCTGCCGGGATCGGCGCGAACGGCATGGAATTCTTCGCGCGGAAACAAGGCCGCCATGACGGTGAGCCCATCATGGGTCGGAAAGCTGAAGACCAGCCGCTGCGGGCGCAAATGCACGCCCGGCAGATGCGGCGCGACATCGCGCCAATAGGCGTAATAGACGCAAGTGAAGGCCGGCCGGGCCTTGTATTGGGCAGCGCCGACCTTGCGGGCGACCAGCGAAGCGCGCCCGTCGGCGCCAATCACGAGGCGGCCGTGTTCGGCTAATTCCTCGCCTCCCGCGCGCCCGCGAATGCCGCTGACGCGGCCGTCCGACCACAGCAGATCGGTGACGGCGCACCCCTCGCGGATCTCCGCACCGGCGGCGGCTGCCGCGTCGAGCAATATTTTGTCGAGAACGGTGCGGCGCGGCGTACACACCTCGGCCGTTCCGTCGGCGGCGGGAATTTCGCCGACCAGCCGGAACTCGCCGAGATCGAGGACCATCGTGCGAAAGAAGGGGCAATTGCCGGCGAGGATGCGATCCCAGAGCCCCCAATGCTTGAGGCACGCCACGCCGGGCGGCCAGATCCAATGGGTCGACAGCGTGTCGCTCGGAAACAACGCCCGATCGACCAGCAGGACCCGATAGCCGCGGCGCGCCAACAGCATCGCCGTCGGCGAGCCGGCGCACCGTGCCCCGACGACGATCGCATCATACATGCCGGTCCCCTGTCTGCGTTCTTGGCCGCAGCATAGACCGCGGATGTCCCCGCCGAAACCTTCGGCCTCCAAATCCGATTGCAACCGCCCCTCCCCGCTCCTACCGTCGCCGGATCGCGGCGGGAGGCCGGCGGGAGAGGTGATGCGATGAAAGTCTTCGTCTTCGATCTGTTGGCGTACGGCGAGCAGCTCGACCATCTGAAGATCGGCAACGAGCTGCCTTATCCGCTGCCGCGGCGGCATTTCAAGCCGGAGGTGGCGGTGCGCACCTATGAAGAGCACCTCGCGGCCTGGGAGGAACTGGACCGGCTCGGCTATGACGGGGTCGGGTTCAACGAGCATCATTGCAGCCCCTACGGGTTGATGAATTCGCCGAACCTGTTGGCGGCCGCCGCAGCGCAGCGCACCAAAAAACTGAAACTGCTGATCTACGGCAATCTCTTGCCGTTGCACGAGCCGCTGCGCCTCGCCGAGGAACTGGCGATGCTCGACTGCATGTCGGGGGGACGGCTGATTTCCGGCTTTGCCCGCGGCATCCCGCGCGAATACCAGGTTCACAATGTGCCGCTCAGCGAGTCGCGCGCCCGCTTTGACGAAGCCTTCGAAATCATCACGCGCGCCTGGGGCGAGGAGGTTTTTTCCTATGAGGGCCGCTTCTGGTCCTACAAGGACGTGGCGTTGTGGCCGCGGCCGGTGCAGCAGCCGCGCCCGCCGATCTGGATGCCGGTCGTCGGCAGCCAGGAATCGATCGCCTTTGCGGCGCGCCACGATCTGCCGATCACCCCGGGCCTCGGCCGCAGCCTCGGCCTGCGCGACGACATCATCCGCTATTATGCGCGCGTTCTCCATGAGGCCGGGCACCGGATCACCTCCGGCCATCTGTCGCTCGGCATCAGCGCCTATGTCGCCGATTCGAAGGCGCGAGCGGTCGCCGAGATGGGCCCCTACCACCTCTATTTCAACCGCACCCTCTTCAGCCACGGCAACTTTACCGAGACCGCGCGCCAGCGCGAGACCGGTTATGCGAGCGCCCGCTCGACCGATTACGTCAGTCCGGAAAACCGCCGCGCCGCGGAATTCGCGCGCGAGGATTTCCGCGGGCTGACGATGGCCGACGTCGAGCGCCAGGCGGAAACGATGCCGTGGGGCACCGCCGACGAGGTCGCCGCGCGCATCGTTGCCGCGGCCGACAGCGCCGGCGCCGGCACCGTACAGGTCAGCCTCAATCGCGGGGTCCTGCCGCACGAGATGTTCATCGAGCAGATCCGCCGCTTCGCCCGCGAGGTTCTGCCGGTCTTGCAGGCGCATGAAGTGACGCGCGTGCCATTGGCCGAGGAGGTTTTGGCATAGCGTTCCGGCGCTTTCGCGCCATACCGGCGAAAGCCGGTATCCATGGCCGCCATGGGTCCCGGCTTTCGCCGGGACGGCACTCTACAGCGGTATCGCCATGTCGATATGCGTCAGTCCGAAATCGTCATAGGGCTCGGAAACCGCCGAAAACCCGAAGCTTTCGTAGAAGCGCACGAGATGGAATTGAGCGGTCAGCATTACCCGCTGCACCGCATGGCGCTCTCGGCAAACGCGCAGCGCCTCCTCCATCAGCCTGCGGCCGAGCCCTTGCCCGCGCAACGGGGCGGCCACGGCCACTCTTCCGATCCTGACCTCGGCGACCTGCGGGATCACGCGCAGGCAGCCGACGAGTTCGCCGTCGGCGGCGAGGAGCAGGTGCCGGGCGCTCTGGTCGAGCCCGTCGAGATCGGGATAGGGACAGCGCTGCTCGACGACGAAGATGCCCTGCCTGAAGGCGAGGAGCGCGTAAAGCTCGGCCGCCGACAAGTCCTCGAAGCGGCGCCAGTGCGCGGTTATGCTGGCCACGTCGTCGATACTCCCGGGAGGCTCCGATGCTGCCGCAGGATTATGGCCCCTTCCCCTATGTGCCGATCACCGACCGGCCGAAGCTCGAATGGCCGGGGGGCGCCCGGCTCGCCCTCTGGGTCATCCCCAATATCGAATTCTTTCCACTCTCCCGTGCGATCGCCCCTTATCCCGGCATGCCCTCCGGCAACCCGCCTTCGGTGCGCGCCTGGGCGCAGCGCGACTACGGCAACCGGGTCGGCATCTGGCGGCTGATGGAGGTGTTGCAAAAACACGGCGTCCGCGCCAGCCCGACGCTCAACAGCGACATCTGCGACCATCATCCGCAGATCGTCCGCGCCGGGGTCGAGTTGGGCTGGGAATTTCTCGGCCACAACCGCACCAATTCGCGCTGGCTCGACCAGATGGACCCGGAGGAGGAGCGGCAGACGATCGCCCATACGCTGTCGCGCATCGCCGAACTGACCGGCGCACGGCCCCAGGGCTGGCTCGGCTCCGGGCTCGCCGAGACCTGGCATACCCTCGACTTTCTCGCCGCAGAGGGCGTCCAATACGTTGCCGACTGGGTCAATGACGACCAGCCCTATTGGATGACCGTTGGCGACAAGCGGCTGGTCTCGATCTCCTATTCCTACGAGATCAACGACGCGCCGTTCATCCAGTACCGCAACGGCACGGCCGAAGAATTCGCGACCGCGATCCGCCGCCAGTTCGACACGCTCTATGCCGAAGGCGCGCGCTCGGGGCGGGTCATGGCGATCTGCCTGCACCCCTATCTGATCGGCGTTCCGCATCGCATCGGCGCGCTCGATTCCGCGCTTGCCTATATCCGCGCCCATGACGGCGTGTGGTTCGCCACCGGCGGCGAGATCGTGCGCCACTGGCGGCAATCGGGCGCGACGTTCTGAATTGGCGGAATGCGCTGCGCTTTTCCGCCCTACACAAACCGTAGGGCGGAAAAGCGCAGCGCAGCGGAGCGCATTCCGCCGAAAATCACCGCTCACCCTGCGGCGTTGCCGGTTCCGGCCGGGTCGACTCGCCCCGCTTTTCCAGGATGCGGCGGTGCAGGTTGTGCACGATCATCCCGGTCAGCCGCTCGTCGTGCATATAGAGGCGCTGGCCGATCGGATAGGGATCCTGCTTTGTCACCGCGATCGGCTCTTTGAGCGCCTCCTCGGCGGAGAGGCCGCGATCGACAAAGCGCTCGATGCAGCCGACCCAGTTCTGCACGATCTCGGCCTGCTCTTTCAGATAGGCCTTGGTGCAGGGCTCGCCGTGTCCGGGCACAATCGTCTCGACGTCGAGGGCGGCGATCCGGTCGAGCGCCTGAAGCCACTCCCACGGGTCGCATTCCTGCAGCCAAGTGCGGCACTTGTGGAAGACGTTGTCGCCGGTGAACACGACCCCCTCCTCCGGGACATGGATCGAGGTCTGCGGCGCGGTGTGGCCCGGCATGTGGATGATTTCGAAAGTGTGGTTGCCGAGATGCAGAATGAGCTGGTCCTCAAAGGTCCGGGTCGGCCCGTGCGGGTCGCGGTAATCCGGGTGTCCGACCAGCCACACGCTGTCGGGATCGGTCTGTTTGAAGCGCTCGCGCTTGTCTTCGGCGGTGCCGAAAGCGGCGAGATAGCGGTCGAACACCTCCTGCAATTTCCTGTGGCCGATGACCTCGATCCCGGGGAAATAGGCGTTGCCCGAAATGTGGTCGCCGTGCGGCTCGGTGTTGATCAGATAGCGGATCGGCGCCTTCTCCTCCATGCGCTCGCGCCAGCGCACGGCGTCGATCGGCTGCTGCGGCGTGTCGATCATCACATAGCCGTCGCTGGTCTCGACAAAGCTCGGATTGCAGCCGGCAAAATAAACCTCGGTATAGGCGTTTCTCCCGACCCTGCGCATCGCCTCCTCCTCTGCTCCCTCTTTTCTGCTGTTACTCCGCCGGCGCCGGCATTGCGGCGCGGCGAACCCCGACCCGCGAGCTGCCGGCAAACAGCAGGCTCGCCACCAATAACAGCGCCACCACGACCAGCACCAGACGGGGCCGGCCGCTGTCGATCAGGAAACCGTAGGGGACCGGCATGATCGCGCTGCCCAGGGACATGCCGGCGCTGACAAAGCCGAATACCTTGCCGATCTGGCTGGGCGGCGCGACATCCTTGACCATCACATCGCGCGGCGTGCGGCTCGCGCCGATCGACAGGCCGGCGCCCAGCATGACGCCGATCGTCACCGCGACGCTCATCGGCGCGACCCCGACAAGGAACAACAAGGCCGCGCCGATCACGGTCAGGACGACGACAAAGACGAGATGGCGATCGGTGCGGTCGGCGACCCAGCCGCCGACCAGGATGCCGCCCATCGTCCCGACCAGATAGAGGGTCAGCACGGTCGAGGCGGCGGTCACCGCCATGCCGTCGGCCTGGTGCAGGATCGTGATCAGCCAGGACTGGATGCCGGCGCTCGCCATCGCCGACACCAGAAAGAACGCAAACATCGACAGGACCGGGCGGGACAGCAAAAACCTGGCGCCAAAAGCGGGTTTTCCCTCGTTCCGGTGGCGTTGGCTGGTCTGGTCGACGAGGATGTGGCTCTGCCACAGGATCACCATGACCACCGGCACGCCGAGGAGACCCAACGTGATCAGCGCCGCCCGCCAGCCGACGAGCAACATCAGCGCCGCGGTGACCGGCGGGGCGGCGGCGAACCCGACATAGCCGTTGAAGGTGTGAAAGGCGAAGGCGCGGCCAATGCGCGAGCGGTCGACCGAGCCCGACAGGATTGCATAATCGGCCGGGTGAAACACCGAATTGCCGGCGCCGGACAACAGGGCCAGCACGACGATCTGCCAGAACGCGGTGGCAAGCCCCATCGCAGCGACCGACAGCGCCATCAACAGCGCCCCGCCGATCAGGAACGGGCGCGCCCCGTAGCGGTCGACGAGAAAGCCGGCCGGGGTCTGCAACAATCCGGCGGTCGCCGACATGGCCGCCGCCGCCACGCCCAATTCGGCAAAGGAAGCGTCAAATGTTCTGGCCCAGGCGACAAAGACGGTCGGCAGGCACAGAGCATAGAAATGCGACAGGAAATGTCCGGCGCCGATCACCGCGTTGACCCGGTTGTCTCGGCTAAGGAGAGTGCGCGCGAGCATCGCGCAATGCTGCTACAAATCCCCGCCTCGGTCGAGAGGAAAGCCGGCGCCGAGGCGGCCGGGCCGGGTTGCGAAAATCTCGCAGCAGAGATCCTGGAACGGCGTAGCATGCGCGGCTCGCGCCGATCGTTTTTGCTCGTGCAGCGCTTTGACGGCAACGCCGTCCTGGGTTATTCCTTGCGTGTCGCGGAGGCGGATATGGGCGCGAGAATAGTTCCGACGATTATAGCGCTCCTGTTGGCGGCCGGCGCGTTTTGCGGCGCCGGCCCGGCGCCGGCCGGCATCAATCTGTTCGGGGTTCTGTTCCTGTTCGTCGCCTATGTCACCTGGTTCGAATGGGAAGCCATCCGCGGCGGCTATTCCCATCTCGGGGAGAATGGCGAGGGGCGGCAGCTCGCCCTGATGTTCATCCGCCTGGGGCCGATCCTCAGCAGAAAATCCGGCCGCAAGGGGTCGAACGAGGAACCCTGAACCGCTTGGCGCCCGATCATAACGGCGCAGGTTCCAACCCAAGAGCGCGTGATTCCGCTGTCGCTTGACGGGGCCGGCCGCACGCCATACCGTCCGTCTTTGCCATAGAAGGCGACAAGAAAGCGGCCGGACCGCGGCCTGCCCGCTTCCGGCGGCAACAGCGGAGGTCAGCATGCCAAGCTACAAGCTTATCTCGGCCGATTCCCATATCGTCGAACCGCCCGATCTCTATTCGAGCCGGATCGACGCGCGGTTCAAGAACCGCGCCCCGCGCATGGAGCGGCGCCGCACCCCTTCCGGCCGGGAATACGACGCCTGGGTCATCGACGGGATGCAGGTCGGCACGCTCGGTGCCGTGATGCAGGCCGGCCAGCGCTTCGAGGACCCCACGCAGATCGATTTTCTCGGCGTCTGGGACGATGTCCGGAAAGGCGCCTACGACCCCGCCGCGATGCTCGCCGAGAACGAGGAGGACGGCGTCTGGGGCTCGTGCCTGCAGCCGAGCCAAGGCCTCTTTTGGTACCGCATTCCCGATAGCGAATTGTTGACCGAGATCTGCCGCGTCTACAACGACTGGATCGCCGATTTCTGCAAGGCCGATCCGGCGCGGCTCAAGGGCATTGCGATGCTCAATGTCGACGATGTCGAAATCGGCAGTCGCGAACTCGAGCGCGCCAAGAAACTGGGGCTGGTCGGCGCCTTTATCCCGGTGTCGCCGCTGCCCGAGCGGCCCTATCGCGATCCCGTTTATGATCGGCTGTGGGCGACTGCGCAGGACCTGTCGATGCCGCTGTTATTGCATATCGCCACAAACCGAAGCGGCGTTCCCGGCTGCGAGTTCACAATGGATGTCGCGGCCCTGACCGGCGCCGGCCGTTCGACAACCGATCATTGGGTACGCTATTCGCTGAGCGCGATGGTCTTTGCCGGCGTGTTCGACCGCTATCCGCGCCTCAAAGTCGGCTCGGTCGAGCACGAGACCGCCTGGATCCCGCATTGGCTGAAGCAGATGGACTTCACCTATCGCGAGCGCCCGGTCTTCACCAAAGGCTGGAAATCGAGCGAAGGCATGCTGCCGAGCGAGTATTGGCGGCGCAACATGTTTGTCGAGTTCATGGAAGACGATCTCGGCGTGCAATTGCGCGAGCATATCGGCGTCGACAACATGCTGTGGGGCAGCGACTACCCGCATGCGGAATCGACCTGGCCGCGCTCGCGCGACTTCCTCGACCGCATCTTTGTCGGGACGAGCGAGGAAGAGCGGCGCAAGATAACCTGCGACAACGCCGCAAAGCTCTTCGGCTTCCACCCGAATTAGTAGTCTCTCTCCCCCATTCCCCCTCTCCCCGCGCGCGGGGAGAGGGTCGGGGTGAGGGGAAGCGGCCGATAAAATGCCCGATCGCTTCATCCCCGTCGCCAGGACCGGCGAGCTTCTCCCCGGCCATATGAAATGGGTTTCGGTCGCCGGCGAGCGCGTCCTATTGGCGAATGTCGCCGGCGCCTTTCACGCGATCGCCGACGTCTGCGGGCACAAACGGGCGCCGCTGTCGCGCGGCCGTCTCGACGGCCACATCGTCGAATGCCCATTGCACTTCGCCCGCTACGACCTGCGCACCGGCAAGCTCGTCGACGGCCCGATCTCGGCCGATGTCGCGGTCTTCGAGGTCCGCGTCGACGGCGACACCGTCTCGATCAAGGCCGCGGAATAGCGGGCGGCACCATCAGCGCACTGCCCGATAGAGGCGCTCATCGTAAAGGGCGCCTTGCATCGGCAGCACATCGCGGCGGAATTCGCGCGTGCCGGCGGCCGTCCGGTAGGCGTCGAACGCCTGCGGCGAGCGCCAGGCCTCGAACAGCGTGAAGTGGTTCGGGCGGCTGTCCTGGTACCAGGCGTCGAAAAACAGATTGCCCTCTTCCTTGCGGCCGCCGCGGGCGAGCTGCTCGATCAGCGGCATCGCCTTCTCCTTCGCCGTCGGCACGATGTCGACATGGGTCAGCACATAGACCGCCTCAGGCGTCGCCGTCGCCGCCGCGGGGGCGACCGAGAGAGCCGAGTTCGGCCGGCGGTCGGGCGGGCTTGCGAGCAGGGCCTGCACTTTGGCTGCGAGCCCGCTCGCCTCGGCCGCCCGCTGATGCGCCGCGAGCGCGGCCTTGTCGCGCCAGCCCTCGACCAGGGCCAAGCGGTCCGGGCGGCCGATTTCCTCGAGCGCGACGGAGATCAGATTGCCCGTCTCGCGGCTGTCCGCCGCCGCGATCTGGCGCAGCAGACCCGCCGCCTCGCGGGTCGCGGGCGCGCCCACTTCGAGATAGGTCACGACATAGGCGGCGGCGTTCCCCGTCTCCTGGGCGCCGGCCGCCGTCATTCCGCAGGCGAGAAGCGCCGCGCCGAGGACGACGCCATGAACCAAGGTCATCTCTTTGCTCCTTAGGGTCCGGTTCAGGCGGGCTGCTGCGGGCGGTGCCGCTTGACGGCTTCGGGATTGGTCGAATCGGGGCCCATATAGACGCCGCGTTCCCAGCTCCGCTTTAACGGGTCGGCCACCTTCAGCGCCATCCGTCCGATCGGCGCGATCTCGATTTCGACCGTCTCGCCGTCCTGCAATGCGCCGAGCCCCTCGTGATTGGTGCCGCAGGCGATCAGGTCGCCGGTGTTGAGGGTCATGATCGACGAGGCGAATTCGACGAGTTCGGGGACCCGGTGCTCCATGTCGTCGGTGTTGTAGTTGTGGCGCAATTGTCCGTCGTTCCAGAAGCGCACGAGAAGATCGTTGGGCTCGGGGATCTCGTCGGCGGTGGCGATCGCGGGGCCGATCGGGGCGAAGGTGTCGAACGACTTGCCGAGCCAACTGCCGGCCTTCCAGGTGCGCCGGCCCTCGCCGCGCGCCGACACGTCGATAAGGCAGGTGTAGCCAAAGACGGCATGCTTCCAGTCGGCGCGCGGAAGGTTCTTGACCGGGCCCTTCAATACCAGCGCCAGTTCGGCCTCGTGCATGAAGATCCACGGCTCGGTCAGCCGCGGCAGCTCGATCGTGTCGCCCGGGCCGATCACGGCGTCGGGGTTTTTCAGAAACATGTTGAGCGGGCGCGGCTCGCGCTGCGCGTGCTCCCAGTAATTGCCGATGCAGCACAGGATCTTGCCGGGCCGCGGCAAGGGCGGGCGCAACCGCACCCGGTCGAGCGGCACGGCCTCGCCCTCGGCGGCAAGGCGTTCAAGCGCTCCGCGCAGTCCCTCGAACCGGTCAATGAGGCCCGCCATCATCGCTTGCGGCGTATCGCCCTGTCGGACCGCGCCGGCAATGGAAACAACTCCGCGCGGGGTCAACAGCCCAGGCTGCATCTCGGCCGCTCCGGCCGTCTCAAACAAGACCAGTTTCATTGCCTCTCCTCCCGCGCGAGATGCTAGCGGGTTTGCCGCGCGTTCGCCACAATCCGGCCGGGCGCGAATGGCAGACCGCCAATTCCTGCGGTTGACAGGGGTGCGAGGCCGGCCCGAAATGGCCGCAGAGCTGTGGGAGAGCCGAGATGATCGAGATTCGCCGCCTGGGGCCGCAGATCGGCGTCGAAGTGCGCGGGGTCGACGTCAAATGTCTCGACGATGCGGATTTTGCGCGGATGTACCAGGCCTGGCTCGACGGCAACATCCTCGTGGTCCGTGACCAGGACCTCGAAATCCCCGATTACCTCGCCTACAGCCGGCGTTTCGGGCCGATCTCGCCGCATCCGTCGAAAGCGACGCGCCACCCCGACCATGCCGAGATCACCCTCCTCGGGGCCAATAAGTGGCGGCCGGACGGCACGCTCGACGAGGAGATCTACCGCCGCGGCGCGGCCGGCTGGCACACCGACGGCGCCTATGACGCCCTGCCCTTCAAGGCCACCCAGCTCTATGCCGTCGCCGTGCCGAGCCGCGGCGGCGACACGCATTTCGCCAACGGCTACGCCGCCTACGAGGCGTTGCCGGCGCGCCTCAAGGAGCGGCTCGCGGGGCGCCGCGGCGCCTTCACCTATGGCGGCCGCAGAAAGCACGTTGCGCTGTTGAACGAGGAGGACCGCGACTGGCGGCCGGTTTTTCATCCGATCCTGCGCACCCACCCCGAGACCGGGCGCGTCGCGCTCTATTTCGACCCCGGCAAAATCCTCTTTATCGAGGGGCTGGAACGGGAGGAGAGCGACGCATTGATCGACGAACTCGCCGCCTTGATGATCCAGCCCGAGGCCGAATACACGCACAAATGGTTAAAGGGCGACATCGTGATCTGGGACAATCGCTGTTCCTATCACAAGGCCGCCGGCGACTACCCGCCGGAAGAGGAGCGCATCCACTGGCGCGTGTCGATCAAGGACTTCCCGGTGCACCACCGGGTCGCGGCGGAGTAGCGCGGCAGACGGGCGAACCCTCACCCACCAGCCCTTCGGGCTGGTCCCCCCCCCTCTCCCGCCATGGCGGGAGAGGGTGCCGAGCGCCGGCTCCGCCGGCGGGAGGCGGGTGAGGGCTTGCCGGTACCAAACCTCGGCGGCGTTGTCGCGGCGGACCGGCAGCATATAATCGCCGGCAAAGACCAATACCGGCAGGGAGAAACGCCATGCAGAGCATCAATCCGCGCCGCGGCAGCGACATTGCCGTTGCCGCGCCGTGGTACCGCACGCTCGATGGCGGGCAATGGAAGGCGCTCCTTGCCTCCAATCTCGGCTGGGCCTTCGACGGCTACGAGCTTTACGCCCTGGTCCTGACCGTCGGCGTCGCCCTGCGCCAGTTGCTCGATCCGAGCCAGTACAAAGTGTTGCCGGCCTATGCCGGGACGGTCATCGCGATCAATGTGCTGGGCTGGGGCATCGGCGGATTGATCGGCGGGGTCGTCGCCGACTATCTCGGCCGCAAGCGCACGATGATCCTGGCGATCCTCGCCTATTCGCTGACCACCGGGCTCTCCGCGCTGGCCTGGAACTGGGTCTCCTTTGCCGTATTGCGCCTCGTTGTCGGCATCGCGATCGGCTCGGAATGGGTAACCGGAGCCTCGATCATGGCCGAGCTGTGGCCGGATCACGCGCGCGGCAAGGGCGCCGGCCTGATGCAGTGCGGCGCCGGCATCGGCAATTTTCTCGCCTCGGCGGTGTGGCTGGGGCTCGCCGGGACCGGTCCCAATTCATGGCGGTGGATGTATCTGGTCGGCATCCTGCCGGCGCTGTTCACGCTGTGGATCCGCCGCGGCATCCCGGAATCGCCGCGCTGGGAGCGCGCCGACACGAGGCGCCGCGCAGCCCGCGAGCGGCAGCGGCGGGGCGCCGCGCTCGACCGCGAGGAGGCGGCCTTTGCCCGCTTCACGGTGGTTGATCTGTTCGCCGAACGCGCGGTGCGCTGGCGGCTCGTCTTGAGCCTCTTGATGACATTGTCGACAGCGGTCGCGTGGTGGGGCGTCGCCTCGTGGATCCCGCCTTACGTCGGCGCGCTCGCCGCCGGATCCGGCCTGTCGGCGCCGCACTGGGCGGCGCTCGCCGGCATGATCTACAACATCGTCGGCATCGCCGGCTATGTCGCGCTCGGCTTTCTCGCCGACGCGGTCGGCCGCAGGCCGGTGACGATGCTGTGGTTCCTCGCCGGGGTCGTCCTGACCCCGGTCCTGTTCCTGTGGACCCACGACATCCGGCTGATCCTGCTCGCCGTCGGGCTCAACGGCTTCTTCACGCTCGGCATCTGGGCCTGCCTGCCGATCTGGCTGCCCGAGCTTTATCCGACGCGGATGCGCGCCACCGCGGTCGCCTTCAGCTTCAACGCGCCGCGGCTCATCGCCTTTGTCGGCCCGTTGATCGCCGGCACGCTGATCGTCGCTCTCGGCGGCTACGGCCGGGCGGCAACGATCGTCGGCATGTTCTATCTGCTCGGCTTTGTCGCCGCGCCGTTCCTGCCCGAGACCCGCGGCAAGCCCTTGCCCGAAAGCGTCTAGCCGGGATAATTCACGAGACCGGAAGAGGGAGTGGCGGGAGCGGAACGAGCCGCAAGGGTCTGGTATGATTTGGTTGCTGAGGCCGGATCATCCGGAGCCAAACGGAGTTCGCCCCCGCCATGGCGCACGATACGAA
>DATFCQ010000094.1:0-3376 GCA_035252905.1 Allostellaceae bacterium | reverse complement strand
CTTTGTGTTCTTCGGCCGCCCGACGCTCTATGGCGCGGTCGCCGCCGGAAGCCCCGGGGTCAAAAAGGCGATCGCGATCTTCCGCGATGAGATCGACCTCGTGATGGGCCAGATCGGCTGTCCGAGCCTCGACCGGCTCGGTCCCGACTTCCTGTGGCGCGAGGATTGGCCGCGCAACGACTGATCGCCGCGGCACAGGCCTATTGTCGCCAATCGAAGAAATACGCCATCTTGCCGGCCGCTTTGCACTTTCCCTCGCATTAAGAGAAAACCCCGCAATGAACATCAATCAAGCCGTCAATATCGAAGACCTGCACAAATTGGCGAAACGCAAATTGCCGCGCATCATCTTCGATTTCATCGAAGGCGGGGTCGAGGACGAGCGCGGCCTCGCGCGCAACGAGGAGGCGTTTCACAAGCACCGGCTGTTGCCGCGCTATCTCGTCGACGTGTCGACGCGCGACCAGTCGCAGACGATCTTCGGCCGTACCTTTTCGAGCCCGTTCGGCATCTCGCCGACCGGCGGGGTCGGCCTCTACCGGCCCGGCGGCGATCTGATGCTGGCCGAGGCGGCGGCGGCAGCCAACATCCCCTTTATCATGTCGGGTTCGAGCAACGCCTCGATGGGGGCGGCGGCGCGGATCGCCCCGAACAACACCTGGTATCAGCTCTATGCCGCGCGCGATATGCGCATCTCCGACGATCTGGTGCGCCGGGTGGGCGACGCCGGAATCGAGGCCTTGGTGTTGACCGTCGACGTGCCGGTGCATTCCAAGCGCGAGCGCAACATCCGGAACGGCTTCGGCACGGTGCGCGGCGGCGGCGTATTGGAGGCGCTGAAACTGAAGCCTTCGATCCTCATGGAGGCGATGACGCACCCCGCCTGGGTCGTCGAATATCTGCGCACCGGCGGCGCACCGGCGCTCGAAAACTGGCTGCCCTACGCCCCCGAGGGCGCACGCAAGGCCGAGGCGATCCAATTCGCCCGCGACCAGACGCCGGCGCATGCGCAGACCTGGCGCGATCTCGAACGCTATCGCCAGCTGTTCCCGCGCAAACTGGTCGTCAAGGGCCTGATGCACCCGGCCGACGCCCTGCGCGCAGCCGAGATCGGGGTTGACGGCGTCATCGTCTCGAACCACGGCGGACGCCAGCTCGACCGGGCGCCGGCCTCGCTCGACGTGTTGCCGGCGATCCACGCCGCGGTCGGCGACAAGATGACCGTGATGCTCGACAGCGGTGTGCGCCGCGGTGCCGACATCCTGATCGCGCTGTGCCTCGGCGCGCGCTTTGTGTTCTTCGGCCGCCCGACGCTCTACGGCGCGGTCGTCGGCGGTGTGCCCGGCGCCCAGAAGGCGATCTCGATCTTCAAGAACGAGATCGACCTCGTGATGGGCCAGATCGGCTGCCCGAGCCTCGATCAGCTCGGCCCCGACTTCCTGTGGCGCGAGGACTGGCAGCAGAACCGCTGATTCTCATAGCTCCCTCTCCGCTTTTATTTTCTCCCTCTCCCCCAGTGGGGGAGAGGGCTGGGGTGAGGGGGATCACACGGCAGGCGCCGAAACAGCCCCCCTCACCCTTCCCTCTCCCCCCACTGGGGGGAGAGGATCTTAAAGGCGGAGGGGAGCTTCAATACGTCTCGCGCGGCAGATTGAGGTGCGGGAAGGCGCTGTGCACGTGCGGCGGGACGACTTGTCGCGCCGGGCGGATGTAGGATTTGTCGAGCTCGTGATAGCCGGTGACGCCGAGCAATGACAGGCAGATGCGGATCTCGTCTTCGAGGATCTCGAACAGCCGCACCACTCCGGCGGCGCCGGCCGCCGCAAGGCCGTAGACATAGAGCCGGCCGCAGGCGACCGCGTCGGCGCCGAGGATCAGCGCCTTGACGACGTCGGTGCCGCGGCTGATGCCGCCGTCGACGAGAATGCGGGCGCGGCCGCCGACCGCCTCGACGACCTCCGGCAGGACGTCGATCGAGCCGACGCCCTGATCGAGCTGGCGCCCGCCGTGGTTCGACACGTAAACGCAGTCGACCCCGCGATCGAGCGCGATCCGCGCATCCTCGGCGGTGGCGATGCCCTTCAGGATCAGCGGAATGTCAAAGCTTTTCTTGATCCGCTCGATGTCGCGCCAGTTGAACCGGGCCTGATGGATGCGGGCGTCGCCGGCGCGCACGCGGCGGCGCTGATGGCGCTTGGCGATGTCGCGCTCGCGCCGGCTGTAGCTGTCGGTGTCGACGGTCAGGCAGAAGGCGTCGTAGCCCCTGTCGATGGCGCGGCGCGCATGGTCGTCGACCCATTCGGCGTCGCCGCGCACATAGAGCTGAAAAATCTTGAACCCGTCGCCCGCGGCTTCGGCGGTCTTGTCGAGCCCGGGATGCGATACCGAAGAGAGGATCATGCCGTTGCCGAATTCGCGCGTCGCCTCGGCGACGGTGGCGCCGCCGCCCGGCTCGAACACTTCGAGGGAGCCGACCGGCGCGCACAGAACCGGGATGCGCAATTTTTTGCCGAACAGGGTACGGCTGCAGTCGATGTTCGACACGTCGCGCAATACGCGCGGGCGGAAGCCGATCGAGTCGAGCGCCAGCCGGTTGCGCGCCAGGGTCGTCTCGGTCTCCGAACCGCCGATCAGATAGTCCCAGTTGTTGCGATCGAGATTGATGCGCGCCTGGGTGACAAATTCGTGCAGGTTCTGAAAGCGGCTGTCGAGCGGCTCGGACATAGAAAGGGCCTCTTTTTTTGGGATGGCGGTCCGTGCGGAACGGCCGTCACCCTAACCGAGCGGCAAGGCGCCGGCAATTGCCGGCTCCGCCGGTTTTCTTTTTTGCTCTTGCGAAGTCCGTCGCTAGGATGAGCGCCTCTTGCGCCGTCGCGGCGCCCGCCCGCGACCGGCTCTCCCTGACCCCGCGACAACCCACGAAGGAGACGCACCGTGCCGCACCGCATCCTGACCCCGACCGGCCATTCCGAGGAGACGTTGGCGATCGCCCGCGATCTGCTGCCCGACGGCTACGAACTGGTGAGCGCCCGTCACGGCAGTCCGGAATTCTTCGATCTGTTGCGCGACGCCGAGTTCTATATCGGCGCCGGACAGTTCAAGCACGGGCCGGACTTCTACCAGCGCGCCCCGAAACTGAGACTCGTGCAGACCTTGAGCGCCGGCTACAACACCTATGACCTCGAAGCGGCGCGCGCCGCCGGAGTGCCGATCTGCAACAATGGCGGCGCCAATGCGACCGCGGTGGCCGAGCACGCGATCATGCTGATGCTGGCGGTCTCGCGCAAACTGATCTGGCAGCACGAGGGCGTGGTGTCCGGGCGCTGGCGCGGCAACGACTTCAACTCGACCCGGCTCTACGAACTCGAAGACAAGC
>DATFCQ010000093.1:0-2013 GCA_035252905.1 Allostellaceae bacterium | reverse complement strand
CGGCCCGAGCGCGCCGCGCTGATTGCGCGCAACGCCGTCGCGCTCGGCGTCCCCGAACTGCGCATCGTGACCGCAGCGGCGCCGGCGGCGCTCGCCGGTCTGCCGCGGCCCGATGCGATCTTTCTCGGCGGCGGCATCGCCGCGCCCGGAATATTGGAAGCCCTGTGGGCGGCGCTCGCCGCCGGCGGGCGACTTGTCGCCAATGCCGTAACCCTGGAGGGCGAGGCGCGGCTCTTCGCCTTCCGGCGCGAACACGGCGGCGCATTGACCCGCCTCGCCGTCAGCCGCGCCGAGCCGCTCGGCCCGTACCACGCGTGGCGGCCGCTCTTGCCGGTCACTCAGCTCGCTGCGGTGAAGCTCGGAGGCGGTGCTCTTGCAAGCCCTTAGCCCCTCACCCCAGCCCTCTCCCCGCGATGCGGGGAGAGGGAGGGACCCGCGCTTCCCGGGTCCGCGCGAAGCGCGGCCCGAGGACAGGCTCTGGCGCGGGAGGGTAAGGGGCTTTCTGCGGCGCGGCCGGCCGTTCGCGCTCCTCGCCCTGTTATGCCTCCTCCTCTACGCCCCGGGTCTCGCCGCAATCCCGCCGCTCGACCGCGACGAGGCGCGGTTCGCGCAGGCGACGCGGCAGATGCTGGAGAGCGGGGACTTCATCCGCATCCGCTTTCAGGACCATGCGCGCAACAAGAAGCCGGCCGGCATCTACTGGCTGCAGGCGGCTTCGGTCAGCCTGTTCAGCACGGCCGAGAGCCCGGCGATCTGGCCCTATCGGCTGCCCTCGGCGCTGGCCGCCGCGCTCGCCGCACTTCTCGTTTTGGCGCTGGGCCGCGCCCTGTTTGCGGACGGGCGGCGCGCCGGTCTCCTCGCCGGGGTGTTGATGGCGAGCGCCCTGGGTCTTGTCGCCGAGGCGCATCTCGCCAAGACCGATGCGGCGTTGTGCGCCGCTATCGTCGCCGGGCAGGGGGCGCTGGGCCTTGCCTATGTCCGCGCTCGCGCCGGATTTCCGGTCGGATGGCCGCTCGCGCTCGGCTTCTGGTTCGCCGAAGCGGCCGGCGTCCTGCTGAAGGGGCCGGTCGCGCCGCTGATCGCATTTTTGACCGCGGGGGCGCTTGCGCTCGCCGACCGCGACGCGCGCTTTGTCACGCGGCTGCGGCCGGTCGTCGGGCTGTGCGTCACCGCCGCGGTCGTATTGCCCTGGCTCGTCGCGATCGAGCGCGCCACCGCCGGACATTTTCTCGCGCAGTCGGTCGGCCATGACCTGTTGCCGAAACTGCTGGGCGGGCAGGAGGGACACGGCGCGCCGCCCGGCACCTATCTCGCGCTGTCCCTCGTCACCTTCTGGCCAGGCTCGCTGCTGCTGGTCCCGGCCCTGGTCTGGGGGCGGCGGCAGCGGCGCGCGCCGGCGGAGCGGTTTCTGCTCGCCTGGCTCATCCCTGCCTGGCTTCTGTTTGAGCTGATACCGACCAAACTGCCGCATTACGTCCTGCCGCTCTACCCGGCCTTGGCGCTGCTCGCCGGCCGGGCGCTTGCGGAAGGGTTCACGAATGCGCAGGAGCGCGGGAGTCTCGCCCGCAAAAAAACAGATGCGGCCGAGACGGCCGCGCTCCTAACGCGGATCGCTGATCGCGTCGTGCGCGGATTGTGGGGGCTGGCGAGCTTTGCGCTCGCCGCCGCGCTCGTCGTCCTGCCCGTGATCTTCGGGCACGGGCCGCCGGCGGCGGCGATCCCCGCTGCCGCGGCAATCGCGCTCCTCGCTGCGGCGCTGCTGTCGCGCGGTCCTGCTATCGCGCCGCTCGCCTCCCTTTCTGTTGCCTTTGCGCTGGGGGCGGCGGCGGTTCTGCCCGGTCTCGACCGGATCTGGCCGTCGCGCGCGGCGGCGGCGCTGGTCGCCCGTCATCCGCCGTCGGCAGGCACGCCGCTGGTCGCGATCGGCGACAGCGAGCCGAGCCTCGTCTTTCTGCTCGGCACAAAGACGCGCCTGTTGAGCGCGCCGGCGGCCGCGCCGGCGCTCGCCCGGGG
>DATFCQ010000092.1:0-4677 GCA_035252905.1 Allostellaceae bacterium | reverse complement strand
CTGACGCATCGGCCATCTTCGGATCCTCTGTCTCGGTTTTCTTGCGGCTGAACATCGGCTCATTATCCCTTCAATGAGGCCGCGGCGAACCCGCCGCGGAAACAGCACGTTCGAGCGCCAAAGACAGATGCGGACCCTCTCGGCTGCCGCCGCGTCGAGACGTCTTGTCGGGACGTCTTGATGCGACCCCCCTCGCAGTACCCCCACCCGGAAAGATATCCGTTTACGACAGGGAAAAGAAGACGTTTCGTCCGGAAGATCAGTTTCCGGAGTGCTATAACCGATAAGTTGAACAAGACCGCCATGGCCGCGATTTGCAGAACCACAGCCGCCCGGCCGGACTTGTCCGGCGCGCAATCCTCCCTATACTCGCCGCGCTTTTTTCCGGCCGGGATTTAACGCGCACATGAGTGAGGCCACCGACGTCGTCGGCATCGGCAATGCAATTGTCGATGTCATCGCCCCTGCCGATGACGGCTTTCTCGCCCGCGAGGGGCTCGTCAAGGGGACAATGGCGCTGATCGACGCGAACCGGGCCGAGGCGCTCTACCGGATCATCGGGCCGGCGGTCGAATCCTCGGGCGGCTCGGCCGGCAACACATTGGCAGGGCTCGCCGCATTGGGCGGCACGGGCGCCTATATCGGCAAGGTGCGCGACGATCTGCTGGGCGAGGTGTTCCGCCACGACATCACCGCCCTCGGCGTGCGCTTCGATACGCCGCCCGCGACCTCGGGGCCGGGCACCGCCCGCTGCCTCATTCTGGTCACCCCCGACGGCCAGCGGACGATGAACACCTATCTCGGCGCCTGCGTCGAACTGACCCCCGCCGACATCGATTCGGCGGCGATCCAGGCGGCGCAGATCACCTATCTCGAAGGCTATCTGTTCGATCCGCCGCGGGCGCAGGCGGCTTTCAGAAAGGCGGCGGCGATCGCCCACGGGGCCGGGCGCCGGGTGGCGCTGAGCCTGTCGGACCCGTTCTGCGTCGGGCGCCATCGCGCCGCCTTTCGCGACCTCGTCGCCCAGGAGGTCGACATCCTGTTCGCCAACGAGGCCGAGATCTGCGCGCTCTACGAGACCGAGGATTTTGCCGCCGCGGCGGCGGCGGTCCGGGGCCGGGTCGCGGTCGCGGCGCTGACCCGCAGCGAGAAGGGCAGCCTTGTTCTCGCCGCAGGGGCGGAGTACCGGATCGCGGCGGCGCCGGTGGCGCGCGTCGTCGACACGACCGGGGCCGGCGATCTTTACGCCAGCGGCTTTCTCTACGGCTTGACCCGGGATCTCTCCTTCCCCATCTGCGGCCAGATCGGCAGCCTGTGCGCGGCCGAGATCATCAGCCATGTCGGCGCCCGTCCCGAGGCCGAGCTGAAAGGGCTCGCGGCCGCGGCGGGTCTGCCGCTCTAAAGGCCGCGCCGCAGCCCCTATCGTCGGCTCCGAGCCGGCGGGATTCGCTCTGATGGACATTCGCAATATCGCGATCATCGCTCATGTCGACCACGGCAAGACCACCCTCGTCGACGCCATGCTGCGCCAGAGCGGCGCCTTCCGCGCCGGCCAGCAGGTAGCCGAGCGCGCGCTCGATTCGAACGAACTCGAACGCGAGCGCGGCATCACGATCCTGGCCAAATGCACCTCGGTGGTCTGGCGGGACGTGCGCATCAACATTGTCGACACCCCCGGCCACGCCGATTTCGGCGGCGAGGTCGAGCGCATCCTCAACATGGTCGACGGCGTATTGGTTCTGGTCGACGCCGCCGAGGGGCCGATGCCGCAGACCAAATTCGTCGTCGGCAAGGCGCTCAGGCGCGGGCTCAGGCCGATCGTCCTGATCAACAAGGCCGACCGGCCGGACGCCAGAGCGCATGCGGTGCACGACGCGGTGTTCGACCTGTTCGCGGCGCTCGACGCGAGCGAGGCGCAGCTCGATTTCCCGACCCTGTTCGCCTCGGGCCGCGAGGGCTGGGCGGTCGCCGACCTCGCCATGGAGCGGCGCGGCCTCGAACCGCTATTCGCCTTGATCCTGTCGCATGTGCCGCCGCCCGCGGCCGATCCCGCGGCGCCGTTTGCGATGCTGGCGACGACGCTCGACTACGATCCCTATCTGGGGCGGGTCCTGACCGGCCTCGTCCACGCCGGGACGGCGCGCCTCAACATGCCGGTCAAGGCGCTCGCCCGCGACGGGCACGTGCTCGAACAGGCGCGGCTGACCAAATTGCTGGCGTTTCGCGGGCTTGAACGGCGCCCGATCGAGGAGGCCTCGGCCGGCGACATCGTCGCCGTCGCCGGCCTCACCGCGACCACCGTCGCCGACACGATCTGCGCCCCCGAAGTGGAAGCGCCGCTGCCCGCCGACCCGATCGATCCGCCGACTCTGGCGATGACCTTCTCGGTCAACGACAGCCCGCTCGCCGGGCGCGAGGGCCATAGACTGACCTCGCGCGTCATCGCCGAGCGGCTGCAGCGCGAGGCCGAGGGCAATGTCGCGATCCGGGTGCAGGAGAGCGCCGAAAAGGACGCTTTCGAGGTCGCCGGCCGCGGCGAATTGCAATTGGGCGTGTTGATCGAGACGATGCGCCGCGAGGGGTTCGAACTGTCGATCTCGCGCCCGCGCGTGCTGTTCGAGACCGATTCGCAAGGCCGCCGCCGCGAGCCGATCGAGGAGATCGTGATCGACGTCGACGAGGCCTTTGCCGGGGTTGTCGTCGACAAGCTCGCCCGGCGCAAGGCCGAGCTTGTCGAGATGCGCCCCTCCGGCGGCGGCAAATTGCGCCTCTCTCTGCTGGGGCCGACGCGCGGCTTGATCGGCTATCAGGGCGAACTCCTGTCGGACACGCGCGGCACCGCGGTGATGACCCGGATCTTTCACGGCTACGCCCCGTACAAGGGGCCGATCGAGGGGCGCCATAACGGCGTCCTCATATCGAACGCGGCCGGCGCCGCCGTCGCCTATGCGCTGTGGAACCTTGAAGACCGCGGGCCGATGTTCATCACCCCCGGTACGGAGGTCTATGCGGGCATGATCGTCGGCGCCCATACCCGCGGCCACGATCTCGAAGTCAACCCGCTGAAGGGCAAGCACCTGACCAATATCCGCACCACCGCCAAGGACGAGGCGGTGCGGCTCGTCCCGCCGCAGATCCTCGGCCTCGAACAGGCGATCGCCTATATCGCCGACGACGAATTGGTCGAGGTCACGCCGAAATCGATCCGCCTGCGCAAGCGGCTGCTCGACGCCCATGCGCGCCGGCGCGCGAGCCGCGCCGCCGCCGAATAAAAAGGTAAAAAGCAAACTAAACTCTGCTCGCTATCTTCGCACATTTCCGAAAATTCCTTGACCGTTAAGTTTTGCTTCGATCTCTCGCTGCACGACTTCTGGGCGGGTTCTTCGATCGATAAGAAATCGCAAGTTTGCCCTGCATCGGCCCGAGGAACGGCCGGGGGAAGACTGTTGTTGCTTCGATTGAATGGATTTCGAAGGAGCCGTACCAATGGCTAATATTGCACCCCTCGAGGAGCACGAAAGCTGGACCAAGGCCGGTCCGGTGGTCTCTCACATGTCGGAGCACGAGATCGTCTCTCTCGAAGAGCAGGCGATGGCGACGGTCGGCGACCCGACGCCGATGGGGCTGTGGGCGTTCGCCACCGGCACCTGGATCCTGGGCACCGTCTTCGGCGGCGTCTTTCCGGCCGGGACGATCACCGGCACCGCGCCGGTCCTGATCACCTTTGCCGGGATCGCCCAGTTCATCGCCGGGCTGTTCGCCTATCGCCGCGCGCAACCCTTGGCGGCGACCGCGTTCTGCTCGTTCGGCGCATTCAATGCGACGGCCGGGTTCATGTTCCTGATGATCACCGCGGGGGCGATCGGGGCCACGGCGTCCTCGCAGATCCTGATGGGCTTCCTGCTGGAGTCGTTCTGCTTCATCGCGATCGCGCTCGCGTTTGCGGCGATCGAGACCAATCTGGGCGTTCTGGCCTTTTTGGTGCTGCTCGCGATCGGCTACGGCTGCGCCGGCATCCCCTACCTCGCCAATTCGGTCGGCGCGGGCGGCTGGGGCGTCGTCGGCAATATCGGCGGCTGGTTCCTGTGCGCCTCGGCCTTCTGCGCCTATTACACGGGCATGGCGATGGTCGTGAACAGCACCTGGAAGCGCGCCGTGCTGCCGATCTGGGGGCGGCCGTAACCTCGTAACAGAATGGGGCGTGCCGGCGGCTCGCCGGCGCGCTGCGCTCTCAGGCGCTGCTCCGCGGTCCTATTCCAGCGCCGCACTCCCCGCTAAAAAGGGGAGATGCGGCGCGCCGCGCTTCAAGGGTACAACGGCCCCCGGCGCAATCCTCGGGGAGGGAACAGATGACAGGGGAAACCGTCCGGCTCGCCTCTTATGCGGCCGGATTGCGCTACCGGGACCTGCCGGGCGAGATCGTCGCCCGGGCCAAGCACATCATCGCCGACACCGTCGCGGCGGCGATCTGCGGGGCGGATCTGCCGTGGAGCCGGATCGTCGTCGCCTATGCCGAAAAGACCGGGCCGGGCGGCCGCAGCCATATCCTCGGCGCCGGCGGCGGGCCGGTGCAGGCTCCTGCCGCGGCGCTCGCCAACGGCGCGCTCGCGCATGGTTTCGAACTGGACAGCCTGACCCGGCCGGGCGCCGGCGTGCATCCCGGCGCCACCGTGCTGC
>DATFCQ010000091.1:0-2036 GCA_035252905.1 Allostellaceae bacterium | reverse complement strand
GGCGGCGGCACCCGCAACGGCGAGCCGCTCTATGATTTCGCCGCCAGGCGCATCGTCCATCACCTGATCGCCGAGACGCCGGTGCGGACCTCCTCGTTGCGCGGGCTTGGCGCCACCCTCAACGTCTTTGCGATCGAGGGGGCGCTCGACGAACTGGCCGAGCGGGCGGGGGCGGACCCGGTCGCCTATCGGCTGTCCTTGTTGTCCGACCCGCGGGCGCGGGCGGTTGTCGCGCGCGTCGCAGAGATGAGCGGCTGGCGGGAGAGAGGTCCGGCCGGCAGCGGGCGCGGTCGCGGCATCGGCTTTGCCCGCTACAAGAACCGCGCCGCCTATGCCGCAATCGTCGCCGAAGTCGAAGTGGCGCAGGAGATCCGGCTCGTTTCGGTGTGGTGCGCCGCCGATGCCGGCCTCGTCGTCAATCCCGACGGGGCGAAAAATCAGCTTGAGGGCAACATCGTCCAGGCGGCGAGCTGGGCCTTGAAGGAAGGCGTGCGGCTCGACGAGAACGGCATCGCCTCGCGCGACTGGGAGACCTATCCGGTCTTGCGCTTCAGCGAGGTGCCGGAGATTGCCGTCGAACTGGTCGACCCCGCCGCCGATCTGCCGCCGCTCGGCATCGGCGAAGCCGCCGGCGGTCCGACCGCCGCGGCGATCGGCAACGCCGTCGCCCACGCGCTGGGCGCGCGCCTCCACGACCTGCCCTTGACCCGCGAGCGCGTCGCAGCCGCCCTGTTGCGCGGCTGAGGCGGAAATCGGAGCGTAGGGCGGAACAGCGAAGCGTATTCCGCCACTGCGGCAGGACGGCGGAATGCGCCGCCCCGGCAAAAGCCGGGGCAGCTTTTCCGCCCTACGCGCTCTCTTTCATCGCCGCCATGGACGCAACCGGCTCAATTCGGCGTCTCCAGCATGCGCATTGCGCCCATCAGGCTGCGCCGCATCCGATTGAAGGAGGAGGCGAGCGAGGCGATCTCGTCGCGGCCGCGCGGCTGGTATTCGGGGATGTCGAGATTCCCGAGGCTGACCTCGCTCGCCACCGCCGAGATCTTCCGCACCGGCCGCACGATCAGAAAATGCAACAACAGGTTCAGCAACAGCAATGTCGCCGCAAACACCGCGGCGACACCGCCGATCAATACGAGAAACAGGCGATGCGCCTTGTCAAAGGCGACGGTCATCGGCACGGTGACGATCTGGGCGCCCACGACCTCTCCCTGCTTCCAGCCGAATCCCCCTTTTGTCCCGTAAAGATCGATCATCGAGGACGGCGCCTTCTGCGGCGTCGAGTGGCAGGACAGGCAGCCCTCATTGTCGAGCCGCACCGGGCGCGCAAGGTTGAGCGTCGGCCCTTCCGGCGTATCGCGCTCGGTGATCAGCTCCCGCTTGTCGGGGCTGTTCTGGAAGGCGGCGATGATGTCCGCCTCCCATTCCGTCGCCTGGTCGGCGGGGTTCTTCGGGTTGAGCGCCGCCTCCTTGTAGGCGTAATCGCGATAGCTCGCCGGCAATCCGCGCAACACCGTCTGAGCCGCGAAGAACGGGATGGTTTGCGGCAGGAAGCGGACGCTGTTCTGCGCCGCCAACAGGGGTCCGACCTCCTTGTCGGTGTAGCCGCGCACCGCCGAAGCCGCGTCGATCATGATCCGAGCTTGCTGCAGGGTTGCTTCTCGCGCGTTCTTCTGGACGATCGCGTAGGACAGCGACGCCGCAAGGGCGAGGCCGACCAGGAAGGCCGCGAGCATGACGAGGTTGAACTTGGCCTTCAGTCCCATGCGGCGTGCCTCCCCTCAACACTCGTCACCGGCTGGCCCGCGGCAGCCCGACAAGGAGCCGGGCGGCCTCGTCCGGGGTCAGCGTCCCCGTCGCCGGCACGCCGGCATCCTGCTGGTAATGGCGGATCGCGGCGCGGGTCCGCGGCCCGAATACGCCGTCCACCGCGCCCTCGTAGTAGCCGAGCAGATGCAGCGCGGCCTGCACGCGCCGGCGGTCGAGAACCGAATAATGCTGCTCGTCCGGCAGACTGATTGCCGGCGCCGCGGCCT
>DATFCQ010000090.1:0-5739 GCA_035252905.1 Allostellaceae bacterium | reverse complement strand
GCTTTCCCCATTTCCCCCTCCTTGCCCACCCCCGAAGGGCAAGAACCACCAGTTTTGGTATTCTAGGCCAAAATCTCCTCAGGACCTAGTGACCACAGGGTTCGATCGGCGCGGCAGGCCGGCGACCAGGGGGACAAAGCGGACGATGCCGAGATCTTCGCTGGTGATCCCCTCGGCGCCGCGGCGGATGCGCATGAGCCGCTGATCGCGGCGCTCCTCGCCGACCGGGGCGACCAGAACCCCGCCCGGCGCCAACGCCTCGACGAGAGCGGGCGGAACGTCGAGAGCGGCGGCGGTGACGAGGATCCGCTCGAACGGGGCCTGCTCCGGCCAGCCCTTGGTGCCGTCGCCGAATCGGCAAACGACGTTGGCGAGGCGCAGCTCGGCAAAGCGCTGCTCGGCTGCGCGCAGCAATTCGCGATGGCGCTCGATCGAGAAGACGCGGCGGCAGAGCCGCGCCAGGACCGCGGTCTGGTAGCCGGAGCCGGTGCCGATTTCGAGCACCAGATGCCGCGCCGCGACTTCAAGCTTTTCGGTCATCAGCGCCACGACATAAGGCTGGCTGACGGTCTGCCCGTGGCCGATCGGCAGGGCCACGTTCTCATAGGCCTGGTCGGCAAAGGCGGCGGGCACAAAGGCCTCGCGCGGGGTCTTCTCGATCGCGGCGAGGACGCGCGAATCGGCGATCCCGCCGCCGCGCAGTTCCATCAGCAGGCGGAGTTTTTTTTGCAGGCCCGGGTCGGGGGAGTTCACCCGAAGACTTTCTGCAAGGCGGCAAGGACGGGGATGTTGGTCAGATCGAGATAGATCGGCGTGACCGACACGCGCCGGTCGGTAATTGCGGCGAGATCGGTGCCGGGTTCGGCAACTCCGTTTTCGCGCACCGGGCCGATCCAGTAATAGGGCCGCCCGCGCGGGTCGAGCCGCCGCGTCAGATTGTCGGCGATGGCGCGCTTGCCCTGGCTCGTCGGCGCGATGCCGCGCACCTCCTGCGGCGCCGCGGCCGGAAAATTGACGTTGATCAACGTGTGTTCGGGCCAGGGCAGCCGGGTCAGGCGGCGGATCACCGCGGGCGCAAAATGCGCCGCCGTCGGCCACGGGATCGGCTCGCCGTCGACATAATGCTGGCTCAAGGCGATTGCCGGAATGCCGAGCAAACTCGCCTCCATCGCCGCCGCCACCGTCCCCGAATAGGTCAGATCCTCGCCGATATTGCTGCCGGCGTTGATCCCCGAGAGCACCAGATCGGGCGCCCGGTCCTTCAACAGGTATTTGACCCCGAGCATCACGCAGTCGGTCGGCGTGCCGTCGACCGCGTAACGCCGCTCGGCGATCTCGCGCAACCGCAAGGGCCGGCGCGTCGTCAAGGAATGGCTGGCGCCGCTCTGCTCGATTTCGGGCGCGACGACCCAGACGTCGGCGGTCAGATCGCGGGCGATCCCTTCCAGCAACTCGAGGCCGGGCGCGGCGACGCCGTCATCATTGGTGACCAGGATGCGGGCTTTGCCGAGGTCTATCGTGCCGCGCCGCTCAGCCATTTGTCTCGATGACCTCCTGCCCGCCCATATAGGGCTGCAACGCCGCCGGAATTGCGACGGTGCCGTCGGCGCGCTGGCCGTTCTCGACGACCGCAATCAAGGCGCGCCCGACGGCGAGACCGGAGCCGTTCAAGCTATGCACCGGACGCGTCCCCTTTCCCTCGGCCGGACGATAGCGCGCCTTCATGCGCAGAGCCTGGAAGGCGCCGCAATTCGAGCAGCTCGAAATCTCGCGATAGGTCCCCTGCCCCGGCAGCCAGACCTCGATGTCGTAGGTCTTGCGCGCGGCAAAGCCCATGTCGCCGGTCGACAGCAGGACGACCCGGTAGGCGAGGCCCAACCGCTTCAAGACTTCCTCGGCGCAGCTTGTCATGCGCTCGTGCTCGGCTTCGGACTCCTCGGGCCGGGTGATCGAGACCAGCTCGACCTTGGGGAACTGGTGCTGGCGGATCATGCCGCGGGTATCCCTGCCCGCCGCCCCCGCCTCGGAGCGGAAGCACGGCGTCCAGGCGGTGAAGCGCAGCGGCAATTCAGCATCGTCCAGAATCTCGCCGGCGACGAGATTGGTCAATGCCACCTCGGCGGTCGGGATCAGCCACAGACCGCTCGTCGTGCGGAACATGTCCTCGGCCTGTTTCGGCAATTGCCCGGTGCCGAACACGACCTCGTCGCGGACCAGATAAGGCGGCGAGATCTCGCGATAGCCGAATTCATGCGTGTGCAGATCGAGCATGAACTGGGCAAGCGCCCGTTCGAGCCGGGCGAAATCCTGCCGCAGCACGACAAAGCGCGAACCCGAAAGCTTGCTCGCGGTCCGGAAATCCATCAATCCCAATCGCTCGCCGATCGCCTCGTGCGGGAGCGGCGCGAAATTGAAGCGCGGCGGCTCGCCCACCTGCCGCAGGACCTGGTTGGCGCTCTCGTCCGGTCCGTCCGGCACTTCGGGGGCCGGCAGGTTCGGCAGGCCGGCGAGGATCGTGTCGATGTCGACCCGCAGCCGCGCGGCCTCCGCCCCTGCCGCGGTCTCGCTCTCCTTATCCGCGGCGCTCTGGCGCAACAGCGCCTCGGCCGGCTCGCCGCGCGCCTTGGCGGCGCCGATCTCCCGGGCCGAGCGGTTGCGGCGGGCGCGCGCCTCTTCCATGCGGGTTTCGGCGGCGCGCCAGGCGCGGTCGAGGGTCAGGATCTCTGCGGCGCGCGGCGGGAGGCCCCGGCGCTCCAGCCCGCGGTCGAATGCCGCCGGGTCATCGCGGATCGAGCGAAGTTCATGCATGACTGCGGATATAGAGGGCCGGACACGCCGCGTCCATCGAACGCGGAGTCCCGAGAGATCGAAGGGCCGCCCGCGAGCCGGCAGGGAATACGGGCGGCCCGCCCGCGTCCTGATTCGCAGCCGAGGCGGCCGCTTTAAGCGGCCGAGGCGGATTTGGCCTTGCCGGAGAGCTCGGCCTCCTCTTCGGCCTCGCGCCGCGCCCGCGCCTTTTCGACCATGCGGCAGGAGAAGATCGAGGCTTCAAACAAAATGAGCATCGGCACGGCGAGGCTGGTTTGGCTGACCACGTCGGGCGGGGTCAGAACCGCGGCAACGATGAAAATCAGGACGATTGCGTAGCGCCGCTTCTGGGCCAACCCCTTGGCGGTGATCAGCCCGGCCCGCGCCATCAGGGTCAACAGGACCGGCATCTGAAAGGCGACCCCGAAGCCGACGAGCAGGGTCATGACCAGCGACAGATACTCGTTGACCTTGGGGTCGAGCACGATCGGCAGGCTGCCGGGGCCGCCCGGCGTCTCGAAGCTGACAAAGAACTTCCAGGCGAGCGGCATGACGACGAAATAGGCGAGCGCCGCCCCCATCAGAAACAGCACCGGGGTCGCGAACAGATAGGGATAGAAGGCCCGCCGCTCGTTCTTGTAGAGGCCGGGCGCGACGAACTTCCACACCTGGACCGCCACGACCGGGAAGGCGAGGCAGAAGCCGGCCCAGAACGAGACCTTGATATAGGTGAAAAAGGCCTCGGTCAGCCCGGTATAGATCAGGCGCCGGCCCGGCTGCCCTTCCAGGGCTACGGCGAGCGGGTGCACGAGAAAAGCGTAGATCTGGTACTTGAACTGATAGCAGATCAGAAAGCTGACCAGGATCGCGCCGCCCGCCCACAGGAGCCGGTTGCGCAATTCGGCGAGATGGGCAAGAAGCGGCATCCTGCCGCCTTCCAATTCGGCCTCGCGTTGGTCTTCGTCCATCGCCGGGTCCTAGAGTTTGGCCGCCGCCGGATCGGGTTCGGGATCGACGGCGCCGGTGTGCGGCCGGCCCTTCGACAGGGGCTCAGGAGCGATCGCCGCGTCGGCATGGCCGGGCTCGATCTCGGGCTCCTCCGCCGCGAGCGTTGCCGGAGGCGGGGAAAAATCGGGCAGTTCGGGCGGCTTCAGGCCCTCGGCCAGACTGCCGGTCGGATCAATCTGGCGCTCGAACTGCTTTTCGAGATCGATCTCGGTCGCCTTTTTGAGCTGCTGCCGCACCTCTTCGAGTTCGGCCTCGCGGATGACCTCGTCGACGCTGTTGTGGAACTCCTGCGACAAGGCGCGCGCCTTGCGCATCCAATAGCCGGCGACGCGCATCGCCTTCGGCAGGTCCTTGGGACCGATGACGACGAGGGCAACGACGCCGATCAGGAGGATCTCCGACCAGCCGAAATCCAGGAACATGTCAAATCCCAAAAGCGCCCGGCGCCGTCCGGTGCGGCAGGGCATATCGTTGTGACGAGCGGTCCATAGGGGCGCGATCTTAGCCGCAACAGACCCCAGCGGCAACGCCGGCCGTCGGGCTGGGCGGGATCGTCGCCCGGACGAGCCTCACGGCTGATCTTCGGCAAATGGTTCAAGAAAGAAGTCGAATCCATCTACATCGATATGAATGCCAAGCAATTTTGCGATATTACTTGCCTGATCCCGGCGCAACGGATAGGAGCCGACCGCCTCGGGATCTTCGGCCGATACCTCTGCCATTCGCTTAACCTCGGAAAGCAGGCGACTCGGAATGTCGTATTCGACGGCCAACAGCTCGGTTTCGCGATCATATCCGGTAAGCTGGTGAACAATACCGGTCGTCATGGCTCTACGCTCCGACTGGGATCGGCGTCGCCGATCCGCTCCCCCGTCTCAGGGTCAAACTCCCCGACATGTCTGCCGTGTCGATCGTATACTTCCACAGTGCCGTGCCGGTAGTCCCACTCATAGATGGCTCCATCGCGATCCTTCCACCGCTTGCGAAGCCCTCCGGGTCTCGGCGTTTTCGCCTTTGCGCGCCTCGCTTCGGGAAAGCCCGATAGAGTTTTCGGCGGGACGACAGGCTGCACACCACGGCGATCCCGCCGTTCGTCGGACACGAGCAGGCTGCCTCAACTTCCGTTCATCCGCTCTGACCCGTGATCATTAATACAAAGCGGATCAGCGCGTCCGCCGGCACGCCGACGGCCCAGTCGAGAATATTGAGGTCCCAGCCGATCTGTGCGCCGATCCACGGAAGCACAAACAACAGCAGCAATACGACGCCGATCCCATAGCGTTCGAGCTGCGCCAAGCGATAGGCAAGTCCGCGCGGCAGGATGCCGACCGCCACCCGGCCGCCGTCGAGCGGCGGCAGTGGCAGCATATTGAAAACGCAAAGCAATACATTGATCTGCACCGAATTGAAGAGGTTCAATTCTACCCATTTGGCAGGAGCGGGCGCCATAAAAGCGGTGCCGTAGAACAACAACGATGAGATGATCGCGAGCATTAAATTGGTCGAAGGACCGGCTAGCGCCACCCAGATCATATCCCGCCGCGGATTGGAGAGCCGGCGGAAATCGACCGGCACAGGTTTGGCATAACCAAAGACCGGCGTCGCAATGCCAGGAGAGATGAAGCGCGGCAAGATTAGAAGCGCCGGCAGCAGGATCGTGCCGAACGTGTCGATATGCTTCAGCGGGTTGGCCGTGACCCGCCCGGCGGCCCAGGCGGTGTTGTCGCCGAATTGATGGGCAATAAAACCGTGCGCAGCCTCGTGCAGGGTGACGGCAAAGACTACCGGAAGCACCCAGGTGCTCGCCTGGTAAAGGAGAGTCCAGTTCGCTGCGTTCATGCGCCGCCTGCCAATAAGGCGTCAAACCGCGCCGCCGCCGCGCCGCGGTCGAACGGTGCGGGCGGGCGGTGCAAGGCCGCGCCG
>DATFCQ010000089.1:0-8889 GCA_035252905.1 Allostellaceae bacterium | reverse complement strand
GCGACCTGAAGCGGCATCACCTCGCGCACAGGACTTTCACCGGCCCCGAAGACCTCACCGACGCCATCCATGAGGCGGTCATGCAGCGCAATCTCGAACGCAGCCATAATTTGTTGGCCATTCCGCGAAGTGCTGCTTAGCCGAGGCTGCGGTCGAACACGGCGACGAGCACGCGATCAAATTCACCGAGGCTTGCCTCGGCCGCTATGCTCTTGACCCGGCGCCGGCCTACCTGGCCGCCGCTGCGCACGTGACAGGCACATTGCGCCGCAGCTGATGCGGGCTCGTGCCCGGTCGATTGTTCCAGCTTACGGAAAAATAGCCGGCGCCGCTCGCTCCCCCTCGGTATCGATCACGACCCGGAAACATGCGGCTGCCGGCTGGACTCGTGCAGCCAGGGTAGCCTCACCAACTAAGCGTTGCCGAGATTGGAGGTCGCCCTGTTCACCCCAACTGGATTGAGGCGGACCGAACTGGGGGTCGATAGCCGCCATGCAGACCGCCGGCATCCGGGTGTTCCTCGCCGCTCTGCCGGTCGCGGCGCTCACTTGCCTCAGCGCCTGGCAGATGGGAAGGCCACGCACCGTCCGCGCCATGGACCCTTCGCAAGTGGTTGGAGCGGAGGTAGGTGTTCGCAAATCCAACTCAGGAGATCTCGGGTGAGGCCGGGACACGGTGCCGCGTTACAGCGGCTGGCAGAACGACAATTGCCGCCGCGATCTCCATCGCGAGGCATACGAGCAGCGCCGCCGTATAGGTCCCTTCCGCATGTTGGAGTTGGGCGAGCAGCGTTGGCCCGAACGCGAAGGTGAACTGGTTGACGGCGACGACGATGCTGATGATCCGCGCAAAATGCCGCTTCGGGAATTCCTGCTGGACGATGAGGCCCGGCAGCGAGGTCGCATTCCCAAGGCCAATCCCGAAGAGCACACAGCCAAGATAAAGCAGCGATGGTTGCGCGCTCGCCGCTAGGAGGCCCATGCCGAGGGCCTGCACAACGAAGTTGACAGAGGCTACGGCCCGCCGATCAAACCGATCGACGACAAATCCGGTTGCGATGCGCCCGACCACGGCAGCGAATGTCGTCAAGCTGACGGCCCAACCGGCAGCCATGGTCCCGATCGTCGGCGACAGAAATGCGACCTGATGGGTGAGAAACCCGACCTGCGCCGTCAGGCCAAGCGCGAAGGGGAGCGAGGTCGTGAGAAAGGCGCGGCTGCGCAATACCGTCGCGAGGCGAAACTCCGCAACCACGTCAGGCTGCGCCGTGGCGGACCGGGAGAGCCTATCGACGCCCGAACAAAGATCGGCCGGGTCATGCTCATCGGGGCGCCTCGGCCGAAGCGCCACCACCGCGACCGGGATCAGGACGGCGAGCATGACCGCGGCCGCCATGTCGAGGCCGAACGCAAAGCCGAACCGCGAAATCGCCAAGACCAATAGCGGCGCAATCACGACCCCGCCGGCGCTGCCGCCGTTCATTGCCCAGCTCAGAGCCAGCCCACTCCGCCTCTCGAACCAGGGCGCAATGATGATATTGAGGGCGCCGCCGCTCATCGTCGCCCATCCCAGCGCCATCACGGCGAAGCTCGCATAGACCTGCCAGGGCCTCGTCACCAGGGTCAGCAAGACGATACCGCAGGCCATCGCGACGATGCCGATTATGACGACGGCTCGCGCGCTCCAGCGATCGAACAAGGGTCCGACGACCAGAAAGAGCAGGGCGGCGCCAAGAGCGTAATACAGGGTGATCGCCGCCGAGAGTTCCTCGGTCGACCAGCCGTGGCGGGCTTTGAGCGCGGCCAGGTAGATGCCCGGTCCATAAAAGCCCAATCCGAACCCGAACATCGCGACGAGGAAGGCAGCGGCGACGACGAGCCAGCCCCGGTAGAGCTTTGTCGCAGGCGCCGTACGGGCAATCGAGGGATCTCGCATGGGCGGGAAATTGATCCCTGCTCTCGGTCTATGCTGGCCGGGATCGGACGTGATCCGCCGATCGAGTCCGATTTCGTCTACCGATCGCCGCCGCTCTCTCCTAACCTTTGCACATGAAGACCGTATTGCCCTTTGGTCTCGACTGGGAGACCTGCGATCGCGCGCGTCTGGCGCGGGACCCCGCCTTTGACGGCGCGTTTTTCACCGGCGTGCGGACAACCCGTGTCTATTGTCGCCCGGTTTGCGGGGTGCGACCCGCGAAGTCCGAGAATGTCCAGTTCTTTGCCACGGCGGCGGCCGCCGAGCGGGCGGGCTTTCGGCCCTGTCTGCGCTGCCGGCCCGAAACGGCGCCGGGAAGCCCGCCATGGAACGGGACGGCGACCACGGTCGCACGGGGCCTGCGGCTGATCGAGGAGGGGTTTCTCGACAACAGCTCCGTAGCCGATCTCGCCGATCATCTCGGGATCGGACCGCGCCATCTCTTGCGGCTGTTCCTGCACCACGCCGGCGCGACCCCGCGCGAGGTCGCTGCGACGCGGCGCGTCCAAGCGGCGAAGCGGCTGATCGATCAGACCGCGATGCCGCTCTCGGAGATCGCCTTTGCCGCCGGCTTCGGCAGCATCCGGCGGTTCAACGACGCCTTTCGCGCGACCTACGGGCGCCCGCCATCCTCGTTTCCTCGGGCCGCGATCTGAGCGGAGAGTTCAGTCCCGCAGGGGCGGTCCGGCCTGCGCTGCGGCCGAGGTGCTTTGTTGTCCGTTTCTGCCGCTGGGCCCGGTTGCGCACCGAGTGGTGCCATCGACCGCTGCCGTTGCCCTGATCTGCGTCTATCGGCTCAGTTTGAGAACAGTCGTCCCGATCAGAGTCGTTGCTATCGAGACCAATCGCGCGAGGTTTAGCCGCTCTCGCAGGAAGACAACCCCGATGACGACTGCGAACGCGACGCTGGTCTCGCGCAATGCCGAAACGAGAGCCATCGGGGCGAGCGTCAGCGCCCAGATAACAAGCCAGGAGCAAGCATAGCTCATCAGCCCCGCAACGACCCCGATTGGCGACCATTTCTCTTCCGCCGCCCTGGTGTCTTTTCGGTGTTGAAGCCTGTAGCAGGAACCGGCCACCAGAAGGGCATAAAGCAGGGTCATCCAGACAATGAAGCCATTGGGGCTTCCGGCAGATCGGGAACCGAGGGCGTCCGTGATCGTGAATGCGCCGACAAAGCCGCCTGCGATCAACGAGAGGAGCACCAGGCGCGGCTCGCGAAGACCCGCTCCACCGCGCGTCAGTGCAAGGCTCGCGATCCCCAGGGCGATCAGCACGATCGCGACCTGGCCGAGATGGCTGATCTGCTCACCCAGCAAGAAGACCGAGACGATCGCCACGATGAGCGGTGCGATTCCGCGTGCAAACGGATAGACGTGGCTGAGATCGCCGACCTGGTAAGCCCAATTCAAAAACAGCATATAGACCATACCCAACGCCGCGCTCGCGCCCAAATAGGGCCAGCTTTCGCGAGCGGGAACGGCGACAAACGGGAGCAGACATACCGAAACGGCGAATTGGGTCAGGAACATCACCTTGACGAGCCCGAGCCGGTCGTTATCCGATTTGATGGCGGCATTCCAGATTGCGTGCATGAGAGCTGCGCCGAGGACCATCAGGAATACCGCAAGCGACATTGTGACCTCCGGGTGCTTGGCCTTAAACATCGTGTGCGCTCTGAAATCTCCTTTCCGCCGCTCCTCATAGGCTCGAATCCCACAAGCTGAGGCGATTTCAGGATGAGCCAGCCCTCTTGCGGCCGTTTGCCTTGATGAAACATATCCGTGACGGCTCAGGAAACCCCAGAGATCGCGCTCAGCCGTGACACGACGCCCTGAAGCCGTCCGCCTCGGCAAAGGGCAGGGCCTCCCCGGCAAACCCGAAACTGCCGTGATCGCGGATTTGGCGCGCCGCCCTTACCAGCCCGGCGAGCGCCGCGCGGGCGAGAGCCGAACCGAGACTGATCCGCTTGACGCCCGCCTGCGCGAGCTCGGCCATGGTGAAGTTCCGGTCCGCGAGGCCGATCACGACGTTGATCCGTCATGGCGTCCTCCGATCTCGATTGCGGTTCGGCCCGCATGTTCCCGTGAGCACCAATTCGGATGTCCGTAACGGCGTCAATGCGGGCAGATGGCTCTCCCGCGGCTTGCGGCCCGGCAGCGGTCCTCCGCTCGCCAGATAGACGCCGGCCGAGATCAGGACGATGCCGGCCCAACCTGCTTCATTCGGCCATTCCCCGAGGAGCGGTATCGCAAACAGCGCCGACAGCGCCGGCACCAGGGCGCCAAAAGCCGCGCTGCCCGAAGCGCCAAGGACGGCAACGGCACGGCCGTAGAGAATGAGAGCGATAATCGTGACGACAACGCCCTGGAAAACCGCCTGATAGGCAAAATCGGCGAGCGGCATCTGTGCGAGGCGCGTCCCGGACAAGGCGAGATAGACGGGCAGATAGACCGCCAGCGATCCGGTGGAGACGAGCGCTGCCGCGTGCAGCGGATCGAGTTTTGCCCGCCGCATGACCACGGTGCCGCATGCCGTCAGGAATGATGCGACAAGGAAGAGCGCATCGCCGAAGCTGCGCGAGGCGCTCCAGGTTGCGCTCGCAGCGGCGGTGTGCCAGCCAATAAGGATGACAGCACCGGCCAGGATCAGCGAGAGTCCCAACTTTCGCGCGGCCGCAAGCGTCTCCCCCAGAGCGATCGCGGCGATCAGGGCGACGAACAGCGGCATGCAGCCCGGGTTGAGCGCGCCTCCGTCATAGGCGGGGGCAAAGCGCAGCCCATTCGCCGCCGTCAGGGCATAAGGTGCGCCCAATCCGGCAATGAGTACGGCCAGTCCGAGCCATCCGAGACGATCACGGGCGAGGCCTCGGCGCACAAGGACCGGCGAGAGGAGGAGACCCGCGACACCGAAGCGCAATGCCACGATGTCCGACGCATCGAGGCTGGTCGTCACGGCCAGCCGCGTGACAACGCTCCAGCTCGCCCAGATCGATACCGCGGCAAAGCCGCATGCTGCTCCTTTCAGGTAGTTTGCAGGAGTCAGTTGTATCGCTCCAGTGCGAGCCGGCTGCTTTGGCATGGTCAGACTTCTCCCGTTCTTGCCCGATGGGGCAAGTCGCACAGTCCTGAGCGCTCGAAGGTGCAGTCGTTACGGCGAGGAGGGCGCTCGTCCGGGTGGACGACCCTCTCCGCTGCGGTTCGCATTTGTCTCGGACGTGTCGATCCCGAAATTTTTCAAGAACCCGCACTGTCCCGACGCGGTGACGATCACGGCACGGCTGTGCTGCATCCTCTCGGTCCAGCCGAGATCGAAGCAGCGCCGGGTCAGCGCGGCCCCGACCGCGCCTGCGATGTGGGGCCGACGCTCGGTCCAGTCGAGACACAAGCGGCAGAAACGGCGGCGGGTCGCACTCGCTGCCGGCAGATTCGCTCCGAACTCGGCGAGAAAGCGGGCGCCGGCAGGCGTGATCTCGGCCGCTTCGTCGCCCGGCACGATGTATTCGTGCGCCGTGAAAAAATCGGCGAGCGCGACGGCGAGGCGACCGGCCAGATGGTCGTAGCAGATGCGCGCCGCGCTGAGCTCGCGCGCCTGCCGCGACAGAGGGCGGTAGCGCGGCCGGTTGTCGAGCGCGACGGCGACGATGCCGTCGAGCATGTCGACCACTTTCGGCGAGGCCAGACGGAAATAGCGGTGCCGCCCCTCCCTGACCGGCGACAGCAAGCCTGCCTCGGTCAGCTTGGCGAGATGCGCGCTGGCGGTCTGCGGCGTGACCCGCGCGGCAAAGGCAAGCTCGGCCGCGGTCAGCGCACGCCCGTCGAGAAGCGCCGAGAGCATTGTGGCTCTCGCCGGCTCCCCGACCAGTGCCGCGATTTCGGCGATCAGAGGACCCGTAACCATTTGCCCTCTATAACACCTGACCCGGCAGGACGGGCGGCGGAACAGTTCGATCGTGATCGAACTGAGTGCAGGCTAGAATTGGCTCGGGGGAAGGCCCATGGGCGGTCGGTTTGCAAGAGTCCGCCTGAAGCGGCTAGCCATCCTTTGCACCGATGGCGAGCGATTTTGCGAAGAAGATCCGCGTCGCGCCGTCGGGCGGACAGGCGATCTCGCCAAAACGCCGGTAGCCGCACCGCTCGTAAAAGCCCGGCGCCTGGAACGTGATCGTATAGACAAAGGCGGCGGTGCAGCCGCGGCGCCGCGCCTCACTCTCGGCAAGGGCGAGGATGCGCTCGCCGAGCCCGCGGCCGCGCAATGCCTCCGGCAGGTAAAACAGGTCGAGAAAGAACAGCCCGAACGAGGTGTGCCCGAGGAGGCCGCCGACCGGCTCGCCGCTATTCTCATCGCGCACCACGATGTCGAGTGTCGCTGTGTCACCCGATCGGAACCTGTCGGCGTTGTAGGCGGCGAGCCCGGCGTTGATCGCAGCCTCTGCGCGCGGATTGCGCGTCGAAGCGAGCGCCAGCATCAGATCGCCGGTCACGGGCCGGCTCCCCGAGCCGGTTCGCGATCGACGACCTCGATCGATCCAACCTCGTCCGGCTCGCCCCTGTAGATGACCAGGCTGATCGTCTCGCTCGCAATCAGCGCGCTGTGCGGCTGGCCTTGCGGGTTGAGCGTGTATCCGCCCGAGGCGCGTGCCGGCGCGCCCGATTTTGTCGCGCGGCCGCCTTCGAGATTGAAGACATGCTCGTCGGACAGCGCGGTAGCGACGATCTTGATCAGCTTGCCGGGCGGCGGGGAGAATTTTGCGACCCAGGCGATGCCACCGCCCGCGCGGCGGCGGTCGCTCAGGATCTTGAGCCGAACGACGTCCTTGCCCTGATGGACGGCGCCGGACCCGTAAAACGGGACGCCGCTCGTCCATTCCGCGGTCGCGACATCGACATGGATCGATGCCATAACATCCTCCTGTGTCTCGGCCTTTGCGCGCGCAGGATAATGCCGTCATACTGACAGCGTTCTGTCAGGAGTGATCAGGTTCAAGCGATGCGGCGCGCCGACCGGCTGTTCGACATCATTCAGACGCTGCGGGCGGCGCCGCGCCCGCTGACCGCCGCGGCTCTCGCTGAGAAGCTCGAAGTGACGGCGCGGACGATCTATCGCGACATCGCCGCCCTGCAGGCGAGTCGGGTGCCGATCGAAGGAGCGCCCGGGATCGGCTACGTGCTGCGCCGCGGCTTCGACCTGCCGCCCTTGATGTTCACCGCCGACGAGATCGATGCGATCGCGGTCGGCGCGCGGCACGTGCGGCGCCTGCGCGATCAACGGCTGCAGCAGGCGGCGGAGAGCGTGCTCGCCAAGGTGACCTCGGTTGTTCCGGAGAGCCTCCGCTCCCATCTCCGTCCGCCGCCGTTCTATGTGTCGGAGGGCAGCGCGCCGGTGGTCACAGGCGTCGATCTCGCCGAGGTCCGCGACGCGATCCACGCCGCCCGCAAGATGGCGATCGCCTATATCGACGAGAAGGGCCGGCGCACCACGCGCACCATCCGGCCGATCGCGATGGCCTATTACGTCGATGTCACGGTGATCGCCGCCTGGTGCGAGCTGCGGAGCGACTTCCGTCATTTCCGCGCCGACCGGATCATCTCGGCGCAGATGCTCGACGAGCGTTTTACATCGGAAAGCGCGCGCCTCACGGCGCAATGGATGACGTTGAGCCAGGAGCGCGAAGAGGCGCCGGTTTGAACCTCGTCGGGGGTGTGGTGTCAGGTTTTGCCCGCCAATAGATCGGGGGCGAGCGCCCGCGGCTCAAACAGCCGATCCGGCTCGCCGCTGGCGGGCGTAAGGGCCGGCGGCATTCGAGGTGATAATCGGGAGCATAAAAATCCGTGGGGTGGCCGTGGCGGAGTGGGGCGACAAACTGGCGAGATGACGCCTCCGAAGCGGTCATCGCGGAAGAAGTCGCCGCTCCGGCCGCCGCCGGAAGAAAACGGCGTGGTGCAGCTCAAGGTACGACTGCTCGAGATCAGCGCGATGGTATGGCGGCACCTGCTGGTGCCGAGCGGGTGGCGTGCCCACCCCACGCTTTTTTATGCTCCCCATGATGACGCGATCCGGCTCGACATCTATGACGAGGAAGGCGCTCGCGCGCGGCCTGATAGCCGCTTTACGACCTTTCTTCGTCGTTCCGCTTTCGCATCTTGAACGGCTCTTCATGCTCCTAACGCGACCTTCGACGTCGGGGCCGGACCAACCGGATCAAGCAATGGAGATCCTGGCATGGATACCTACAGCTTCGAGATACGGACCTCCAGTAAGGATGAAGAAAAAGCGGCCAAGGCTTGTCTTACGGAACATGCAGCCGAGGTCGCCGGCCTCGCTTTGAAGCGGCGGTCAAACGAGCCCAGGACTATGTGGGACGACGATTTACCTTTTGCGGTCCTGGTACGGTCGCACGATCGGATTGTCGGCGGACTGATCGGCAAGATTTTCTTCAACTGGCTCGACGCCGAACTCGTCTGGCTGGAAAAGCCGTTCCGTCGCTCCGGTATTGGCAAAGCCGTGCTCTCGAAGGTCGAGGAAAAAGCATGCGCTATCGGCCTTACCGGGATCTATCTGTGGACACAATCGTGGCAGGCTCCCGGCTTCTACAGGAAGCTCGGTTATGAACAATTCGCTGAATTCGAGAACTTTCCGCCCGGTCACCGGCGATTTGGGTTCAGAAAATATCTCTGAGTTAAGACCCGTTGAAAGCCGCTCCGGCTCGAAGGTCACAAATCGGCGCGATTGAGGCGTCCGGTCGGCGCCGCTTGAGGTCTCAGGATGCCCTAATGCTTATACCAACCTGATTAGATTTTGACCTGTTCGAGCCAGGGATAGGAGCACAGGGATCGGATGCGGCCGGTGTTAGCGAGCAGCCGGTTCCAGGCGTCGCAACAGGCGTCGATGATCTGCTCGGTGGTGTGGAAGAGG
>DATFCQ010000088.1:0-9116 GCA_035252905.1 Allostellaceae bacterium | reverse complement strand
TGCCTCTTCCACACCACCGAGCAGATCATCGACGCCTGTTGCGACGCCTGGAACCGGCTGCTCGCTAACACCGGCCGCATCCGATCCCTGTGCTCCTATCCCTGGCTCGAACAGGTCAAAATCTAATCAGGTTGGTATAAGCTTCGGAGTGACCTCTTAAACCGCTCCGACCCCTCGACGAACGCCGTCGGTGCAAGACGCGCCCTGCTCCACGCGATGGTGGAGCGGACGGACAACGTGGCGCTTGGCATATCGGGCTTCCCGCCACAGCGCGGCCTGTATATCGCCCTCCTGGAGCGCACCGGCCTTCACCGGCCCGCCGACGAGGCCGGCTCGCGCTGGGTGTTCGCGGAGCCGGAGGCGGGAGAAACCGAGTACCGCCTCCGTCCCCTCTGGGACAAGGCCGACCAGTTGCTCGCGGAGGCTGGCCCCGGCGGGGCTTCTGTTGCATCCCTGTACGCGCTTTGGCGGGACCGCCCCTTCGGGGTTCGCATCGGGCTGCTTCCGGTACTTACGACGGCCTACCTCCTGTCCCGCCGCGACCGGGTAGCTGTCTCGCTCGACGGCTCCTTCGCCCCTACGCTGACGACCTTTCTGATCGATCGGATGTTGCAGGAGCCGGAGGCGGTCGGGCTGCGGTGGAGCGAGGAGAGTGGGGCTCGCAACACTTGGCTGATCGCCGTGAATGACGCGCTTGTCGAGGCTGGAATCCCGGTTCTGGTGGAGGGTCAGTGCCGACCTCCGCAACCGCTCGACGTTGCCCGTACAATCTTTGCCTTTGTCGCCGCGCTGCCCGCTTGGACGATGCGGACCATGCGCCTCGGGACGCGCGCACAAAAGCTCAGAATCGCGGTGCGCAAAGCGCGCGATCCGCTCGCGCTGCTCCTCGATGAGGTGCCGGCGATCCTTGGTGGAACGCTTAGCAGCCCGGAGGAGGCGCGCGCGCTGGCTGCGATCTTGGCAGCCGAGCTGAAGGGGCTAGGTGCAGCGTTCCCCACGCTGCTGGACGAGATCGCGGACACTATCCGGTGCGAGTTCAGGCTTGATACCGAGGGCGGCTTGGAGGCACTGCCGATCCGAGCCCAGGCGGTAAAGGGCTCATCGGGTGACCTCCGGCTCGACGCATTGGCCGTCTACCTCGAAGCCTACGAGGGCAAGCCGGAGCAGGCCGAGGCGATAGCCGCGCTGGCCGTGCACAAGCCGGCACGCGACTGGACCGATCGCGATGTCGACGCGGCGAAGCTGACCATCGGCGAGCTCGCCCAGCAGTTCATGCGGGCCGAGGCGTTGGCCCACGTGAAAGGTCGCTCCGGCACGGCAGAGATCATAGCCCTCGTCAGCTCCGCGCCGGGCAGCCCCGCGCCCCTTATGGCGGAGGTTCGGCTGTCGCGGGCCGCCGAAACACGCGTCGCGCCGCTCCTCGCCGGCATTGAGAACCTACTCGCATCGAATGGGGCCGAGGGCGAAGTGCAGGTCGCGGCGCTAGTACGCGCCCTGGCAGCGCGGGTCGCGGCGCGGGACGTCGATGCGAAAGCGAAGCGGGGGGCTCGATGACACAGCCCACCGAGCGGCACGTCCTCGGGATTTCGGGCGGCAAGGACTCCGCCGCCCTCGCCGTCTGGATGTCACAGAACTATCCGGAACTCCATATCGAGTACTTCTTCACCGACACGGGCAAGGAGCTGGAGGAGGTTTACGAGTACCTGGGTAGGCTTGAAGGTCTCCTCGGCAAGCCAATCACGCGTCTAAACCCCGACCGCGACTTCGACTACTGGCTCAGGCAATATAATCACTTCCTCCCTTCCCCCAAGACGCGCTGGTGCACGCGCCAGCTCAAGATAAGGCCGTTCGAGAAGTGGATCGCTCCGTCGCTCGCGGCGGGCGTGCGGATCACGAGCTACGTGGCGATACGTGCGGACGAGGAGTGGCGTGAGGGGCATGCGTCCACGCACCCGAACCTGAAGATCCGTCTACCGTTCCGCGAGGCGGGGATCGACAAGGCGGGTGTAGTCGAGATCCTCGAGGGCGCCGGCATCGGCCTACCGGGCTACTACGCTTGGCGCTCCCGTTCCGGATGCACCTTCTGCTTCTTTCAACAAAAGGTAGAGTGGGCGAACCTCTTGGAGCGGCACCCAAAGGCGTTCGAGGAAGCCAAGTCGTACGAGAAGGACGCCCTCGAACACGGTTCACCCTTCACCTGGAGCCAGGGGGAGCCGCTAGCAGACCTCGCACGTCCTGATCGCCTCAAGCAGATCCGAGAGGAGCACGCGCGGCGCGTTGCACGGGCGCGACAGCGTGTGACGGCGAACCCCCTTGGGTCCGCAGAGAGCGCCTTCGGCCTTGAGGACATCGACGGTCCGTCGAAAGCTTGCCTGGTCTGCCACAAGTGAGCGGCGATTCGACGCGGTACATGGAGTTTCAGGGCAGCCGGATCGCCCACGTTCCGGACCAACCCGGCCTGTATGCCTGGTATTACCGGCCGATCGCGATCCATCGCGAAACCACGCCGGAGACACTCGCCCGGTTCCTGAGCGGGCATGCGAGGATCAGCACCGAGATCCAGCAGCGCTATGGGGTGCGCATCGCGGGCGAGGTGGTCGGCGAAATGCTGCTCGGAACCGACCGCCAACCCGTCCGCGACGCGATTGTCCAGGCATTCGATGAGGCGGAGCCGTTCCTCAACTGGTTCTTCAGATCCGCGCAGTTCGCTTACTTCTGCCGCCCCGTGTATATCGGCATCGCAAAGAATCTGTATGAACGCGTCTACAACCAGCATTACCTATCCTTGACAGAGTACTGGGAGGATACGTCGCGCGTGAGCCGCTTCCTTGCGGCGAATGAGCTTGCGACCGTGCAGGAGGTCATGGACTGCCTCGATCTCCCACACTCGTTCGCTCTCGAAGCACGGGTGCGCGGCGTTTCGTCGAAGGATCTGATGGTTTCCGTACTCGTCACTGGGGACATACCCTCGGCAATCGGCCCCGATACGGGGACCTCCGACTCTTCAACTCGTAGAGCGCTGGAGCGGTTGCTTCAGCTGCTCTCAGATCCAATCTGCGGGAGACGCTGATCATGAGCTTCAACTTTTCCGTTCAGAAGTTTCCCGCTTACGGGACTTACGGGGAGTTCTCCATCGGATCTGGCAGCTCACAGATTCGAGCCCATTATCTTCTGACAAAGATCCGTCCCGGCCAGCAGGGACACTGGGAAAATCAGCTCGCTTCGCAGATGGCGCCCTGGCGCGAAATTTTCCAACTGGAAGAGCTCTCTTTTGACGAACTCATTCAGCGCGACCTCGACGACAGCCGGGTTGCGCACGACCTCATTCCGTACTTGCTGGGCGACACCGGTCAGCACGCACGCTTCTTTCCCCCAATTCTCGCCGTGCTCGTTCCAAAGCGCGAGGGGCCGAGCGGCATAGCTCCTCATTACCCAATTCCCAAAACGGATGGGAAGCGGCTCAGCTTCGGTGACCTCTTCGAGTTCGAGAAGGTGGTAATCGGGGGCGAAGAGAGCCCGCTAGGGGTACTTCACTACAACCCCCAGCGTTCGGCTATCGTGATCGTGGACGGGCAGCACCGCGCGATGGCGCTTCTGGCGCTTCACCGTCAGATTAACAAGAACTGGGGCGCAGACCCGTTTGTCTCATACTACAGCCATATCCAAGTCGACCCATCGGCGGTGGCACATATCGAGCTGCCGGTCTGCATCATCTTCTTCCCAGAACTGCATGACGGGCATCCCGAGTTCAGGGATCGAGGGATCGATCTCGTGTCGGTTTGCCGCGAGATCTTCATCGTCGTGAATCGACAGGCCAAGCAGGTCAGCGAGTCCCGCGAGTTGCTGCTTGATGATGAGGATTTCGCCGCGTTTATGATGCGGCGGACCCTTACCCACTTTAAGGATCGAACCGGAAGTGCGCCGGACGTGGCGCGCATCTACTCCTTCGCCTTCGGAGACTCGGAAGCCGATAGCGGCGGCCAGGTCGTGGCTGGCCAGCTAGAGTTCTGCAGTGCCATTGCACTCCACAAAATGCACGCCGCCGCTGGGTTCGGCTTACCCGCGGTCTTCAATCTGATCAAGTCCGCCGATGCCACCGATGGCCGCAACGTCAGGAATCCCACCCGTCCCGCCGAAATCCTTACGGGCGTTGAGGGCCTCGCCTTCCAATCCATCAGTCGGCGATCGGCTAAGACGCACAAACCCGAAGACGTGTCGCTCATCGCAGAGAAGATTGGCGATCTGACTGACCGCATCATGCTTCCCCTATTCGACAGACTGAGGCCCTACACGGCGCACAACCAAGCGGCGCAACAGCTCCGTGAGGAGCTGAGCGACCCCACGGCGATGGCGGACCCAGTACAGGCGAAGTGCCGATCCTTGCTTTTCGACGGGGCAGGCAATCGATCAGTGTTCGAAAAGCACGTTGCTCGCCTCCGAGAGAAGATCCGCGAACTGCGCGACCAAGCGCAGCCCGTGCCTCCGCATCTCACTAGCCAGCTCACCTACTCCGAATCCGTCGCCCGCGCGCTCCAGGAACACGAGAGCGGGGTGAAGACGTCGCGCTCATTCATCCTGTTCAATATCGACGAACGTAACTTCATGAACCGTGACAAAGCTGAGGTCGAGAAGGACATGAAGGAGGTTCGCGCGCGAGGAAAGGCCATCTTCGACACGCTCTCGACGCAAGCTTTCCAGCTCGGTTACCTTATGGCTGTTCTCAGCCATGTAGAGCTGCTCCTCCCCGATGCGGCCAGCTACGATGAGAGACTTGCAACGACGGAGTTCACGTCGGGTCTTTACTTGGCAGGACTCAACTCTTTTTTTCCCGTTTCGGTCGTGCGCCATCGAACGATGAGCGGCTACGTGACCGAGCCCCGCGCGCGGGCTTTCGAGGCCACCCAGTCCGGCTTCCGAGGACTGCTGGCCGCCGGTAACGTCCGAGAATTGAATGAGAAGCAGTGGGAGTTCTTCCGCTACGTCGTGTTGGAGATCGTGCATTCACGGACAGCCGCAGCAGCGGTGACTGCGACGCTCGCTGATCCGAAAAATTCGATTTATGCGGATCGCTTCCGTGTTGCTCTTCCGGAGGTTGTTGGTGCAATTGAGAAGCTGCGCACGCGGTACTTCGATGCGGCGGTGCGTACAGCCCGGGAGACGCCCGAATTCAGGCGCGAGATCGATATGCTCACCGCGTCGGCAAAGGCGAGCGGCAAGACCGACGAGGAGGTGAGGGCGCTTGTGGATGAGGCGGTCAGCGCGAAGCGGAAAGAGACTTTGGAGGTATGCCGGGAACACCTCCGTTCAAGCCTCGGACGGTTCGAAAGCGCGGCACAGATCCTCCGCCGTTTCGGCCTTGTTAATGCATCATCTCCTGCGGACCAAATGGCCGATTCAGGAGAACCGGATGAGACGGCGGCAGGTGACAGCACGGTGAGCCTCGAAGTGGCTATTGCGGCGGACCAGCTTCAGCATACGACCATCGACTGATTCTACCCCGCCGAAATTGACCCATCCTGAGCTACGGTTTCGCCCTCAGGGGGATCGAGATGCCAAGGAAAGGCTACAAGCCGAAGGAGATCATCGCCAAGCTGCGGCAGGTTAAAGTTCTGGTCCCGCAGAACCGGCGCGAGCACTTTTCAGGTGTCCGATAAGGGCGGGTATCGGTCATCAGCCCAGCGGTATCCGTCGGGCTTGCACCACCCCCATCGGCTTCAGCTGCTGGCCACTGCGATCGAATCTCGCATGTCGCCGGTACGGTGGGATCATCGCAAGCCGATGAGAATGAAAATCTGCGACGGATGCTCATGATTGAGTGTCCGCTCGCGGGCGGGACCCGGTCTTGCGCCGGAAGCAGTCGTTCCGACCACCGCCCGAATGCCGCCCTCCGACCGCGAGCTGGTGTCCCTCATGAATGATCCGGGTTATACCATCTCCCGATGATAAGAACCTGTTCACGGCGTCACCCCTACCTCGGCCTCCCCCGTTGAGAGGAAGGGAGTATAGGATAAGCCCTCCCCCTTAACAGGGGAGAGTTTGTGAGGAGGGATCCGTGAAGGTTCTAATCAGAGAGATCTGGTATTAGATAGCGAGGCGCCGCACCAAGCTGCCACTGAAAAGGGCCGCGCAAAGCCGGTGAGAGCATAAAGGCAGGCGTGCATGCGAAGCGCTCGATCGCAAAGCCTCATAGAGACGATCGACGTATCGTCCTGGAGAGTCGATGAGGATTTCCCGATTTTCCCGATCGGCTCCAAGCCGAAGCGGCTGCTGCGCTGCCCCACAGTTCCCGTACAGCCGTTCCTAATCCCTGGTCATGCCTATCTTTTCAAGGTTGCGCATAATTGGCGAGTACAACAGCTCTGGTCCGAGATCATAGCATATCGAATAGCAGCAATGATCGGTTTTGATGTGCCCCGATGCTTTGTCGCCGCTGATCCTGAAAAGGGCGAGGTCGGAGCTCTGGTGGAGTTTTTCTACGGCTATCCGGGTGAGCCAGCATCAGCAAGGCTGGTGCACGCTGTAGACTTTTTGCAACGGTTGCGGATCGACTTGCGCTCTGACCGGCCTCATTCCATTAGAACAAATTTGCGGCTGTGCCGCCGGCTTGGGCTCGATACGGCTATCCAATGGTGGGGCCGCCTGCTGACCTTCGATGCGCTGATTGGCAATTCCGATCGGCACCCAGAGAATTGGGGCTTCCTCAAGCAAATGCCAGCGGATCGCGGTACCCCGACGTGGACATTCGCGCCAGCGTTCGACAACGGGACCAGTCTGGGTTACGAGCTTCGGGACGACAGGCTTAGGGAGGCGAGTCGGCCGGATAGGCTGGCGTCATACATCGATAAGGGCCGGCACCATTGCGGGTGGGACTCGTTGAGCGACGCGCCGACCCCACATATGGCTCTGTGTCGCCGCTTTTCCGAAGCGTACCCGGAAGCGAAGGACGATATGCGCAGGTTGATCAGCTTCGATACCGAGCAGCTTGCCGAAATCATCGAGGAGTGTACGCGACTCGACGTGAGCATTTTGTTCACCCATGATAGAGCACGTTTCGTGACTGCACTCGTCGAGGCGCGCAGGCAACAACTGTCCTTGATTCTGGGGGTCTAAACCGTGTCGAACTGGATTGAGCGGATTTCGGAGCCGCGACGCCTGTTTTTGGCATGGCAGGCTCCCGATCATATGGGAGAGCGGTTTCGATGGGCTGTTGGCGTTCTGGAGGCAGCGGGTGACGACTGCGCACTACGTTATCTCCGGCCGGGGCTCGATTTCGAGCGCTGGAATCAGGGCCGGGCATTCCAGGAGATCGAAAGCTTGGGGTATCAGGGATATCCGGCATTCTCATTGACAAGAGAGCGACACACCTCAGGCGTCCTGTCAGCGCTCATGCGACGCCTCCCGCCTCGCACCCGGCCAGACTTTGCCGAATACAAGCGACAGTTCCGCCTCCCGGATCATCTAGCTGTCACCGACTTCGGCCTGCTCGGTATCACCGAGGCGAAGCTGCCCAGCGACGGCTTCTCGGTCGTAGATCCCTTCGACGCGGGCACAGTTAACTGCGATCTACTGCTGGAAGTTGCGGGATATCGCTACTACGCGCAGAAGATCAGGTTGGGCGAGGGTGATCCGGTCGGCTTTGACGCCGAGCCGCAGAATCCGCGTGATCCGAATGCGGTAATGGTTCGGTCGAGCGGTCAGCTTGTCGGTTACATCAACCGGCTTCAAGCCGGGGCTTTCCGATGCTGGCTTGCGGGGCGCGAAGTCTCAGGTGTGATCGAAAGGCTAAACGGCCAAGCCGGCAAGCCACGCGCCTTCGTGTTTGTTCGGGTGCGCCCCGCCAGAGGAAGGGCGGCAGCTTGAGGATCAGCCGCTCGGCCACATGAACAGCGCGAGCGCGTCGGCGGTGTGGGCGCGGATCGCGCCGGCCGAGCTCGGCGGGAATTGTCGAGGGATGTTCTAAAAAACTCGGCGGCTCGATAAGCGCCGATTATCGAGCGCCAATAATTGCGACGTATCCCGCCGGCCTTGCATGCGGCCCCCGGCCCTACCAGTGCCGTATCAGCTTGCGCGCGATCGCGTCCCGCTCGCGCATTGCGTCGATCAGCGCCCGGTGATCGAGGCTCGCGCCGGTCAGCAACTCGGCTTCGAGCCGCGCGCACAGCGCCTCGAAGGCGCACGCCAGGCGGACGCTCTTCCGTTGCTCGAGATCGAGCGGGCGCGGTTTGCCCCTGCTCTTGCCGTTGCCGGCCAGGACGGCGGCGACAAGATCCCGCTCGAAATCGGCGACGCGCCGGCCGATCAGGGTGCGGCGATCAATCGGGAAGCGCGGGCGCCATTTGTCCCGGCGCGGACGCTTCGGCGGACTTTCCGCTGCTGAAACTTGATTTTCGGCGCTCATGTTTGATTTCCGAGGCTCGCTCTCGCGCGTTCCTTTGATTTCTGCGCACCCTGCCGCTGATATGGTGCGGCGCCGCTACGGGTGTATATCCGGTGTATCTATCCACGTTGCCGCTGGATCGGCCCCGCCAACGCCCCGGGATGCGGCGGGTTTTTCACGGGCAAGGCATTGTTGCGGCTGTCGTCTCTCGCACGCGCGCACGCCCGCGCGCGTTGGGGTGTACGAATTGTACGGGTGGCGCGCGGCGCCGGGCCAAGCTGCCTGCCGTCACGCGTCACTTTCTGGGCCGCAATCCCGCCCCCAGTGCGGCGCTCGCCAGCGCGGCTAGCGCGGCACCCACAGCGTTGCGATCGTCCCGGCGCTCGGGATCGAGCCAGCCGAGCGCAGCAAGTTGCGCGATCGCCCCGACGGGGGCTCGGAGTTCGATCAGCATCTCGCCAGCCTTGCGCCGCTCGCGATAGCGTCGCTGCCGCAACGCGGCGCGCGAGGGTGCGGCCCGCCCTGATGGTGGGTCACTCATCGCGTCATCCAGTCCTCGCGAAGACGGGGATGTGCCGCTTGAGCAGATCGCTCGCCGGCCCGATCCCGGCGCGGAGACCGAGGGCGGGGCTCGCGATGCCTTTGGCGCCACGGTAGAGCGTCAAGCGGATCGCGCGGCCGTCATCTGCCACCACGGCACGCGCGGCGGGCCGCGCCGGTGGCGCTACGGGCGGGGGAG
>DATFCQ010000087.1:0-5105 GCA_035252905.1 Allostellaceae bacterium | reverse complement strand
GGATCGGACGCAATCGCAGGCTGGCAAAGGACTGCGAGGCGACCCTCAACTCGGCGCGCGCCTTTCTCTATGCCGCCTCGGTCATGATCCTTGTTCGCCGCCTCGGCCGTGCTTCATGAGTTTCGAAACGGGCTCTCAGCTCGACTTTGGCCATTTCATTGCGTAAGTCTCTGAAAAGGCTGAAAACCGACTGAATTTCAGCCAAAGGACTAAACGATTGATTTCATTAGCTGAATCCCTCAAATGGCCAAAGTCGAGCTCAGAGGCGGCAGACGCCGAGGGCGCGCGTCCGCAGGTTCATTCGGCTGCGGCGGCCCGGCGCGACGACACCCGCACCAGCAGCAGCAATGGCAGGCAGGCGAGGATGATCAAAGCCATCAACAGGAAATCGTCGACATAGGCGACCATCGCCGCCTGCCGCGTCACCTCGGCGTTCAAGGCCGCAATCCCCGACGGGTCGGTCAGGCTGAATGGCGCGGCGAGATGCGGCGAATGCATCAACGGGTTGTCAGGCCGCAGATGCTCGATGAGCCGGGAATGCACGGTCTGCGTATTGCGGGTCAGCTGCGCCTCAAGGACCGAGATGCCGATCGAGCCGCCCAGGTTGCGCATCAGGCTGCGCAAGGCCGTGCCCTGGGTCATGATCGACCGCGGCAGGTTCGACAGCGCGATCATGTTGAGCGGCACAAAGGTGCAGCCGAGCCCGAAGCCCTGCAACAAGCCGGACAGGATGATCGGACCGATGTCCATGGTCAGCGAGAACCCCGTCATCTGCCGCAGCGACACGAGCGTCAGAACGAGGCCGAACAGGATAATAAGCCGCAGATCGACGCGGCCGATGATGCGGGCCACCAGAAACATCGCGACCATTGTGCCGAAGCCGCGCGGGGTCATCGCCATGCCGGTCGTGAACACCGGATAGTTCATCAGCGCCTGCATCATCGTCGGCAACAAGGCCGAGGTGCCGGTCAGGATCACGCCGATAAAGAACATCAGGAACGTGCCGGAGACAAAGGTCCGGTTCCGCAACAGCTCGCGGTTCAGAAACGAGCGGTCGGTGGCGGTTGCCGTGTGCACGGCCAGCAGGTAGAACCCGATCGCGGAGAGCGCCGCCTCAATCCAGATCTCGGTCGAGGAGAACCAGTCTTTCAATTCGCCGCGGTCGAGCATCATCTGCAAGGCGCCGACCCCGAGGCTCAACACCGCGAAACCGAAGAAGTCGAACGGCTCGCGGTGGGCGTGCCGGGCTTCGCGCAGAAAGACGAGGATCCCGATCGTGGCGAGCAGGCCGACCGGCACATTGATGTAGAACACCCAGCGCCAATTGTACTGATCGGTCAGCCAGCCGCCGAGGGTCGGCCCCATGATCGGGCCTGTCATCGACCCCATGCCGAACACCGCCATCGCCTGACCGTGACGCTGCGGCGGATTGATCTGGAACAGGACCGATTGCGCCAGCGGGACGAGCCCGGCGCCGCACACTCCCTGCAAGGCGCGGTAGAAGACGAGCTGCTGCAGGCTCGCAGCGCTGCCGCACAGCGCCGAGGCGAAGGTGAACCCGCCGATCGAGACCAGAAACACGGATTTGATGCCGAACCGGGTGGCGAGCCAGCCCGAGAGCGGCATCGTGATCGCGGCGGTCACGATGTACGAGGTCAATACCCAGGCGACCTGGTCCTGCGAAGCCGACAGGCTGCCCTGAATGTGCGGCAGCGCGACATTGGCGATCGTGTTGTCGATCCCCTGCATGATGACCGCCAGGATGATCGAACAGGTGAGCGCCGGGCGATTGAGCGTCCCCCCGCGCCGCGCGGTGTTGTCAGGATCGGGGTAGCCTCGCATTCGTTGATGTTGCCTCTCGCGCAACCCGCCCTTTCGCCCGATGCGGCCGGCCCGATCCGCCTTCCGGCCGCCTGCGGCACGGCAGCGGATCGGAAACATGTTCTTCGCAGAAATGCGGAGATGACAAGCTCATTGTCGGATCGCAGCGGGGAACGCCTGCCGCGCGCAGGGGCTATAGCACCGCGCCGGGGATCGGGAGGGCGTTTTCAGTCAGGCCTCTGGTCAGGATGTCGTAGGCCTCGTCCACCGAGTCCGTGCGATGGAAGAGGGCGAGATCCTCGGCCGAGATCGTGCCGTATTTGACCAATGCGTCGAAATTGACGATTTCATCCCAGTATTTGGCGCCGAACAGTACGATCGGCACGCGCTTTTTCATCTTGCGGGTCTGCACGAGGGTCAGGATCTCGAACAGCTCGTCCAAGGTCCCGAAGCCGCCGGGAAACAGCACGACCGCCTTGGCGAGGTAGACAAACCAGAACTTGCGCATGAAGAAATAATGAAAATGGAAGTGCAATTCGCGGCTGACATAGGGGTTGTCGAATTCGTCGTTCGGGATCGAGATGGTCAGCCCGACATTGAGGCCTTTCGCCTCGGAGGCGCCGCGGCTGGCCGCCTCCATGATGCCGGGGCCGCCGCCGGTGCAGACGACAAAGCGCCGTTCCTCGCGGTCGAGCCGTTTCGACCACTCGGTCAGGCGCCGCGCCAGTTCGCGCGCCGCCTCGTAATAGATCGACAGGGCAAGCGCCGTCCGCGCCGTCTCGATCCCCTGTCCCGACCGCTCCGCCCGTTTCAGCGCCGCCGTCGCGTCCTCCTCCGAGCACAACCGTGCCGAGCCCATGAACACGATCGTGTCCTCGACACGGTTCCGCCGGAACCGCGACAGCGGCTCAAGGTATTCCGCCAGGATGCGCAGCGCGCGCGCATCCTTGCTCTCGAGAAAGCGAGTGTCCTGATACGCCTTTGGTTGCCGATAGGCGGGTTTGGCGGGCTTGTCCAAGAGTCCCTCGGTATGTCTTGTCGAACGAGTCAACGACAGGTATTCCGTATCCTCAGAGCCTGTTTGAGTGCGCCTTTGTACCCCGATCCCATCTGTACTCTTGAGAAGCGCACCGATCCGCCTGGCATGGCGGGACGCGAGGGAGTGGGTGTGGACCGAGGCGCATCGGGCGCAGTACGAGGCGCGCCCGGAAGAAATGGTGACGGTGAGCACGGTGGGCGAGATCGCGCGGCGGTCTATGACGGCGCCTTCACGGCCGAGCGCTGCCGCGTGTGGTCGAACCTGCACGGCATGCGCCACCGCGTCGTCGAACGCGACCCGGCAGCCAGGGGCCCTGTCGTGGTCGCGCGGCCCGGCCCTGAACGTCTCCCCGGTTCGGACCAAAGCCGCTGCATTGTCGGGGGAGGGGCTCGGCCGGCGCCGCCGAGCCCCTCGCCATTCTCTTGGATTTTAGTCATAATCAACCTAGGCGTTCGGCAGGCATAGTATCGGGCCGGCCGGCGCCGCGGGCCTGACGGCGCCGTTCCCGTCCGATACGGCCCGACTCCCTGCCCGGCGGTACGAAGGAGGGGTGGCCTGCCGCAATCAGCGGGACAAAATGTCCGATAAGCGACCAGAACTCCGGTGCGCCGGTATGCCGCCGGCGAGCGCGGCCGAGTTTGACCGTGTCGCCGCTTCCCGCCAATCGCGTCGCGGCCGGGCGGTCGGGATCGCGGCATGATCCGCCGCCTTCGGCTCGCCTCCGGATTGGTAATGCTCGCTTATGTGACGATGCATCTCGCCAATCATGCGGCGGGCCTTGTCTCTCTCGCGGTCATGGAGCGGGTGCTGTCCTTTGTGTCCGGCCTGTGGTCCATCGCGCCGGCGCAGCTTTTGCTCTACGGCAGCTTTGCCGTGCATTATGTTTTGGCCTTGTTGGCGCTGTGGGAGCGGCGGACGTTGCGATTGCGCGCGGCGGAGCTGTTCCAACTCGCGCTCGGCTTCTTGATCCCGGTTCTGCTATTGCGCCATGTCGCGGAGACGAGGCTGGCCTATCTCCTGTTCGGCACCGAGACGCGCCGTTACGTCTATCTGTTGTGGGTCTATTTCGTCCGCTCGCCCGAATACGGCTTCGAACAATTGCTCGTGCTCGTGGTCGCCTGGGCGCATGCAATGCTCGGTCTGCATTTCTGGCTCAAAGTCAAACCGCGGTACGCGCGGGTACAATCGCCGGCGCTGGTCTTTGCGGTGCTGTTCCCGGTGCTGGCCCTGCTCGGCGCGATCGAGGCCGGGCGGCAGGTCGCCGCATTTGCGACCGAGCGGCACTGGACCGGCGCCGTCTTTGCCGCGATGCGGCCGCCGACGCCGGATGAGGCGCGCACGCTCGGACTGATCGTCACCTACGGCACCTGGTTCTTTGTCGCCCTCGTAGCGGCGGTGCTGCTCGCCCGCCTGATGCGCCGCCTCGCGCAGCGCCGCCGCGGGCTGGTGCGCATTGCCTATCCGGACGGGCGGTTCATCGAGGTCGCGCGCGGCACCAGCGTTCTCGAAGCAAGCCGGCTCGCCCGCATCCCGCACGCCTCGATCTGCGGCGGGCGGGGGCGCTGCTCGACCTGCCGGGTGCGCGTGCGGGCCGCACCCCATGCCGTCGAGCCGCCCGGCGAGGGCGAATTGCGCGTGCTGCGCCGCATCCGCGCGACGCCGAGCATCCGCCTCGCCTGCATGCTGCGCCCCCTCGGCACGGTCGAGGTGACGCCGCTGCTGCCGCCCTTTGCCGCGGCCCGGGACGGGCGGGGCGCGGTCGACGTCGCCCAGGGCAAGGAGCGGGAGATCGCCATCCTGTTTGTCGACATCCGCGACTTCACCGCTCTGGCCGAGAGCCGGCTGCCTTACGATGTGGTGTTCATCCTCAACCGCTATTTCGCCGCGATCGGGGGCGCGGTCGAGGGCGCCGGCGGGCGGGTCGACAAATTCATCGGCGACGGGGTCATGGCCCTGTTCGGGATCGAAAGCGAGGCCGAGGCCGGCTGCCGGCAGGCGCTGGTTGCCGCGCGCGCGATCTCCGAGCGGCTGGTCGAACTCAACGCCGCGCTCGCGGGGGAGATCGAGACGCCGCTGCGCATCGGCGTCGGCATCCATGTCGGCGCCGTGATCCTCGGCGAAATGGGGTACGGCACTGCGGCCCAGCTGACCGCGATCGGCGATGCGGTCAACATCGCCAGCCGCCTTGAAAGCCTGACCAAGGGATATGGCGTCGAACTCGTGCTGTCCGAGGACACCGCCGCCC
>DATFCQ010000086.1:0-2087 GCA_035252905.1 Allostellaceae bacterium | reverse complement strand
TGGCGCGGCGCCGGCCGGCGCCCGCTCACAGCGTCAAGCGCCATGACGGCTGAGGCGCTGACGGCGCGGCGGCGCCAAGTGGCCTTTTGGCTCGCGGCCTTATGGCTCGCGGCGGCGGTCGGCATGGTGTCCTTCGGCGCGCACGGGCAGGGGCTGACCCTCGGCGGCGGCGCGGACAAACAGCCGATCGCGATCTCGGCCGCGTCGGGCATCGAATGGCGCCAGGACGCCAGGATGTACATCGCGCGCGGCCATGCCGTGGCCAAGCGCGGAGCGGAAGAGGTCGACGCCGACACTCTCCTCGCCCGCTACCGTCAGCAGAAGGGCGGCAGCGAGATCTATCGGGTCGACGCCGACGGCAATGTCGTAGTCAGGGGTCCGACCCAGACCATCATCGGCGATCATGCCGCCTACGATGCCGACCAGCAGGTCGCGGTGATCACCGGCCGGCATCTGAAACTGACGACGTCAACCGATACGGTGACGGCGCGCGACAGTCTCGAATGGTACGAGCAGAAACAGATCGCCGTCGCCCGCGGCGACGCGGTGGCGGTGCGCGGCGACAAGCGCATCCGAGCCGACGTATTGACGGCTTATCTGAGCAGGGACGACAGCGCCCCCGCCGCCGGGCAGGCGGCGCGGAAAGCTCGGGCGGCGCCTGAGGACATCGGAGCGGAGACGTCGCGCATCGAGCGCATCGACGCCCAGGGCAACGTGATCGTCTCGACCGACACCGATGTCGGCCGCGGCGACTACGGCGTCTATAACGCCAAGACCGGGATCGTCACCCTGCTCGGCAATGTCACGATCACCCGCGGCGAGGACGCGATCCGCGGCCAATACGCCGTCGTCGACCTCAACCAGAACGTGAGCCGTATGATGAGCCTGCCGACCCGCGTGGGCGGCCCGGCGCCGCGGGTCGAGGGAATCTTTGTGCGCCAGGGCGGGACGCCGGCCGCCGCCCCGGTTCACCATGACGGGCGCCGGCGGTGAGGATACGAGGAGCCCTGCCGCCCGCGGTGCCGCGCCCCTTCGGAGCGGATGCGCGGCCGCGCCTCGTCGCCGATAATCACGGCCTTTTGGGGCGCGGGCTCGGCAAGAGCTTCAACCGGCGTCCGGTGTTGCGCGGCGTCACGATCTCGGTGCAGCGCGGCGAGGTCGTCGGGCTGTTGGGGCCGAACGGCGCCGGCAAGACCACCTGCTTCGACATCATGACCGGGCTGATCGCCGCCGATACCGGGGTCGTCAGCCTTGACGGACAGGACATCACCGAATTGCCGATGTACCGCCGCGCCCGCCTCGGCATCGGCTATCTGCCGCAGGAAGCCTCGATCTTCCGCGGGCTTTCCGTCGAGCAGAACATCCGCGCCATCCTCGAAATCGCCGAGCCGGAAGCGGCATCGCGCGAGGCGATGCTGGAGGCCCTGCTCGCCGAATTCTCGATCACCCATCTGCGCCGGGCGCCGGCGATGGCGTTGTCGGGCGGCGAGCGCCGGCGCTGCGAGATCGCCCGGGCGCTCGCCACCCGGCCGCACTTCATCCTGCTGGACGAGCCGCTGACCGGGATCGACCCGATCGCGGTCGGCGAGATCCGCGACCTCGTGCGCCATTTGAAGGACCGCGGGATCGGCGTCCTGATCACCGATCACAATGTCCGCGAGACGCTCGAAATCGTCGACCGCGCCTATATCCTGCACGAAGGCCGCGTGCTTCGCGAGGGAGAGCCCGCCGAGATCGTCGCGGACAGCGATGTGCGGCGCGTTTACCTGGGCGAGCGTTTCAGCCTATAAGCCGCGGCGAGCGGAGCCTCACCCGTGAGCAGGACAGGATTTTCGCAGCGGCTCGAGCTGCGCCAGACCCAGGCGCTGGTGATGACGCCGCAGTTGCAGCAGGCGATCCGGATGCTGCAGCTCTCGAACCTCGAACTCGCCCAGTTCGTCGACGCCGAAATCGAGCAGAACCCTCTATTGGAGCGGCAGGAACGCGGCGCGGCGGCGCCGGCCGAGGACGGCGCCGCTACGGGCCTCGACCGGCCCGAGGATTTCCCCGGCGCGCTCGCCGAGGCGGCCGAGCATTGGCGCGCCGCA